>JBJTOP010000288.1:0-7758 GCA_046074645.1 Planctomycetaceae bacterium | reverse complement strand
CGGAAATCTGGATGGCATCTTCAATGCTGGCGAAGTCTTCACCACCACGGACGCCAATGGCAAGTACGTAATTACTGGTATTGTTGCTGGCACGCGGCGGGTGATGACGATCGTTCAGCCCGGCTACAGCCCTCCGCCCGGACTCACCGCCAGTCGTACCGTGAATGTTCGCGACCGGCGATCCGTGACCGCGGATTTCCCAATGATTACAGCCCCCATCACCACCGGGCAGGTGGTCGGGACCATCTTTGATGATCCCAACGAAAACGGGATCAAAGACCCCACCGAAGGTGGCATCTCGGGGTGGACCGTATTCGCTGACCTCAACAGTGATGGGCTGCTGTCCACCGCAGAGCCCTCAGCAATCGCCAACGCGGATGGCGACTTTGTGATTACCGGAGTGCCTGCAGGTGCGGTGCGTATTCAGGAAATCCCTGTCGGCGCATACCGGGCAACGGCTGGAGGTCTGTTTCCGCTGTTGAACGCGCGTGAGTTTCGAACAGTGACAGTAACGGCCGCCGGCAGCGTACGTGCAGACTTTGGTAACTGGATTCCTCAGATTGCCACCATTCAGGGAATTGTCTGGAATGATGCGAACGGCGATGGGCTGCGTGGCCCCACAGAAGCCCCGCTGTCAGGCCAGTCCGTGTGGGTGGATCTGAACGCGAATGGGCTGCAGGACACCGGCGAACCTGTCCGCACCACGGACGCCAGCGGCAACTACTCCTTCATCAACATTCGGACCGGAATTTATGCCGTTACGCAGACAGTGCCGACAGGTTTCATCACGGCCGAAGGTCGCCCGGCGGTCGTGCAGACCATCACGGTCCGCAACGGCGTACACAATGTAGATTTTTACAATCTGCAGCCCCGCGATGGCAGTCTTGCAGGAACACTCTGGAATGACGCCGACGGAAATGGAATCTTCGCTGCGACCGAATTGCCACTTGCCGACTGGACCGTATTCCTCGATACAAACAACAACGGTACTCCGGACGCCGGAGAACCTCGACAGCAAACAGCGGCTGATGGCACCTACACGTTCAACCCACTCGCCTACGGCACAAAAACGGTCCGTGTCGTCACTCCACCCAACTGGGCTGTCACCGGTCCTCCTGCAGGCTTCACCAGCTTCCGACTGCTTAACGGAGAAAACCGGACAGGCGTGAGTTTCGGGATTCGAGAAAACGTCGGTGCCGTCCGTGGCTTTGTCTGGAACGACACCAATGGTGACGGACTGCAGTCGCCCGGAGAAACTCCGCTCGCCGATGTACCGGTTTTCATCGACAACAATGGTGATGGAATCCCAGCGGCTGACGAACCAGCCACCATTTCTGCAGCCGATGGCAACTGGGTCTTCCCGAAAGTTCCTGCCGGACCTCGAAGTATCGTGCAGATCGTTCCCCCCGGCTGGATCACCGCAGTCGGAAAACCCAAAACGGTCAACACCACCGTCTCCATAGGCGGCACTTCCACAGTCACCTTCTTCGACCTCCTCCCTGAACCCGGTTCCGTCAGTGGAATCGTCTTCGACGACGTCAATGCCGATGGACTGCTCAACGGCACCGACAGCTTCCTCGAAGGCTGGCAAATCTTCGCGGATCTGAACGCCGACGGTCTCCTGAATCCCGGCGAACCGTCCGCCATCAGCGACCCGCTCGGCAGCTACACTCTTTCAGGACTCCCCTACGGCAACACAGTCATCCGCAAGGTACTCCAGACCGGTTTCTCCGCAACCACGTTTCCCGCCGGCTTCTCTTCATTCCTGCTCCTGAACGGCGAAAATCGTACGGCCGTCAATTTTGGAAATCGGGATCTGCATCAATTCAGCTTCTCCGGAAACGTCTTCCACGATGCCAACGCCAACGGACTTCGCGACCCCGGTGAACGGGGCCTCAGCGGCATCACGGTCTTCCTCGATACCAACACCAACGGGCTGCTTGATCTCGGGGAGCCCTCCACAGTCACACAGGTGGACTACTTCTTCACGCCTGCCATCGACGAAACAGGCAACTACAGCTTCTCGCACCTCGGACGCGGCAACTACTCCGTGCGCGAAATCGTTCCACCCTCGCAGAATGCCACTCCCCCTGATGTCCGTGTCCGCACTGTCCAGCTCCCGGCACTCGCCACCGCCACCACTGACTTTCCCAATCGCTTCCGCGCCAGTGAAATTCATGGCGTCGTGTTCCATGATACCGATGCCGACGGCATGCTCGACGGCAGCGAATACCGTCGCCCCGACGTTCCCGTGTTCCTCGATCTCGACCGCGATGACTTCTGTGACCCCGACGAACCACAGACCATCAGCGGCCCCGATGGCAGCTATGCCTTCGGCAGCCTTCCACCGGGGGCCTATGTCGTTCGTGAAAAAATTCGTCCGCCAGGCAGCATCTCCGTTCCCCCAACCGGCGGTGGAATTCTCTGGCCTCCCGGCACCAGTCGCCCCGCCAGCGGAAACGTCACACCCACCAGCCTCCAGCTGACGCTCGCCACAGGACAGTCCTCGCTTCACAACGTCAGCCTCACCCTGCCTGGAACCGGAAGTCTCTCCACACTCGTGGATGTCTTCCTGCTCTTTGACGACACCGGCAGCTTCACCGCCAACAGCCCCATCGTGCGGGCCGCTTTTCCAACCATCATCAGCACACTGCAGACATCACTCCCCGGGATTGACCTGGCGTTCGGAGTGGGCCGGTTCGAGGAATACGGCGGCTTCGCCGCTGAGTTCCCGACCGGCCGCCCCTTTATTCTCAATCAACCCCTCGTCGAGGCAACGCGACCCGGCTTCTCTACAGCCATCCAGGCCGCACTCGATCGCACCACTCCCGGCTACGGTGGTGATGCTCCCGAAACGGACATCGAAGCACTTTATCAGCTCGTCACCGGTCTCGGCTTCGATGGCAACAACAACGGCTCAACGCTTGAAAGCGGCCCTGCCGGACCAGCAAACACGCAGCTCAACCCCGGCAACAGCGGAGACGTTCCAGCCTTCTCGTCCTTCCAGCCTGACCCGATCACCAGCGTTCTTGCACCTGCCGGAACCATCGGCGGAGCCGGATTCCGCCCCGGTGCCCTCCCAGTGATCCTCACCGCAACCGATACCGGTTTTGCCTACCAGCCCAAAGGCGAAGCTCAGGTAACCGGACTGAACGGCGTCTCCCTGCCAGTTGCATCACTTACTCAGCTTTCGCGCGGAACGACTCCCTTCAATCTCGGCGCCGGACTTCAGGAAACCGTCACCGGACTGAATGCACTCGGAGCCCTCGTGATTGGCCTCGGCACCAATCCGCTCGCCACCCAGGATCCCCGACAGGCCCTCGAATCACTCGCAACACTCACCGGAGCCGTCAATCGCTCGCTCGTCTCAATCCCCAACGGCACAATCGACCCGGTTGATCCCGGAGATCCCTTTTACTTCCAGATCACCTCCGGCTTTGGCACAACTGTCGCCGACGGTGTCACCAGCGCCATCCAGAATGCCGTAACCAACGTCGCCATGGACATCACCGTCCGCGCGTCAGACCCACGGGTTCAGATTGTTAATCACACCGGCACACTCACCGGTGTCGCCGCGGGGCAAACGGCAGCTTTCGACATCGAATTCATCGGTGACGGACGCCCTGCTCGATTTGATCTGCAGTTCATCCGATCAGGGACCAGCGTCGTTCTGGGATCCATCCCCGTTGTGCTCGGTACTCCAATTCCTGGTGATGGCTACAACTTCGACGATCTCGAGGACGGTGAAATTCACAATTCCTCGCACTTCGGCCACGTTGTCGCCAATCAGGCACCACTGTTTATCGCCGGTCCACCACAGTCGTCACTCGAAGACGCCGGGCCGCAGATCGTACCAGGCTGGGCCACCGGTATCTTCGCCGGTGACCCCACGGAAACTCTGCAGACACTCCAGTTCATTGTCACCACAACCCACCCCGCACTGTTTTCCGTCACTCCCTCCATTGCCCCCGACGGCACGCTTTCGTGGCAGTCAGCCGCCAATGCCTTCGGCACCGCAGAAGTCACCGTGGTGCTGCACGACAACGGAGGCACCGCCGGGGACGGCGTCGATACCAGCGCGCCACAGTCGTTCCTGATCACGGTCCTGCCCGTCAACGACGCGCCCAGCGCCCCTGCCGATGCGTATGTCGTTCAGGAAAACACGCCGTTTGCCATCACCGCTCCCGGCATTCTGGCCAATGACAGCGATGCCGACGGAGATGTCATCACAGCCCGACTCGTGTCCGCACCCACCCACGGTACTCTTGTTCTCAATTCCGATGGATCATTCCTCTACACCCCGCTCGCCGGATACTACGGTCCGGACAGTTTCACATACGTCGCTGCCGATGCCGTTTCCGAATCCTTGCCAGTTGCCGTGTCCCTGACCGTCTTCCACGTGAATCAGGCTCCGGTCGGGACTGCTGATGTCTTTTTCGGCACAGAAGATCAGCAACTGGCCGTAGCCGCACCCGGAGTCCTGTCAAATGACGCTGACACCGATGGTGACCCGCTCATCGTCCGCCTGACGCAGCCACCCGTTCGCGGATCACTGAAGCTGAATTCAGACGGCAGCTTCCTGTACATCCCAGCCCCCAACGATTTCGGCACGCTCAGCTTCAGCTACGTGATCAATGACGGATTCATCGATTCGACACCAGTCGCCGTGACAATCCACCTGGCCGCCGTCAATGATGCTCCGACAGCCCAGGCAGACCGCTATACCACCGCCGAAGATTCTGCAGTAAACGCCGCCACCTTCGCCACCAGCCTGCTCGCCAATGACTTTGATCCCGACGGCGATCCGCTCACCGTCCGGCAAGTACTGGATCCGCTGCATGGCACGCTGATCCTCAGCACCAATGGACAATTCACATACACGCCAGCCCCGAATTACTTTGGCGAGGATACGTTCAGTTACTCTGTCAGCGACGGACAGCTGACATCTGCTCCAGCCTTCGTGACAATCGCTGTGACCCCCGTCAATGACCCACCATCGACCGCAGCAGACAGCTTCACTCTGAACGAAGACACCACTCTGAGCATTGCACTCCCGGGCCTGCTTGCAAACGACAGCGACCCCGAAGGCAGTCCGCTCACGGCCATCCGTGTGGCCGGTCCCGCACGGGGCACACTGATTCTGAATGCCAACGGTTCCTTTACCTGGACACCTCCTGCCAATTTCAACGGCACAGACAGCTTCACCTACCGCGCCTCCGATGGACTGCTCACGTCCGCCATCACCACCGTCACTCTCAATGTCCTTCCCGTGAACGATTCGCCAGTGGCCAGCGACGAAGCCTACACCACCAGTTTCAATACACCCATCACCGTCGCTGCTCCCGGACTCCTTCTGAATGATCGCGATGTCGATGGCGATCCACTCACCACTCTGCTCGCCGCGCCACCCGCTCACGGGGCACTGACACTCAATCCCGATGGGTCCTTCAACTGGACACCAGCGGTGGGCTTCAGCGGTTCCGACAGCTTCCAGTATCAGGCGTCGGACGGTATCACGCTCTCCGCCGCAGCCACCGTCACAATCACTGTGACGCCCCCCGTACTCACGCCGAAATTCTTCGTCGTCGATGCCACGGGACTGCGAAACTTCCAGTACACAGCTGACGGAACCTCCATCACCAGCACGACACTTGCTGCCCGAGACACCCGGCCTCGCGGTATTGCCACCAATCCCACCGGTACCATCTTCTGGGTCATTGACGGCGGGGGCGATATCTTCGTCTATAGTCGTGATGGGGCGCTGCTGGGGCAGTGGACCCCCGGTCGTGCCGGCCGCCCCGAAGGAATTACCGTCTGGGGCAATGACCTGTGGCTGGTTGACCCCACCGGCGACCGGCTCTACCGATTCACCGGCGGTGCGGCCCTGCGCGCAGGTCGTGTCGATGCAACCTCCAACTTCCGGCTGAATGCCCAGAACCTGAATGCCACCGATGTTGTTACAGATGGTACCCGGTTCTGGGTCACCGATGATACCCTCGCTACAGACCGCGTCTTCCGCTACTCGCTCTCAGGCGTCCTTGAAGCAAACTGGATACTCTCTCCCGCCAGCCCAACGCCCACTGGTATCACGCTCGATCCCAACAACGTCAATCACCTCTGGGTTGTTGATTCAACCACCGATCGTGTTTACCAGTACGACGCAGGCACCACATTCGTTACCGGTGCCCAAACCCCATCTCTGTCCTTCCCGCTGGCTGCCGGCAACGGAAATGCAACTGGAATCGCAGACCCCAGAGTGTTCTCCGAGACGCCAACTGCGGAAAAAGCCCAAAACCACAGCGAACCCGTTGTCGAGACAACTGCCCCCAAAACAAACGTCCGGTCCGTGTTCACCCCGAACACGTCAACCGACGCCGGTGTGGTCACTGCCAGTGCCAGTCGGGCAATCCTCCGACGCCTTCAGACTGCCATCCAGCAACGCGCTCTTTCCGCCCGTCGCCCACGCCCGGAATCGCCTCTGCTTCGCCTGCCACAGCCTGCCCCAATCGCGCCCCGTGACCTCGATGAACTCTTCAGCAGCCCACTCGGTTTGCTGGAATAGTCACCGTCAAACAACGCCGGCGGTCGGAACTCGATGTTCTGACCGCCGGTGAAGAGTTTTTTTAAAGAGCCCCCGAGGACTGCGGCTCTGCTGCCATCACGCGGTCGGGCTCTGGTCACCCGAAACGCGGCCCCGCACCGGGATGCGACGCGTTCCCGCTTCAGGAGTGCGACGCAGCGTCAGTGTCAGCACCCCCGCCTGCAGCTCGGCCTCGATCGAACCAGGGTCCACTCCCTCGCGAACCTTCAGCACCCGCCGGAACTTTCCTGTCGCTCGGTCGTTGAACAGCTCCCGAGCTCCCTCGTGGGACACTGCGGGACGTTCACCCTCGATCACCAGCGAACCGTCAGCCCACGTCACCTGAATGTCAGCTTCACTCAGACCCGGCAGATCCAGAGTCACCGTCCAGCGGTCCTCAAACTCCAGAACTGTCATCCCCGCGTACGCCGGATGACTCTCAAGACCCAGCTGACGCTCGAAGTCCCTTCGCAGAGCCACAAAAGGACTGCCAGCCGGATGCAGCAATGTGTTCCAGTTCATCTCAATTCTCCCTGTAGAAACCAATCATCAACTGACCGCGGCGACATTCCATGCAGCCAACCCGCATTACCCCGCGGCGATGTTAGCAAGGACTGCACGATTCGTGCCAGAATTTGCAGCTGCCATTTTATTTTGATGGAAGTTGTTGTTATCAAAGGCTTTACAACTCCATTTTTGTTTCCCGTGTAATTTTCAAAAACCAAGAACCGCCATTTTGGCTTGTTTTTCCTGAGAGCCCCTGTGTGACATTTGCCAAAATGGCATCTTCTGTTGTTTCTGGCAGATTACCGACAAGGCTGCCATAATGGCGCCGTTGATTGATCTCAACTGAAACCACAACGCTCGCAGGTCCGCGCACCTTCGGTGCAAACCACAGCCCGGGGGTGGCCTGATGAAACGTTCATCTCAGGGGTGTTCAATTTTGTTGCGCCTACGTTGCTGTAGCGGCAGCAGCCTCTGCGTAGGCAGCCCTCCGCTTTGAGGCAAGCGTTTTGGGCAAATGTGTTTTCAGCCAGGACTTCATTTGCTTCACAGAAACCCGGGCGAAGTCGTTCCGAATCGATTCTGCGGTCGCATGTTTGGACAAGGTGGCGATCGCCGGAAGTAAATGAGTGAATCCGCCTTTGCTGTGCTGTCCTTCCAGCTGCTTGTACAGC
>JBJTOP010000287.1:0-5362 GCA_046074645.1 Planctomycetaceae bacterium | reverse complement strand
GCAGGGCCTTTCGGGGAGTGTCCCCGCGGCGGGGTATTTTGGTCGAGGTTCGATTTTGAAGGTTGAAGCGGTTCCAGTCTTTGTAGCGGTGGAAGCGGCCAGGTTCGTGCTGTGGCTGTCTGCTGCAGAGTCCGATCTCTGCATTCCAAAATCAGCAAGTTAAGCAGGCAGAAAAAGACACTCCCGAGTCGTTCCAGAGCACAGCGCCACGTAGTTTGCAGGGCTATTCGGGGAGTGTCCCCGCTGCGGGGGATTTGGGTCGAGGTTCGATTTTGACGGTTGAAGCGGTTCCAGTATTTGTAGCGGTGGAAGCGGCCGGGTTCGTGCTGTGGCTGTCTGCTGCAGAGTCCGATCTCTGCACTCCAAAATCAGCAAGTTAAGCAGGCAGGAAATGGCAATCCTGAGTCGCTCCAGAGCACACCGCCACGTAGGTTGCGGGGCCATTTGGGGAGTGTCCCCGCTTTGGGGGATTGGCGTCGATGTTCGATTTGAGCAACCAGGAACTGGTCGATCACCTGTCTGCCGGCAGAAAGGAAACCCCCGAACAGTCCACGTTCAGGCTCTTTGATCACCATACCCTGCCGAACGACTTCCTCAATCAGGGGAGAGAGGATCACGGCCAATTTCACAAACACATCTGACTTGCTCAATTCATTGCCCGTCATCATGCTCACCGCCGGGTACCACCCTTTGCGTCTTACGGTTTGTTACACCCGCATAGCATCGCATGAAGACCACTCTCCCACACAACCAGTTTCACTGGTCTCACACCGCAAGTGCGGTCACACTCCGCCGAGATGCACCGTGACCGGGGGATTGATGTGTGTTTTTGCGGCACCCGCCGTCAAAAAATAGAGCAGGAGTGTAGGGAATCGAGAGAGGAGACTTTCGACTTTCTCGATGCTCCTGCGGTCTCCTCTCCACTTTCTACTCTCTCACTCGCACGCCCCAGCCCCTCACCGCTTCCCGCTTCCCAGTGCGAACCGTGATACGTGTCGTCCGGGCAGCCCGTTTCCTCACGCTCGCGTCTCGGTGATTGTATTTTGCCTGGTTGTGTGATGGGACATGCGGCACGAGTGGGACTCATAAGACGGATAGTCCACGTGACGAAACAGGGGTGAGTTCCTCGGGCTTTGTCGTCGCGTCCCCGGTCCGCCGAGCTTCCCACGAAGGCCGTGGCAGTGCAGTTGCCCGCGGACTGCCGTCCGACGGCTCAGCACCGTTACCCGGGGGATTGACATCCCCGGCACGCCTGGTCAGAGAGGCGTGGAGTCCGAAGATCGACACGAGATGCCCGGTCAGGGGCGCTGTATTCTCCACTCGCCTTTGGGTGAGCCGATGTTAGAATTGCTCCAGTCGCTCGTTTGCTCCGATGCTGCGGGGGGTCTTGAGATGTCACGGCTTGCTGCCTCGCGTTGTTTCATGCGTTTCCTGTCGCCGATCTGTTGCTGCGTGACGCTGTTGCTTGCAACCGTCACTGCGAACGGTCAGCGGGCCGAGCCACCGCGGCTGGCGCTGGACTTTAAAGGGCCCGTCGGCAGGACCCGGGCAGTGGGCTTTCTGAACGACGGCCGTCGTTTTCATGCGGCCGGTGAAAGTAAACTCGTTCAGTTCTACGACATTGCCGATGCTCGCATCGTTCCCGGCACGGCAGTTCGCTGGGAATTCGCTCGGGGTTCACTGGGAGAAATTAACGCCACCGCAGCTACCGCTGACGGCCGACGCCTGCTGATTGGTGGCAGTTCCGCTCGCGGTCCTGGCGGAGATATCGTGCTGGTCGATCCCGGTAATCAGCAGGTTCTGGAAGTGCTTTCGGCGGGTGCTGAAGTTGTTTCTCTTGTGACCAATGCAGATGCGTCGGTAATTGCAGCCTCCAATCGTCTCGGGGGAATCGTTGCGTGGACGCTTGCTGGTGGTCAGCGAATACGGCGGGAACTGCACCCCACCGCACCTGATGTTTCCGGCGACGATGCGGCGACCGCGTTGCGGCGATCCTTCCATCCACTGGCTCTCGCCACGGATCGCTGGCTGCTGGCATTTGTCATCCTCGACACCGACTCCGGTCCACAGGACCAGCTCACCGCCTTTGATCTGACAGGCACGGAACCTCCACGTCCGCTTGGTCTGTTCAGTCAGACAGGTTCAGCGATTACCACAGCTTCCGCCGGCGGGCTGCTGATCGCGGGGGATGCTGACGGCAATCTGTCCATTCGCCGGAGCGGTCTGGAGGGGGCGGTTCAGACTGCGTCTTTGAACCAGCTTCTGCAGGTGCCGACAGACGTGCTGCTGACGCTGCGAAATCTGGTGCTCTCGCCCGATGCCGCGCATCTCGCAGTTCTTGGTGATCTCGAATCCACTGCAAATGTCCGATCATTTCTGATCCTGCTGGATGCGAATTCTCTTGCAGTCCGGGATCGAGTTGAATTTCCCGGTCGCGAAGCGTGTCGAGCGGCTGCGTTTTCAGAGGACTCCACGCGAATACTCACCCACAACGACGATCGCGAGCAGCTGCTGATCTGGGAACTGAGGACCCCGGCTGGCGAATTGCAGCCGCAGCCATTGCAGGCCGCGCCGATGACCGCTACTGGCCGCGGTCGAATTTTCCGTCAGGCAAGGTTCGCTGCGGACATGTCCACTCAGGAAACCGGCTATCAGCTGGTGCTGAAGGATTCCTCTGAAAAAATCGCGGTGATTACGTCAGGTGATTCCGATCTTGAAGAATCCGATGCCGAGCCGCCGAATTCTCCGCCGCCCGCTGCCAATGCACCGGACACCTTCGCTCCTGGCTGGACGGTGACCGCCGACTCCCCAACGGCGGACGGACTCACACAAACTCTGTCGATCAATCCACCTCGGGGCAGTCCGTTTACACCCGTCACAATCGCGCTCAGCATTCCCGATCAGGGGTTCTACAGTGGTGCTCACGCTTTTCTGAAGGGAACAGATGGTGTTCCCGCAGCAGTAGCGATTGGAACGCGGACCGTCGATGGCATTTTCGTGTATCGACTGCCTTCAGCCGCCAGCCAGGCTCCGCAACTGGTGCGTTACTTTCGCGATCACAGCAGCGCGATTTCAGATCTGTCTGTGTCCACCGATCAACGATATCTGGTGTCCTGTGCTGGAGATAAGACAGTTCGTATCTGGAGTCTGGAGGGACTGAACCTGCCGCGACAGCAGGCCGTTTTTGGAGCGAGGTTTGAGCGATCGGCCAGGGGCGCGGTTGTGCTGCGGGATCTGCTGAAGGCCGGCATTCTGTTTGCTCGCGGACTGCGTGACGGTGATTCGCTCACACACCTGGCTGGCTTTGCCACGGCAGACGAGGTGATCACGGAAGCGGCTCGGATCGAGAGTATTCTGCAGCAGCATCCGGCCTGGGAAATCGTGGATTTGTGGAGCAGCCGCACCGGCTTCAGCGCTGACAGTCCGGGTGATACAGTGCTTCGAATCAACCCCGGCTGGGAGCCCCTGCTGACTCTGGTTTCAGACAAGGCTGGTGAATGGGTGCTGTTTACTCCGGAAGGCTACTTCGACGCGTCAATTGCGGAAGGTGATCGGCTGTTCGGCTGGCAGATCAATCAGGGGGTGGATCAGGCTCCGCGGTTCGAACCGGCTGAGCATTTGCAGAAGGAGTATGAGAAGCCGGAAGTGATTCGTCAGGTGCTGCAGCTGGGCAATGTCCCGGACGCTCTGGCAGCACTCAATCGCCCAGTCGCAGCGGATTTGCGTCAGGAGTTGCAGCGTCGCGTTCTGGCCCTGCCGCAGATTGAAATCCTGACTCCAGCCGATGGTGCCGAACTGCCGGCGGGACAGCCGGTTACGATACAGGCTCGGGTGACATTCGTGAATCCGGCTGATGCGGCGGCGTTTGAAATTCAGGCCTCGCACAACGGACGTCTGCTGCCTGCCCCTGTTATCGCCGGCCCGGCGGCAACTCGCCAATACACGTGGCAATCACAGCAGCCGGAAGCAGCCAATACAATCACTGTGAGTGCTCGCCAACCCGGTGAAGAACTCACCAACAGCGATCAGGGCCGTGATACGGCAGCGTTCTTCACCACTGGCCGGCCACGGGATCCTGCCGCACGCGTATATCTGCTGGCGTTCGCCGTGGATCAATACATCAAATCGGCCCCGCTGCAGTATTCTGTCGGGAGCGTGCAGGGGTTTCGCGATGATCTGGAGGCTGCACGAGGACTCGCGCGGCCGTACGGAGCACTGAGCCAGGTTGTTGCCGATACTCGCGTTAACTGGACATCCGTGACGGGCACTCTGGCCGAATTCATCACAGCCCGAAAGGCACAGGCATCGCCGGATGATCTGGTGATCGTGGTGGTCTGTGGCCGTGGCATCTCGCGAGCGGTGTCGGTGGGAGGCAGTGTGCGTACCGGAGTGGGTGAGGAGTTCTTTTTTCTGCCGCCCGACGTCGATCCACGTAATCTCAGGCAGCTGGATAAGGAGGGCGTCCGCTGGAAGGATCTCTGCCGCCCGGTGAATAATCTCGAGTGCGATGTGCTCTGGATTATTGATGCGGCCCATTCCGCACGAGCACGCAATGAAGCCCGAAGTGCTTTTGCGGAATGTCGCAGCCCGCATGGTCGACATGTGCTTTTTGCTGATCGCTCCGATGCCGTCGAAGCCGCCTCACTGCAGGTGCATCGTGCCGATCGTGGCAACACTGCGATGATGCTGGCTGTTCGCGAAGCGCTCGTTGGGAGTGACGTGAGTGGTGAAGTGCAGGCGGCCGTCGCTGCGCTCTGGAATGATCGCACTCTGACGTTTGAAGACCTGTCCAGCTATGCGTCTGACCGGGCGACACAGGCTGCGAAAAGTCTGGGAAAGTCACAGAAGGTCATCGCAAGTCCCTCAGCCCCTGCCAGCCACCTTCGTCCGCTGATCCTGGGAAATGGCGACTTTGGAGTTCGCTGAAGGTCAGTGGGAAGGCGAGGCTGGGATGGTGAAACGGCGCG
The DNA here is from genome assembly GCA_046074645.1 of Planctomycetaceae bacterium. Lineage (GTDB taxonomy): Bacteria > Planctomycetota > Planctomycetia > Planctomycetales > Planctomycetaceae > SXXK01. The sequence goes on along the minus strand of JBJTOP010000287.1, from coordinate 395 downwards.
AGAATGGGAAAGCTGGAGCGTTTCGCTCCTCCCGTCAGTTGACGTCTCTTCCGCTGCCGGTTGTTTTCAGAACTGTTGGTCTCACGCAAAGGCGCAAAGACGCAAAGGAAGGACAGAAGGTTCAAATTTCCAACAATGCCAGCTTTGCGCCTTGGCGCCTTTGCGTGAGGTAAGAGTCGGTACAACAAGATGCCCGCCGGCGCGTCTGCATGAAATCCGAGAGACGATCTCAAGTGTCCTTACCACCGTTTCACCATCCCAGGGGAAAGCTGGGATGGTAAAACGATGCTAAGTGCCCATGAATTGTTGTTTCAAAAATGGTTCCAACGACCTCTGACGCGATCGATTACGGAGTCGAAGCTTTTGCAGTCCCATTGATTGCTGCTGCGTTTCCG
>JBJTOP010000286.1:0-4726 GCA_046074645.1 Planctomycetaceae bacterium | reverse complement strand
TGCGACGGGAGCACCTGTGCGGCGGGGGGGCAAATACAGTGGGAGTTTTTCCATGCCTTTGTGGTTGTGGCTTGGTTGGAGGGAGTGGGGGGCGTTTCGGGGGGGGGCGGGGGCGGCACGATTTTGGGCGAACTTTTTATGGTTTCGGAATCCGTGCCTGAGGAACGAGACATTCCTGGATCTTTGCGGCCAGCTGATCCCAGTCGAATGGCTGGTCCACGATGATCTCCAGACGGCTGTCGCGACGCCAGCAGGAGCGGCGAATGCTGGATTCCCGTTTTGCCCTGTTAATGCTCCACCAGTCGTCATCACAATGAAAAACACCCTTCAGCCGCTGGACACCCCCCCACGACTCCAGCAGATCCAGCAATGGTTCGCGCCGAAATCGCTCTTCAGCAGAGAACAGCCAGCCGCAGGCATACCAGCCGCTTCCACTGCTGGGGAACAGCAGCGGTCGTCCGGGTTCCGGAACCGCTGCAATGGTCCGTTGCTCGCCGTTTACCGGAACAGTCGCTCCCAGCTGGACCAGCGGCGCGGACGCGTCGCTGGCCGGGGTCGTCGGGGCCGTCGGGGTCGCTGCATGTGCATCCGGGAAACGCGGCGACCGCAGCACGGACCCGCTGAGCGTCAGCCAGTGTGACTGCAGCTGACCATGAGCTGTCTCGGCAATCAGCAGCTTCGGCGGATCCAGTTCCTCAATCAACGCTCGACAACGAGCGATGGAGTCCGGTGAGCGATGATCGGTGTGGTTAATCGCCACAATATCAGCCATCTCCAGCTGGTCATGGAATACCGGATTGCTGCGAATTCGCGGGTTGTCGGCGTCCTGGGGATCCACGAGACAGATCACGGCCTGGAGAGACAGGTGAGAGCTGAAAAAGCGGGATTCCCGAAGCATATCCAGAACGCTGGCCGGATGCCCTGCTCCGCTGGGCTCGATCAGCAACCGATGGGGACGCACACGGCGCAGGAACTGCACCAGCATCGGCTTGAAAAGCTCGGCTGTCTCACAACAGAAACACCCCCCAGCCAACTCCTGCACACTCACAGGACTATCGTCCGGAAGATCCAGCAGCGCTTCATCCAGCGATACAATGCCGTACTCATTGATAAACACGCCCCATCGCTCGTCAGACGGACGCTGCTCAAGAAGAGACCGGATCGCAGTCGTCTTCCCTGTACCAAGGAAGCCGGTAATCAAGGTGACTGGAGTCATGCAGGCAGTTTTCAGTTTTCAGTGTTCAGTGTTCAGTTTTCAGGCCCTGGACAGCGGGCTTGCTGGGAGCCGACGCGGTGACCAGCTAACGTCCGCAGTTCAGGAAGGCTTCAAGAGAGGCTGTTGAATTGCCTCCCGTTTCGCTCATAACTGCTGTCAGGATATCAAGTTTTCCGTCGCCATTCAGATCAGCAAGAGTCATCGCCGGGTGCTGTGGGGGTCCGGACTGGATCAGATGTCGCAGGAAACTGCCATCGGCCTTCTGTTCCAGCCAGATGGTGGCCTGCAGTTGATCGGGGTTGGTTCCGTGAATTGCCTGAGTTGGCAGGATTGCGCAGGCGACGACATCGAGGTCGCCATCCTGATCGAGATCTCCGGGCAGAGCGCGATGGACACCGGGCATGGCCGCCAGATGCTTTGGTTGAAACTTAAGATCTCCCTGATTGACGAGCAGCCAGATTCCGTGAAAGGGTTTGATGATTCGTGAGTCGAAGGTATCGCCGGCGGTGTAAAGGATGTCGGTATCGCCATCGCCATCGAAGTCCACGGGCTCGATGCCACTGGATCCCCATGAGGGATCCGGAGCAGCAAACAGCAGCAACTTTTCGAAGCCTGTCGGCCGATTCAGAAATACTTCGACGGATTCGTGTTCCTGACTGATCAGGGCGATAAAGTCCAGACGACCATCACCGTCGAGGTCGAGCACAGGGACGTGGATGCCACCGGGACGTGAATCGAGCCGCTGAGGGCGCCAGAGAATCCGGCTGCCGGGGTGGCGACCTTCGTTCCAGACAACATGCAGGCCGCCAGTGGTGTGCCAGCCGAATTCGGCGACGACCAGATCCGGATCACCATCGCCATCAAAGTCCCCAGGTCGCACGTCGGCCACTCGGCCGATGCCTTCGAGGACAATGAGTGGTTTGCTGCCGCTGCTGTAGTCGGAAATCCAAAGCACTTGTCCGCGGTCATGGTCAGCGGGGAGTGGGCTGCCAAGATCCGCGGCGAGAAGATCATTGCGGCCGTCCTGATCCAGATCGACGATTCGAACAGCGGCCGGATTGGCGACGACGGCGCGGAGTTCGAACAGGGTTTCACCAGCCGGATTGATTTCGCAGATCCTGCCGCGGAGCATGTCGCTGAACCAGAGAGTGCGCTGCGTTTCGTCGGCTGTCGCGACGAATGAAACGCCTGGCGGGGAAGAGAATACTGCGGGAGTGGCTGGAGTGCCGACCGCAGCACCGGAACCTGTGGAGACCGCCGGATTCCATTCCCGCCGTTCGAAGGCAACGGGCGATTCAGTCGCCTGCTGGTCGGCTTCTGGCAGCTTTTCGGGGGCTCGTGCCTGAAACCATTCCACAATACCTGACTGCACGGGAATAACAAGATCCGTGCGCCCGGAGTCGAAGTAGAACTGATAGCCCCGCTGCACTTCATGATACCATGCATCCCGAGGAAAACTGGATGGCTGCGGAACCGCGTGGCAGGCCCCACAGAAAGTGTTGACTGCCGCTGTCACATCGGCAGTCGAATTTGGGAGATCAGTGGCGTTCTGAGTATCGGCAGAGCCGGGTTTATCAGCGACGTCCGGGGTCGCCTTGCCGCTGCCTGACGTTGCTGGCGGCTGTTCCGCACAGCCGGCAGCAATCCAGAGAGCTGCCAGAACAGCCAGATGCTGGTGATTGACCATCCGGTCGATACCTTTTAATCTGCAGGAGCGCAACACACAGGTGCCCATCGGGTTTGTGAAAATCGAAAGCAATTTTGCTTGACAGGTGTATTCTACAGTGAATCAGGCTGCTGACGAACAGGGAAAAACGGAAACTTCCGCGGGTGCTGGCAGCCCCCGTCGTCGCCGCGTCATCCGGACTGGCAGTGGACGTTTTGGATGGCATTCCGTCCGACGTTTCCGCAGACCACTGGCAGTGATTCTGCTCATCGCCCTCGTTCTGACCCGACATCGCTGGTGGCCACCCGCTTTTCACCAGCTTGCCGAACGAGAACTTGCTTCTCATCGCCCCGCTGCCGCGCTCGCATGGCTGGATTACGCCGAAGCACTTGGCGCCCGGCGTCTGGACACAGCTCTGCTTCGCTGCCAGGCTGCTCGCCGCGATGGTGACCCGCGGATCATCCGAGAATCGCTCGACGCTCTCGCCCGCCGAGGTGCTCCGCCGAGACTTCAGGAACGCGAACTGCTCCTCTTCCAGGCGCAAAGCGGAGAAATGTCCGAAGCCGCCCCATGGCTCGGAAGATTGCTGACCGATGAAAACGGTGATAACCGAGATGTCTGCATTTCGTATGTCATCGGTTTCCTGCGGACTCAGAGGTATCAGGAAGCCGGCGCACTCGTGGACGCCCTGATGAAGGACTCCCCCGACGATCCGTTTCCATGGTATGTGCGGGGCAGAGTGTTCGCACTGCAGCAACAATACCCCCAGGCCGAAGCCGATTTCCGCGCGGCGATGGAAAGGAACCCGGAGTGGCTGGAACCGGTCATCAGCCTGGCTGAACTGCTTGGCGACACCCAGCGTCAGCGAGACGCTGTTCCACTTTTTGAACGAGCCCTGCAGGCACCAGCACTCAGAGCCCGGGCTGCTGCCGGACTCAGTGAAGCACTCAAGGCCACCGGTGATCGGGATCGTGCACGGAAACTCCTCCGGCAAACGCTCGATGACGGCATCGTAACAGCAGACCTCTGGATTTCGCTGGGACGCAGCGAATTCGAGGATGGGCAGTACTCAGAGGCGGCAGATGCACTGGAAAAAGGCATTCAGCTGCGCCCGTGGGCCGACGAAGCATGGTTCACACTGGCCCAGTGTCGCCGACAGCTCGGACAGACGGCTGCTGCTGACGCGGCCTTCACTCGGGTGGAAGAATTCCGCAAAGCAACCGCGGAACTGAAACTTCTGGAAGATCGCATCACTGGCCCCAAACCCACCATCGAAGATCGCCTCCGCACCGGCGAACTCCTCCTGCAGTACCGCGACCCACAGGACGGCGTCGTCGTCCTGCAGGGCGTCCTCAACCTTGACCCTCAATCCCTCAAAGCCCACCAGCTCCTCGCCCGGCACTTTGCATCCCTCCAGCAAACAACCGAATCCAGCGAACGACAACGACGCTTCCACGAAAGACAGGTGGAACGGTTGGCTCCGCCAGACAAGTAATCCACAAGGATCCGCACATGTATCCACCAGACGGCAACCTGATGGCGTCTGGTTTTCCTGATTCGCAATCGAAAGTATGTACGTCGTCGAAGGGCGAGGCTGGGATGGTGAAACGGTGTTAAGAACACCTGATTTCGTTCGGTGCGAAACACAGCCGGGGGCTCCCGCCCAATGGCGTTGACTTTCTTGTGGAAAGAGCATCTGGCTCCCCTCTCCCCGGACCGGGGAGAGGGGTTGGGGGTGAGGGGTGAAACGCGCCTGCCGCGCGCAGCCCGGACAGCGCAGAAGGATGCTGGATTCACAGAGATCGGAAGAGCACACGTCTGAACTCCAGTCACATTGGACAATC
>JBJTOP010000285.1:0-3373 GCA_046074645.1 Planctomycetaceae bacterium | reverse complement strand
CCCATAGGGAGTTTTCAGGCGGTGCAAAATGACCTGGCAGAGATCGAAACGCTGGTGGTGACCGCTCGCCTCACCTGCTATCACGCGCTTGCAGCGCTCGATCGAGGCGAGCGCGCTAACGGACTCTCTGCCATGGCCAAGCGTTACGCAGTCGATGCGAGCGACCGAGCTATCGCGCTCGCCATGCGCATCCATGGCGCGATGGGTCTGAGCCGGGAGCTGGGCCTTGAGCAGCTTGCGCGGGATGTTCGCACGCTCACCATCCCCGACGGCACCCCAGGCATCTTGTCGCTCATCCAGGGGCGCGAGTTAACCTGGATCGATCCGTTCAGGGTATGACTCACACGAGGCGCTGAACATGCCCCGCATGCACGCGATCCTCGACAGGTGTTCACCACGGCGGAGAGCATTGAGCAGCGCCGCGCCGAAGCGTGATGCGGAGTAGGGACGTTCGATAACATCGCAGTCGAAACTGGGGACCGTTTCGCGTCCCCAACGTGAATCTTCGCCAACGATGCAGAGCACCTGAGCGGCCTTTGAGTGGGCGCGAATGGCTGCGTTCACTTCCTGAATCCGCGAAACGGAGTCGGCATCATCGATGATGCAGCAGCAAAACTCCTGGCGGCTCAGATGAAACAGCATGGCGTCCGGGCTGTCAGTTTCGCAGACCTGCAGCCCGCGTTTGCGGACATCGTCTGCGAGCAATTGTCGGGCACCGGGTCGGGGTGAGAAGACCAGCACAGTACGGCTGGGGCCTTCCGGTTCCGGAGCGGCTGCGCGGGTTTCAGGCGGCAGCGCCGGGGCGGGCTGCGGGAACCGCAATATCTGCGGCTCATGATGAGCGCCGTGCGGGAACTCGTTCATGTCGTCCTCGATCTGAGAGCTTTGGAGGGAGAGACGGAGGGGGGAGAGAGACGGGATTTGATCCGGACAACCTGCGGCGATCAGTGGTCAGCAGGGCTGAGAATTCCCGGCTGGACTGAGAGAGAGAAGCTGCGGTCGGCTGGATATCCGGAGGGGCTCCGGAGGGATAAAGAGAGGAAAAGAGACAGGGGATTCGAATTCAGGACACGAATTCGAATGGGTGCGGGATTGATATCCGGGGGCGGCAGAAAGTGTCAACAGGTCTTCACATCGAATCTGAACGAAAGTCGCCTCAATTTTCAGGATTTCCGGAGGTTTGGTCTGTGCAGCAGCAATGTGGGGAGTGTCGGCGGCAGTTTCTGCCGGAGACATTGCGAGGAGTGGCAAAGATGGCCGAGAGAGGGGAAATCAACATCCTGGGTGCCGTTTCGTGCCGGCGATTTGGCAGAGAGTTGTGAGCTGAAAACGACACAGGCGACCTTCGGTGGAAGGTCGCCTGTGGGTTCCGGGGGTTGATGGATCGGTTATTGAATTGCGTTATTCAAGCTCTGTCACGGCGAACTGTTGTGGGTTTTCGAGGAACGAAGCCATGGTCTCTCGAGAGCTGAACAGGTGCAGCCGGCCGCGGTACCAGAGAGCAAAGTCGAGTTTTCCGGGAACTTCTTCCTGACGAGTTGAGAGGATCACGGTGTCATGTCCGCCGGCGACGGGAGCATATCTTTGGGGATTTGCTTCGAAGGCGATGCGAGCTTCGTCGGTAGAGAAGGTGAGGGTATGAAGTCCGAAGGTTGACTGGATGTGGGGTTGTGCATCGACGAGTTGCCGCTGATCTCGGAGTGCGACCGGGCAGAAGCCTTTGAAGCCTGTGAGTTCGGCTCGGGATTGAATGCGTTCGAGCTGTCGGCGACGATCGGCCTGTTCTGCGGAGATTCGCATGCGTTCGGCATCAACGCTTTGCAGGGGTTCAGAGGGAGCGGTGACGGAGTTTTCTGCGTTGGCTGGGGCGTCGGCCGGTTGGGCCTTGTCGGCGGACATCACAGGCAGCGTGGGATCGAATTCACTCATCGGCGGCATGGGCTCATCAGGCAGTGCTGCAGCGTCGTCTGTGTTTTCTTCGAGTCCAATTCCTGTGAAGGGATCATCGGCAGCGGTTTTGTCGGGAGTTCGGGAGTTGTCTGCGTTTGCAGGAGTGTTCTCGAACGCGGGTGCAGGAGTGGCGGGTGTCTCGGGGACGGTGGTTGAGGCGGGCAACTGTGCAGGGGCAACAGCGGCCTCTACAGCAGCGGTCGCTGAGCGGGCGACGGATTCGAGATCAAGCACATCCGCCGAGTCTTCAAGATCGAGCGTCTGGAGTGGATCATCTGGAATTGCGGCGGCAGCCGATTTGGTGGCAGCGGATGCTCGCGCGGCTGCTGCGGAGGCAGAGTTCATGAAGGCAGGTGCGGCACTGGGCTGCAGGAAGGAAGGTTCAGCGGCTCTGGCATTCAGCGGAATAGTGGCTGGCAATTGCAGTGGCTTTGGGGTGGCAGTGCGAGTAGCTGGACGGACCGGAGGCTGTGTCGCGGCGCCTCTTCGGCCATCGGAGATACTGTGTCCTGCGGGTGGAGCGGGCGCGGGTTCCTTCACGGTTGGCGGAACCGGCGGCGTGCCTGGGACTGAGGCGGGGGCGGGAGTGGATGACTTGGTGCGTCCGGTGATTTTGCCGAAGAACTTCTGAAATGCGTTTTGTTTTGGCGGGGCTGTATTTTTGGGACGAACGAGGTGTGACTGCAGGTTCCGGGCATTTGGCAGGTCCTGGGACCGCATGGACGGCATTTCCTGTCCACCTTCGTTAAACAGCCGCTGGAGTTCCCCATTGACGGAGCCTGGATCGTAGGATGCGGCACGCGTAGGCTTTCCTGCGGGATTTGCGGAGGTGCTGCGTGCGGGGCCGTCAAAGAGGAAGGCCTGGGACTGGGGCAGCGATGCGGTGGCTGACACGGCAGCGGCCAGCAGAGCGCGGCGAGCGAATGCGGAAGTGATCATGGTCAATGTTCCTGAGTCTTCGGAAGGCCACGGGGAATTTCAGCGGCATGCCGGAAAGGGAAAGCCGTTGTGTTGCGGAAATGGGCAGGCACACAGCCACGGTTCAGATATCGTCGATTCTGAAAAAGCTGATTGGTTCAGATGTTGGGGTTTTACCGGCAATGCGGGAGACAGAATCGCTGGGAGAAGCAGAATCGGAACGACCGTTACGCTTGATGCAAAGCCCCTGATTTCTCAAAGTGCGAGTTTTCTGGCGTCGAAAAGTGTCTTTGTGGAGGGGTGGTAGCGATGGAGGACGGTGTGAAGGTGAAGTCCGGCGAACCAGTGATGGTGAACGGGCAGTTGCTGCGTGTGTGTATTGAGCCACCGCGACCACCGCGACCGCGTGGTCGATGGTTTTTTCGCGGACTTCTGTTTTTTTCGCTGCTGCTGAATGTGTTGTGGTTCTTTGGTGGGGGCTATTCAGAGCCTGCGGCGACCGAGG
>JBJTOP010000284.1:0-8344 GCA_046074645.1 Planctomycetaceae bacterium | reverse complement strand
GGGAATGGGGAATGGGGAATGGGGAATGGGGAATGGGGAATGGGGAATGGGGAATGGGGGTGCGGAGTGCTGAAGGTGTAATGGACGTGGGAGGTGTCAGGTTTCAGGTCATGGGTGATTGCATCAACGGCTGAGTGGCTGTGAGGCTAGTCGTTTTTGTACTTTGAGTGGCAGTTCTGGCAGGTGGTGGCGACTTTGGACATGGCGGCTTCGAAGCCTGAATAGTCGCCCGAGTCACCTGCCTGTCGGGCAGTTTGAGCGGCTTCGACGATGGACTTGCCGTAGCCTGTGAATTCATTGTCGTCTTCGTATCCATAGCCTTTCTGGATGACGACGTTGGCGAGCGTACTGAGGATGGCAGCTTCGTGGGCGACGAGGGTTTTCTTGCTTCCGAGCGCATCTTCGGAGCTGACTTCGGTTTTGAGAATTTTCTCGGCTTCTTCCATGCGTTTCATGAGCGACCGCATATCGGCGACTTCGGCGAAGGAGTCTGTTTCCGGGGGTTCTTCGAGACCGCTGGGTTTGGAGCGATTGAGGATGTCGGCGACGGATTCGAAGAGTTCCTGCAGTCGTTTCTGGTCTTTGGCGCCGCGCTGCAGGGGATTTTCGTTCATTTTTTTGGCGAGATCACGGACGTATGCGGCGTCATCTTTCCAGGAGAGGGATTCGCCGGATGTGCGAGCGATTTCGGCGAGTGCGGCGAGGGTGGCCACTTTGGGAGGGATCATCATCATGGACGAGTTGTAGCTGCCGACAGAGCTGACGTTTTCCTGCAGGAAGTTGCGGATATTTTTGACTTCTTCGTCGAGAGTGGCGACGGGCATGAGAGCATCCCAGCCATCGGCTGCGGCGGTGGCTGGTTTTTCCGGAGTTGGCTCTGGGGTGGGTGCGTCGGGTGGGGCGGGTTTGTCGGCAGCGGCCATGGCTGGAGCGGTACTGTCTGTGGGCGGGGAGGAATCGGCGTTGGCGACTGTGCGAGCAGCGGGGGCGGCATCGCCGACGGGTGTCTGGTTGGAGGCGACTTCGTAGGGCTTATCGAAGAAGGCGTCCATGGGAACTTTGCCGAACCATTTCTGACCTTTCGCATCCTCCCAGACTTCGTCTCGGGCGCGGGGGCGACTGGGGGCAGAGTCAGCAGTGGATTCCTGGGTCGCGGAGGATTCTGTGGCTGCGGTCTGGGGGTCAGTGCTGGTATCGGGATTGCCGGCAGCCTGTGCCGCCGCGGCGTCTGCAGGTGTGTCTGAGCCTCCGCAGCCGTTGATGAGGGCGCAGGCGAGGGTGACGGCGAGGAGGAGAGGAGTCGTGTGCAGGCGGGGTGATCGAGTCATGCGAATCGACCTTGATGCAAAAGGCAGGGGGAAGAACTGGACGCAAACGGTGGACGCTGTTGGATGAGTGTACAGGCGAAAGAGCAAAGGCGGAAACCGGATGCACGAGAAAACGGGGTCCGGGATGAGTAAGCAAGGGAAAAAGGGATTTCGGAGTGCGGATTCCCGTGTTTTGAATTCGGCCGTATTTCTGAAAGTTTTGATTGCATTGAGGCGAGGGTGTGATCAGCGGCGGCGATATCGCCGTCGCTGATCGTCGTCATTGTCGTCCTCGTCCTCGTCGTTATCATCTTCGTCGTTATCATCTTCGATATCTTCGTCTTCGATATCGTCATCGAATTCGGCATCGGGGTGGAGCGGGTCATCGGGGGAGAAGAAGAAGTCTCCGAGTCCCATAGGGACGGCGTTCCCGCCGAGTGAGGCGTTGCGTTTGTCTGCGAGCGACTGCAGGTCGGAGGCTTCTTCGCCGAGGCAGGCGAGTACGGATTCCTTCCATGCGGCGTCTTTTGCGAGCGGGTGATCGGGATCCTGGGCCATGCGTTTAAGAGCAAAGCGGAGGATGTTGATGCCGTCGCGGGTGGAGAAATCGAGATTGAGGGAGTGCGCTTTCTGGAGGAATTCGACGGTGAGGGAGAGCATTTCGTGGTCGGCGAAGGGGAGGTGATATTTGAGGATGTTGAGTTCGTCGCTGCGTGAGGGGTGACCGAGCGTGAGTGTGGGCTGGAGTCGGCTGAGGATGTAATCGGGGATTTCGAAAGTGGACTCGTCTTCATTCATGGTCACGGCACAGCGGAAGCCGGGGTGGGCTTTGATGGTGATACCGGCGACGATGGATTCGACGTAGCGGCGGTGGTCGAGGAGAGGTGCGAGGCTGGCCCAGGACTTTTCGTTCATGCGGTTGCCTTCGTCGAGGATGCAGATGCCGCCGTGGATCATGGCGGTGACGAGTGGCGAAGCGTGGTAGGCGATGCGGCCGCTTTCTGCGAGGACCGGAGTGATCAGGAGGTCTTCGGGGCGCGTGTCTGCGGTGCACTGGAAGATGAACAGATCCTGTTTTCGCTGGCGTGCTCCGGCGATGGCGAGCGTTGTTTTGCCGATGCCGGGGGTGCCGACGAGTCGCGGGCAGAGCGGCAGGTCGCGATCATCGACGACGAGCCAGCAGGCGAGGAGTTGTTTGAGCACTTCACGCTGGCCGATCCATTCGCCACTTGTGGCGTCGGGCGAGCCGAGGTGCAGGGTGATGCCGTCGATTGAGTGAGTGCGGTTCATGAAACGCTGCTGGACCTTGAAGCGAGAGCAGTGGAGACGGGGAGCAGGGGCTGCCGCGGTGACTGGGGGGCATGATGTGCGTGGTGTGTGGCATTATTGCGGTTGAGTGGTTGCGGATACAGTTGCTGCGGGTGGAAATTTCTGAAAAGGCGGCGCTTGTTGCAATTGTTGAGATTTACGCCCCCTGCACTTGCTCGAATTCACCTGCCCGGGAAAATTGAGCGTTCGGCCGCCTGCTGCGGCCAGCGGACGCGGACCCCGACCTGGTCCCTGCACGTGCCCGGGCCCACCTCCGCGGCAACACAGGCAATTGGATGACTGCAGATTCGCACGATTCGGATAATCTCACACAAAGCGACACGTTCAGTCCCTCAGAACTGGACTCTTTCCGGAATCACGGCTTCCTGATCGTATCCGGACTGATCCCCTCCGAACTCCTGCAACAGGTTCGCGCTGTCACCGACCGGGACCTCGCAGGACAGTTCGGTGACGTCGAATACGAAGCGGACCTGCACTATCCCGGTGCCCCGGAATCACTGGATGCGGAAGGCGGCCGCACCATTCGACGGCTCCGCCAGGCCATCAGTCGGGATCCTGTGTTTATGCGGCTGGTGACTCTGCCCCGCATCCTCCACCGTCTCCAGCAGCTTCTGGGGCCACGCATCGTCATGCCGCTCGCCCACCACAACTGCATCATGACCAAGCAACCCCGTTTCAGCAGTGATACGGGCTGGCACCAGGACACTCGCTACTGGTCCTTCAGTTCAGGCGATCTGGTCAACATCTGGATCGCTCTGGGCCCCGAAAACCTGCATAACGGCTGCCTTCAGGTGCTCCCTTCCACCCACCTGACGGCCGCCCCCCGCGAACGACTCGACGAAGCCCTGTTCCTCCGGACAGATCTCCCGGAAAACCAGTCGCTGCTTGAAACGGCCGCCCCGGTTTGCCTTGAACCCGGTGATGTGCTGTTCTTTCACGCCCGCTGCTTCCACGCGGCGACTCGAAATTTTTCCACCCAGACCAAGCAGTCCGCCGTATTCACGTTTCGGTCCCTCGACAACCCTCCGATCCCGGGCTCAAGGTCCGCCGCATGGCCCGAACTGCTCCTGTCCTGACACCCCCAAAACCGCTCTGGCCGCAGCGGACTTGCAATTCGGATTCTTCGGTCTACTATCCGATCACCGCCAACGTCTTTCCCCACCGCCGTCCGTTCCTCAGCCAAAGGAATCCTTCGTGGCCAACACCGACGCCCTCGCCCGCACTCAGCGGGAACTCCTCGACCAGCACACCCGCGAAATGGTTCACTGGCACTTCAGTGATGATACGGGCTGTCAGTTCTGGCTGGAAAAGAAGAAGACCTTCGACTTCGACCCGCTCAAGGACGTGAACTGCTTCGACGATCTGAAAAAATTCCCACTCTTCGAAGACGACTGGCTTCGCGGCGGCCCCATGCGTCGCTGGGTCCCGCAACCATTTCAGAACAAACCGATCTACGTTTTCGAGACCGGCGGCACCACAGGCATCCCCAAAACTCGCGTTGTCATCGAAGACCACTGGATCGACTACGAACTGTTCAGCGAGACAATTCCCGACGAAAGTTTTCCCCGCGGCAGCAACTGGCTGATGCTGGGACCTTCCGGACCACGAAGGCTCCGACTGGCCATCGAACACCTGGCACAGTACCGCGGCGGCATCTGCTTCTGCGTGGACCTCGATCCTCGCTGGGTCGTGAAGCTGCTTAAAAAGGGCAAAGTTGAAGACGCCAAAGAATACAGTGCCCACTGCATCGATCAGGCCCTCACGGTACTCTCGGCCAACAACGAGATCAAATGTATGTTCACCACCCCCAAACTCCTCGAAGCCCTCGCCCTGAGGCTCATGGATAAGGGCAGCAGCATCGAAGAGACCGGCATCAAGGGGATCTTCTGCGGTGGCACCGAATTTACGCAGCAGTGGTACCGCTTCGCTCGCGAAGAATTGCTCGGCCCAAACGTCTACATCACTCCGACCTACGGCAACACCCTGATGGGACTCGCCTGTGGCAAGCCGTTTGACCCCGCCGACAACTACAAAATCACTTACTACGCACCGCAACCCCGTGCCGTGATCGAAGTTGTTGACTTCGACGACCACACTCGGGTTGTTGATTACGGGAAGACCGGCCGCGTGAAGCTCTATACAATGACAAAAGAGCTGTTCGTTCCCGGGTTCCTCGAACGCGACGAAGGTGAACGCGAACTCCCGCACGCGAAGTATCCGTGGGATGGTGTCAGCAGCGTTCGCCCCTACCACGTGTTCGCCAAAACCACGACCGTCGGCGTCTACTAAGTCGTCCCGGGGCTGATAACTCTTTCGGGCTGCAACCGATCCCGCTGGCGCGTTGTCAGCGGCACTCGGCCGAGAAGCCCCATCTCTTTCATTCCTGTCATCCAGTAAAGTCCGCGTCATGCTTGAGATTCCGGTTGTTCGCTGGGGCAAAAATTACGAGTCGCTCGAAAAAGCCGAAGTTGTGCACTTCGAAACCGGCGAGGTCATGGCGCGGATGCACCAGGCCAACGCTGGCCTCGTGCAGATGGATGCGCGACGCGCCTCGAAAGCCCGCGACGTGCTCCGACAGTTCTCCTGCGCGGAACTCATCGAAAAGTGCAAGGCAGCAGCAGACCTCTACCTCACCGCAACTCTGCCGCTGGGAAATGGCACACAAACGCCCGAACAATTCTGTTCAATCCAGTCGGCTACCACCGGTCTGCCGCTCAACATGTGTCGCGCTAACATGAACAAAAACGCCTTTGTGCTGCGGCACATGGGCGAAATGCTCGATTGCCTCACGCGCGGACTCCCCCTCGACATCCTCACGCGTGGCTACGGCATGGAATCCAGAAATGTCATGGTCAGCTTCCAGGCCACCACTCCTGTGCTGGGACTGGTTCTGCCGTCCAACTCGCCCGGCGTTCACACTCTCTGGCTTCCAGCCATCCCTCTGCAGATCGGACTGGTGCTCAAACCTGGCTCGTCGGAACCCTGGACACCCTACCGCATGTATGAAGCGTTTGCAGCAGCAGGTGTTCCCCGCGAAGCGTTCTGTCTTTACCCTGGCCCGCACGATGTCGGTAATAAGGTGCTTGAAACCTGCAACCGATCGATGATTTTCGGAGGCCAGGCGACCGTCGAGAAATACCACGGAAACCCGCGCGTCCAGGCCCACGGCCCGGGCTTCAGCAAGATTCTTCTCGGCGATGATCTCGTGGATCGCTGGGAGGACTATCTCGATATCATGGTGAAGAGCGTCGTCATGAACGGCGGGCGTGGCTGTATCAACTGTTCAGGCATCTGGGCTTCCCGTCACACCGAAGAAATCGCGCACGCGATTGCCCGTCGCATCGGCCCCATCGTACCGCTCCCCACCACCGACCCCAACGCCGCCATCGCAGCCTTCACAACGACCGGGGTTGCCGAAGCCACCAGCAAACAAATCGATGATGGACTCACACCAAACGTGGTCACGGAAGTGACTGCACAGTACCGTAACGGCGATCGACTCGTAAAACAGGAGCGCTGCGACTACTTGCGGCCCACTGTGCTGCATGTGTCTGACTGCGACAACCCTATGGCCAACACAGAGTACATGTTTCCGTTCGTTTCCGTCGTCCAGTGTCCGCAGGAGCAGATGATCAGCAAAATTGGGTCCACGCTGATCGGGACAGCCATCACGCAGGATGAAGCCTGGACTCGCCAGCTGGTGGATGCTCGCAACATCGATCGGCTGAACATCGGCGCCATCCCGACCTGTGCTCTGAACTGGCTGCAGCCGCACGAGGGCAATATCATTGACTTTCTGTTCAGAAACCGCGCCTTTCAGAACAGCCTGCCGCCGGCACACTAAACGCGGAAACGGCGATGTCAAAGTTGCCCCATCGTCGCGTTTCGCTCTGCGAAACGTAGATCTGCCCCCTCTTTTGCCACGCAGAGATACCCATTCTCTCCCTGTCTCTTCATTGCTCACCCTGACCAATCCGGACAACACACTGGGCCGCGTGGACGAAGGCAAAGTCTTCTCGAATTTTCTCACGCGGGAGGTCGCGACGAAAATCGGGGTTTCTCTGGGCATATGTCCAGGTTTAAAAGAAATAAGCCCAACACGACTTTTGTGGCATACTCTCCGCCCACTGCTCCATGGACGGATTTTCGTGGCCTGTATGTTGCCCCTGCCCAGCGGCGGTGGATTCGTACCTACTGCATCGAAGCGGGTGATGACGAACACATAAATGTGGATGGCCCAGAGCGCGATCGGATTTTGGCAATGACTCAGTTCAATTGGGGCTATTACTCTTTTGATGTAGGTGCAACCGAGGTTCGCTCTTTGCTTCTCGATAGCGTCAGGGATGAGTGTGACCGCACTTGCGGTGTGAGACCAGTGAAAACTGGTAGTGTGGGTGAGTGCCTTCATGCGATGCTATGCGGGTGTAACAAACCGTAAGACGCAAAGCGTGGAAATCGGTGGTGAGCATGACTACGGGCAATGACTTGACCAAGTCAGATGTGTTTGTGAAATTGGCCGTGATGCTCGCTCCCCTGATTGAGGAAACCGTTCGGCAGGGTATGGTGATCGAAGAGCGTTAACGTGGACTGTTCGGGGGTTTGCCTTCTGCCGGCAGACAGGTGATCGATCAGTTCCTGGTTGCTCAAATCCAACCTCGACGCCAATCCCCCGCAGCCGGGACACTCCCTGACGGGCCTTGCAAACTATGCGGCGGTGTGCTCTGGAGCGACTCAGGAGTGCCTTTTTCTGGCTGCTTAACTTGCTGATTTTGGAGTGCAGAGATCGGACTCTGCAGCAGACAGCCACAGCACGAGCCTGGCCGCTTCGGCCGCTACAAATTGTGAAACCGCTGCAACCGTCAAAATCGAACCTCGACCCAAATCCCTCGCCGCGGGGACACTCCCCGAATGGAACTGCAAACTACGCGGCGGTGTGCTCTGGAGCGACTCACGAGTGCCATTTTCTGCCTGCTTAACTTGCCGATTTTGGAATGCAGAGCTCGGACTCTGCAACGGACAGCCACGGCACGAAGCTGGTCGCTTCCACCGCTGCAAACTGTGGCACCGCTTCAACCGTCAAGACCTAACCTCGACCAAAATCCCCCTCCGCGGGGACACTCCCTGACTGGCCCCTCAAACTATGCGGCGGTGTGGTCTGGAGCGACTCGGGAGTGCCTCTTTCTGCCTGCTTAACTTGCTGATTTTGAAGTGCAGAAATCGGACTCTGCAGCGGACAGCCACGGCACGAAGCTGGCCGCTTCCACCGCTGCAAACAGTGGCACCGCTTCAACCGTCAAAACCAAACCTCGACGCCAATCCCCCGCCGCGGGGACACTCCCCGACTGGCCCCTCAAACTATGCGGCGGTGTGCTCTGGAGCTACTCACGAGTGCCTCTTTCTGCCTGCTTAACTTGCTGATTTTGGAGTGCAGAAATCGGACTCTGCAGCGGACAGCCACGGCACGAAGCTGGCCGCTTCCACCGCTGCAAACAGTGGCACCGCTTCAACTGTCAAAACCTAACCTCGACCAAAATCCCCCGCCGCGGGGACACTCCCTGACTGGCCCCTCAAACTATGCGGCGGTGTGGTCTGGAGCGACTCGGGAGTGCCTCTTTCTGCCTGCTTAACTTGCTGATTTTGAAGTGCAGAAATCGGACTCTGCAGCAGACAGCCACAGCACGAACCTGGCCGCTGCAACCGCTACAAAT
>JBJTOP010000283.1:0-20769 GCA_046074645.1 Planctomycetaceae bacterium | reverse complement strand
GAATCGTCACAAACCGAAGAGTCCACAGAAACCGCAACGACTGCGCCGTTGCGGGGGACAGTCCCCGCAGTCGCAGACTCCGGGGAAATGAGTTGGGACGGTGGCCGGCAAGCAGGGCCCGTAACGGCCCTGAGGTGCAGGCTCTGAGGTGCATGGCACCTGCAGCGCTGGCGTTGTCCGCGGACTGCCGTCCGGCGGCTCATTGCGCAGCATCAGATGCCGTCGACCATTCCGGGACGTCATCGCGGATGATGAAGGTTAAAAAAGTATTTTTTCAAACACAGAGGACACAGAGGACACAGAGTTTTAGTGACCTCAAGGTGCATGGCACCTGCAGCGAAAATCCCAGAGATTTTATTGGCATCCGCATCATTTGGTGCGGCACCGGGGACAGTCCCCGCGGGCACGGCACGGATGTGCAACAGCGGCGGTTGGCTGGACGGTATAATCGTCACAATCCGAAGAGTCCACAGAAACCGCACCGACTGCGGCGTTGCCGGGGACAGTCCCCGCAGTCGCAGACACTTGGGAAATGAGGTGGGCCGTGGCGGGAAAACGGAGCCCCTGACGGCCCCAAGGTGCATGGCACCTGCAGCGCTGGCGAAGGCGTTGTTGGGGCGTCTGCAGTGGCCTTTTGCCCGCAGGCTGCCGCCATGCGGCTAACCAGCGGTTGGGTGGAAGCCTGCGGCAAACGGCACCTGGCAACGCCACACCATCCCAGCTTTTACCTTGCTTTGCGTCCTGGCGCCTTTGCGTGTAACCAACAGCCCTGGCAACGCCTGATGGACGTTAGAGATCTCAAGTGGCAGGAAGACTGAAGCAGCCCAGTCTGCTCATTTCTGCGCCATTTCATCGCCCCAGACGCAGGCTCAGTCCACAAGATCCACGTCAGCTTCGTCAATGAGCATCGAAGCGCCCTGCTGCATGAAATTGACGATGACTGTCAGCCGGTGTCCGGACTGAACTTTTGTCACAGTGCCCCTGAGTCCTGCCATCGCGCCGCGGCGAATCACAGCAGTTCTTCCCACCACGGGCCTTGGCTCTGGGTGGATGTCTTCGCCCTTTTCCAGCAGCAGGCGGATTCGCTGGAGGTCTGCAACCAGCAGCTCAGGCTCTGTCACCCGCAGACACCGCGAAATGCAGCCCGTTGAAACGGCGTCATGTCGCTGCACCTCATCACCACGGACAAAAACGTATCCCGAAAACAGGGGCACCCAACTGGTGCGAATTCGCCCCGCGGGTGACCGAGAGCGATTGGCCACCAGCGGCCCGTAGTGCGAAATCTTCTGTTGACGGAGCTGCCGCATCAGCTCTTTTTCACGACGAGCCATCGTGTACATGGCAAACCACGACTCGTCCTGCGGTGTCACTATGGACATCGACAGCAGGTCGTTCGGAAAGAGATCGGGTTCTCGTGCCAGAATGGGCATGGGCGTTGCAGGTGAAGGTCGAGTTGTGTTTCGTGTGATCGCCGGATGATAAAAGGAGATGGTCTGCAAAAGGTGTTTATTTCGTGCTCAGGCCTCGAAAAAGACAAAACCGTCTGCAATTCCTGATTCTGAACAGCAACAAAAGGCCCGCCTTTGTCCCAGGTTGCCTATTTTTCATCCCGCGAGTGAAACTCATACAGACGGCCGGAAATCGCCAACTGCAGTCCCGGACGCTGAAGTGACTCCAGTTCTGCGAGGATCTGCTGATGATGAGCGGGCTTCAGATGATAAACAAAGACAGGGACGTCCGGCGGCAGTTTTTGCAATTCCCGTCCGAACAGCCGGGGGCAGAGATGACCGGATTTCTCTGCCAGCCATTCAAGCCGGTCGGGAAAACTGCATTCGAGGAATATTGCTGCAAGTCGTGGTGTACACTGCAGCAACTCCCAAATCCGCTCCGCAGGTCCCGTATCCGAAACAAACGCCACAACGGCCGTCGAATCATCAACGATAAAGCCAAATGTCGGCACCGTGTGGTTCAACAGGACAGGAGTCACCGTGGCTCCGGAAGGCAGACGCACCAGCTTTTCGGTTTCCAGCTCGCGTAAAATCAGGAATGCCTTTTCTTCCTCCGAGAGCCGAATGAAATCCGGCCAGAACACATCGTTGAAGATGTGCTTTCTCAGACATTCAAGCGTCTCCGGGCCACCGTAAATCTGCGGGCAGGCATCAACCGGTTCGTAGACGTTATCGAGAAATACTGGGAGTGAAGCAAGATGATCGGCATGACTGTGCGACAAAAACACATGCTGCACGCGTTGCTGTCGCTCCAGTGGCCAGAGGAAGCCAAGGGTCCCGGCATCCACGGCCAGCGCATCGTTGATCAGGAGCGACATACTGAACTGCATGGCTGAGGGTCCGCCCAGTGTGGACGGCAGCAATTCCACCTTCATGTCATCCGCCCCGTCCCTCACCTGCGCCGCTGGGATGGCTGGCGGAACATTCCACCACTCCCAAACGCATGGTTCAGCCCTACGTGAAACTCAGAATCGAACACACGATCACCAGCCGTGAGCGGCAGCACAACGGCCATCGTCAGGTTGGTTTTCCTGTTAAACTCAGCTGTGACACCGGATGTCAGATTGACAAGACCATAGCTGCTGCCGGCGGTGCCAAATGCCAGTGGCACGCCATTCAGGTCGGCTTGAACAGCGTCTGTTCCCTGGAGTGTTTGATTCAGGTGAAGTTCAAGCAGACCAGCCACACCTGTGAGCGAAGATCCGGCCGACTCCGCGTCGCCTCTGTACAACCAGTATCCCCCCTGCAGGTCCGCGTAAAGAATCGAAGACTCCTGCAACCGTCCACTCACTGATTCCTGACGAAATCGATCCCGAATCTCCACGGATTCCCCGTTGGTGTCGAATTGAACCTGACAGAATCCCTGAAAAAACAAGCGATCCGTGGGAGCAGAAACAAGTCCGACAAACGGCGCGACCGTAACACTTTCCGCACTTCGGGTGATCGTCAGGGCGGATGTATTGATCTGAGTGTCGTCGGCCGTCGGCAATTCCAGCGACATTCCACCCGAAAGCCCCACTCCGTCACCGCTGTAAAGGAGCTGCTTGAAGACAAATGCCAGATTTCCGAGTTCCGCGGCCGAACCCCCGGCCAGCGAAGCGGTCTCAGTCAGCGTCTGCGTGCTGTCGAAGGTCCCCGCAAACGGCATGCGAACTTCCACTGATGTCCACGAGTCATTCAGCGTGCGTTCGAACCCCGGTACAAAGCGGCTCACATTGCCCCGACCAACGGTTCCCGGAACCGACTGGAACTGATTGTACTGGAAAAACACTCGGTCTCGCGGCATCGGGCTGTTGCCCTCAGCAGTTTTATGCTGAGAAATCATGGAACCGCCACGCGGAAGTGACACCAACTGTTCGGGGGCAAAACCACCCTTGAAAAACAGCGCGTCATCGAGAAACACGTCGGCCGTGTTCAGCTGGGAGACGCTATTGGGGCTGACCCTCGCCTGCAGACGCGTCAGTTCATCAGTTGATGTCGTTCCCGTGTACTGAGCGATGTCCGAACCCTGTCGGCTGAGAAAATCAGTGAGACGCTGCCGATCCTCGGACGAAAGACCCTCCAGACCCGTCACTGTCGCATCGCCGCCGGGTATCGTGGATACAAACTTCAACGTCAACGGCTTGCCAAATGGCTGCCCCAGCGCCATGCGGTTGCCTGGAATCGTTACAAATAACTCTGCGGCATTTGTCCGGTCAATCGGCAACTGATCCAGTGGCCCGCCATGAATCGACACGGTGCGATTTCCAAACTCCACAGGATCAGCAAAGAACTGAGTGGTGTTGCCAAGCCCTGGAAGGTCGCCAATGACATTTGGAGTTCGCTGCAGGCGACGACCAGAAGTGCCGATTGACTGGTCCACACTTCGACGCGGCCTGCGCTGTGCGTTTGCGGGAGGCTGCCGAGCTGCGGCAGCCGGCGGGCCTGACTGAGCCTGCTGCCGCGCTTCAGACTCCACCTGCTCCTGCAAACTTCCACTCTCAGAATCGACATTTTCGGACGCGGTCGGGCCGGACTCGACTGCTGTTGCGGAGCCCGCGGCAAGGAGCAGGGCGGCGATCGAAGGGATCAATTGATGCCTTCCGTGAAAGATGGCCGGCTGCAGACCAAACATAAGGTGTCCCCGATGAGCTTCCAGCTGTTTCCCGGATCGAAACCCTCCGTTGAGCAACGCAGCATTGTGCCAGAACTGCTGACGTGACCCGGTCTCTCAGCGCCCATCGTCTGCTGTTCTTCCCACCTTACACCGTTTTCGCGACCACACGACGTTTCCCTGATGAGCCGTTGCTGACAGCTCCGCAAAAAACTCCCATTCAACCCAAACACCCGATGCTATTCTTCGGCGGTTTCTGCGACTTTTTTCTGGTGATCCCTGAGCACCTGCAGGGGGAGAGCAAGGGACGACTCTCGGGCACGTCGAGCCACGTTCCAGCCGACGATTTCTCCCGTTGCTGAAATCAACAGTCCCCCGCACTCCGTCGGTTGCAGTGGGATGTCGTGCTGTATCACGCCCCGGAAGCCTGTCCTGCGGAGACTCATGGCCCCCGCACGGCCATCGAGATATTCGAGCCGATCAAACAGCGCCGCCGGGTCGTGTCCCGCGAGCAGAGCCGCACGCATGGCCTGTCCGGATTTCAGAACGTCCACCATCATCCAGTCCCCCGGTTGATACCGAAGTAATTCCTGACCAAGTGCTGCAGGATTCGGCGTCGATCTCCCGTCGAGCCCTGCGAGGATGTCACCGAATGCGATGCCCGCTGTTGCTGCCGGACCGTTGGGGGCAACGTCCTGAACCCGCAGCCCCGACTGGCCCGAAACCTCTACAAGACGCGCGCCAAGACGGGCCGTCTCGGGGGGCTCGACATGGTCAGTCCGCGTAACAAGGCCGGGACCAGCGATGCGGGAAGTGCCTTGTTCTGAAGACAGCCCGACCACAGCGAAGACAATTTCACCAGCTTCCAGCGTCGTCAGCGGCAGGGGCTGACAGGCAGGCAGCGTTTGCCATTCCGGGCAGGCAAGCAGTGCGAGGTCGAAGGCAGAGTTGTCGTGCACACGCTGCAGTTGCCTCACCGCGCCATTACAAAATCTGGAATAGACCGGGCTGCCAGGCTTCAGCACGCTGAGCTTCGCGGCAATCAGGCGATTGTTCAGTCGTGTACCAAGCCCCAGCAATTCCGACCCGGAGGGAGCTGCACAGAGTTCCACCGTGGACAGGGCCACATTGAGAAGTGCCTGAGATGCTGGCTGCCAATGTGGCGACTCTGACCACAGCGGTGCGACGGCGAGATGCCGATGTGGCTGTACCACGCCAGCCCGGCCAAGCAGACTTTGCAGGGCTGCCCGACCCACATGCAGATTGGATTCCGGTCCCGCCCCGATCTGTCGATGCAGTCCCACCAGTTGCCCAAGGCGATTGACGAGCGGACCACCGGAATCTCCGGCTGTCAGCATGCAGGTGGAACGCAGCACCGCTGAACTGGATGCTCGGACAGTGCCAAGCCGAACGGCAGGTTGCACGACGGCTTTTTCACGCGCTGGAAATCCCAGCGCCAGCAGCGATTCGTTCAGGGAAACGTCGGTTGGTGCGATGCTTAACCACGCGCAGTCGGAATCGGTCGCTGTGGCCGTGGCCGTGGCTGTCGCCGTGGCCGACTGACATGGCATCCTGAGTTGCAGCAGGGCAACGTCGGACGTGGCATCACGAGCCAGAAATACCGCGTCTGCGATGGTGCCATCTGTCAACCTGACACGAACTTCAGCAGTATCGTCAGGAATCCCGTGACTGGCAGTCAGCAGATGTCCAGCAGGCGTTACAAAGACGCCGGAACAGAGGTTCCCATCGGCTGCTGAAATTCGCACCGTAGCACGCTGCAGATAGCTGAGGCCGAGCCCGTTGATTTGCCCCGTTGCAGGAATGCAGGACAGGCTGATGAGCACTGCAGTGAGCAGACTTATATGGTGGCGAGTCAGCTGAAGGCAGTGTCGATGAATCATTTGGAAACACCTTGCCTGAGCGTCAGTGTGAGGCGTCTGAGGTCCATCACTGACTGACCTGGAATCTGCACGGCCTGCAGCACCAAATCCCCGTCGCCGGCGGAAAGAACGATGTCTCCCAGTACCAGCGTTCGAAACTCCTTCATCTGCGATTCTCCGTGCGGACGGGGCAGAGTGTCCTGGTTGGTGAACAGTGGCGGGTCCCAGCCAGGTTTCACGACACCGCGGAGCCGGGATTCACCAAAACGGAGTTCGATCACCGAGCCAGCGTCGGCTTCAGGGCAGGTGTAGTCGACAGAGACTTCGTACGTACCGGAGGTTTCAGCGTGAATGTGCCAGACGATGCGATCGTCGAGTGACTTCCAGTTGACGAAATAAGAACAGTTGGGAGCGGGGCTGCTGCGGCGGATGGTCCCCAGAGGCTCTGCGTCGCGAGCTGGCAGAAAGGTCGTCGGGAATTCAGGATAGCCAACCGGAAACGGTCGCGGATCAACAGTATTGCCAGCGCGTTTTGCCAGCCTGAGCAGCGAATCATCGCTGAGCAGTTGCTGGCGCCAGTCCCGGACCGCCTGCTGCATCGCTGCTGCCTGTTCGGGGTGGCGGTCGTTCACCGCTGTGGTCTGACCGGGATCGGAGTGCATATCGTAGAGACGGCCTTCTGCGTCGAGTCGAAACTGTTGAGTCCTTGCAGAAATTCGGCCGGCCCAGTGTGTGAAGAGTGTCCGATCAGGATGGTTGTCCGTGGTGCCAAGACAGAGTGCCGAAAGATCGTGGCCGTCCAGAGGCAGCTGACCCACGCGGGGAATGCCGGCAAGCGCTGTGAGCGTTGGCAGAAGATCGATGGCACCGGCGACCGGAGTGATCCGCCGCCCTGCCGGGATTCGGGCTGGCCAGCGGAGAAAACAGACACTGCGAGTTCCTCCTTCGTCTGTTGTGCCTTTCTGACCCCGCATCCCCCCGTTCCACCGAGCCGTGTTGGGACCGTTGTCAGAAAAATAAAGCACGATTGTGTTTTCACGCAGTGACAACTGCTGCAGCAGATTCAGGATCCGACCAACACTGCGATCCTGATGTTCCATCATCGCCAGCACGCACCGCGTTTCGTCGATGTTTTCGCGGTCAGGATTCAGGCCGGTTTGAGTAATGGGGAACGTGCGAAAGCGGTCCCAGTCGGCCGCAGGCACAGCCCACGGAGAATGGGGCGTCGTGAACGGTATCAGACAAAAGAATGGCCGACTGCGATTTCGGGAAATGAAGTCTTCGGCCCGGGCAGTGCAGACGTCCACAATATAGCCTTCAGTTCGAACCATCCGACCGTTGTCTTCCAGAGGTGCGTTGAAGTATTCGCCCCAGTGACCAGAGGAGTGACCGAAGAAGTGGTCGAAGCCGCGCGCCAGCGGATGGTACGGCCACTGACTGCCATTGTGCCACTTGCCGAATACACCAGTGGCGTAGCCCGCGGCGCGGAAGGAATCGGCAAGCGTTTTTTCTGACAGATCCAGACGCTCCTGACCCGTGGAAACGCCGCGAACACCACCCCGCGGATGGTAGCGGCCGGTGAGAAATTCGGCACGCGTGGGCGCGCAGACCGGACAGACAAAAAAACGATCGAAAGACACGCCGGAATCTGCAATGGAGTCGATTGCGGGGGTCCGCAACTGCAGGTTGCCGGAGTGTCCGTAGTCTCCCCAGCCGGCGTCGTCAGCCAAAAAGATAACCACGTTTGGCAGCGCATTCTGTGCGGATGGAGTCGCAGCAGCGGCAGTGTGACGCGCGGCGCTGCTGTCCATGAAAACAGTGACGGCCTGCAGCAGCAGAAAAATCATGGACCGGATTGGGGGAGTTGCAGTCATAGCGGTGAAGGCCTGGCTGACCAAAAGGCACGGTTTGCGGAACCCACGAAAAACACGGTGTCCCGGATAGCTTAACTGGGACATGGTAAAAATCAGAGCGATTCCGGGGCCGAAAGACTGTTCAGATCTTTTCTTCAGAATACAGGGAATTTTTATTTGCTCACCAGGGTGCCAATATATACGATACTAAATATCCTGGCAATACCATCCTTGTGTTTTTTTAGTGCTCTTTCCGGGTTGTCTGCCCGTAAACCACACGGCGGACGCTTGCAACCGACGGCACCGAAAGGGATAACATGCTTCGAAATGCACCTTTTTTTTCGGCTGACCGGTCTGCGATGTGGTTCCGGTCAGTCAAAGTCGGCGTTCATCAGGGGGCCGCAGCCGTGCGTTGTCCGTACTGCAGGCACGACGAAACCAAAGTCATTGACTCCCGCACCAGCCAGGACCTGTCCATTCGCCGTCGCCGGGAATGTCTCAGCTGCGAACGCCGCTTCACCACGTACGAACGGATCGAAGAATCTCCGATCCGGGTCATCAAAAAGGACGGCACGCGGGTTCCCTTCGACCGCGAAAAAATTCGTTTCGGAGTGGAAAAGGCCTGCTACAAACGGCCTGTCAGCCCCGAACAGATCGATGCTCTGGTCGGTAACGTCGAAGCCACCATCTACGAAGACGGAGAACGCGAAGTTTCGTCCCGCCGCATCGGAGAACTGGTCTTCAATGCACTTCGAGAGCTGGACAAAGTGGCCTTCGTTCGCTTTGCCTCAGTCTACCGCGAGTTTCAGGACGTGAATGACTTTGTCGAGGAGCTGCAGCCCATTCTGGACGGGCGTCGACGCGATTCCCTGCACTGAAATCAGGCCGCCCCCCATGTCCGGATTGTCAACTGCAATCCCTCCTTCCACGCGCCACTGGCTGCTCCCAGGACCGCTCCGCATCGCTGCCCTGCTCATTCTTGGCATTCGCCTCGCGGATGCATTCGACTGGCAGCCGAGCAGCTGCCTGGCCGCGGCCCTCGGGTGCCTGCTGCTGGCTGTCCCCATTCAGTCGTCACCTTCCGCCATCACTTTGCCGCTCCTGCATCTGGCCATCCTGTCTGTCGGCGGTGCACTCTGGTCGGTCCGGTCAACCACACAGGACGGACGCGACCTCGCCCTGCTGCTTCAGGAACGTCCCTCGTGGTCTGAATCAGCCGTACGCTTATGCGGCACAGTGGCCTGCATCCCTGCGCTCGATACCGTCCGTGATTCCGCGGTCAGTTCCCCGGAACTCAACCGACCACGAACCGCATTTCTGCTCCAGTCCGCCTGGCTGCTCTCCGGTCGTCGTCCCCTCCCGGTACGAGGTCTCTGCCGCGTCTGGGTTGACGGAGACGCAGCAGAACGCATCAGCTGGGGCGACTCAGTCGAACTCATCGGCCGACTGAGTCTTCCCGAAGGGCCGCGCAACCCGGGTGAATTCGACTACGCGCGATATCTCAGCCGCACCGGCATTTCCGCACAGATGTTTCTGCGACATCCGGCGGCAATCGAGGTTCGGCAGAGGGCGGGTTTCTGGTCCGTCCGTCGACAGCTCAACAGTTTTCGTCAGCAAACGGTCGCCCAGCTGCAGCAATGTCTCAGCGCGGCTAACCGGCCTACCGCCGAAGCCCTGCTGCTGGGAAATCGTGGACGCATGGAAACGCACCTCGAAGACGACTTCATCTTCAGCGGTACCATGCATCTGCTCGCGATTTCCGGACTTCACGTGGGTATCCTCTACGTCTTCATCCTGCGACTTCTGCACCTGCTTCTTGTTCCTCGCGGACGTGCTCTGCTGCTGGCCGCCACTGTCTGTATGCTGTACGCCTGCTTAACCGATCTGCGCCCCTCCGTACTCAGAGCCGCCCTGTTCATCGTTTTCAATGCCGGTGCCCAGTTCTGCTGTCGCGATATCCGCATGGGGGCAACCATCGGACTGACGGCAATTGTTCTGGCCATCTTCGACCCATCCGTGGCCTTCGATATTGGTGCCTGGCTGTCGTTTCTCGCCGTCGGGGCGCTAGGCTGGGTATCCGAACGGACTCCACCGCCGCCCGAACGTCCGGTACCCATCGATTCCCCAGGCATCACCGACCGCTGTTTCGATCTGGCCAATAGCTTTTGCCGCTGGCTTCTTCACAGCTATCGCCAGATGTTCGCTGTCACCCTGCTCTCCGCGCCGCTCATCGCCCAACAGTTTCATCTCATCTCAATCACCGGCCTGGTTGTCAACCTGCTGCTTGTGCCCTTCACGACGCTCACGCTTGCCGCCGGTTACTTTTTTGTGGCCACCGCTCTGTTGCTCCCGCTCCTCGCACCCGGCGTCAGCTGGCCCTTTGACCTCTGCCTGACACTCATGAACCGTTCTGTCGCGTTTTCCGCCGAATTCCGCAGTGGTTTCGTGATGATTCCGGATCTGCCGAACTGGTTCCTGCCGGTCTGGTACGGCACCCTCGCAGCCTCCGCTGTCGCCTCAACACCCGCTCGCAGACATGTCCTGCGACTGCTCCTGATGCTGCTCGCAGCCCACCAACTCTCAGCAGCCGGCCGCATTCCCGACCGCCCAGGGCTCACCTGCACAGTGCTCAGCGTGGGGCACGGCAACGCCATCATCGTCGAAACGGCTCGCCGAGTAATCCTGCTGGATGCCGGTGCCATGAACCGCGGGGGTCGCACCGCTGCCACGATCGCCGGGTTTCTCTGGCATCGTGGCTATCGTATGATTGATGCCATCGTCATCTCACATCCGGATGCCGACCACTACAACGCGGCTGCCGGACTGATCAAACGTCTTCCCGTCGGACAGATCATCACCACTCAGCAGTTTATGGACTCACCATCCACAGAAGTGCGGCAACTCATCAACCAGCTCCAGCAACTGCAAATACCCATCTCCATCGCTCACCACGAAGACTCCATCAACGTCAATTCACTCGATCTGCGGTTTCTCCAAAGCAGCCTGCCCTCACCCACATCCACACACACGACACCCCCAACTGTATCGCCCCCGCGATACTCAGCATCCACCGATAACGAATCCAGCCTCACTGCCGTACTCAGCTACGCCGGACATCAGCTCTGCTTTCCAGGTGACCTTGAAGGTGCCGGACAGCAACAGCTGCTGCCGCTGCTTCCGATGTGCAGTCTGATGATCAGTCCTCACCACGGCAGTCCTGCGGCCAACACGCCACAACTGGCTGCTGTCACACAGCCGCAGAACCTGATCGTCAGTGCTCGCGACGATCGCCACCTCGCCAGGCTCAAAACCACCTTTCCCGGATCCAGAATCCTGCACACCAGCACCTGCGGAGCAATTACCGTGCATATTTCTGAGGATGGTCGCCTGCAGATTTCCCGCTTCCTCGCGACCACCGCCCACCACCAGCCGGAGCAACTCCCTTGAGACACCCTCACCTCGCACCTCTCACCCTCACCCTGCTCCTCTGCACAGCGGCGCTCACAATCCCGTCTTCACCCTGCCGGGCGGCTCAGGATGAAGCAGACTTTTTTGAAACACAAATCCGACCACTGCTCGCTGAACACTGCATCACCTGTCACGGGCCGCGCCGCCAGGAAGGCAGCCTGCGGCTCGATTCCAAAGCCGCTCTCCTGAAGGGCGGTGAAACGGGACCAGCAGCCATCAGCGGCAATCCCAATGACAGCCGCATCGTTCACGCCATCGAATATCTCGGCGATCTTCAAATGCCTCCCACCGGCCAGCTCCCCGCGGCCCACGCCAAAGCCCTCAGACACTGGATTCAGATCGGTCTTCCCTGGCCGGAAAACGCAACGCCGCTGCAGCCAGACGCGGCCGTCCACCACTGGGCCTTTCAACCTGTCAGCGCCCCCGTGGTTCCTCGGAATCCTGATCACCCCGCGGCAACTCCTGTTGATGCCTTCATCCACCAGAGTCTGCAGCAGGCTGGCCTGTCCATGTCTCCAGAAGCTGACCGTCGCACACTGATCCGCCGCGCCTGCTATTCGCTCACTGGGCTCCCACCCACTCCCGCAGAGGTTGAACAATTCGCTGCCGACCCTGACCCAATGGCCCTGCAGAAGCTGATTGACCGGCTGCTCGAATCACGCGCTCACGCCGAACACTCGGCTCGCCACTGGCTCGATATCGCTCGATACTCAGACACCAAAGGCTACGTCTACGGCCGTGAAGAGCGTTTCTGGGTGCACGCATGGAACTACCGAAACTGGGTCATCGACGCATTCGCCCAGGACCTGCCCTACGACCGCTTTCTGCTCCTGCAGCTGGCCGCCGATCAGGTCCCCGACAGCCGCCCCGAGGATCTGGCTGCCATGGGTTTCCTCACAGTCGGTCGCAGATTTCTGGGTGTGCGTCGAGACATCATCGATGACCAGATTGATGTCGTCTGCCGCGGAACCATGGCGCTCACCGTCGGCTGTGCCCGTTGTCATGATCACAAATACGATCCCATCCCCACCGCTGACTATTATTCTCTTTTTGGCGTCTTCGACAGTTCCCGCGAAGCCCTTCAGCCGCTCCCGGACACCGACCCTGTCCGCGCCGAATTCGTCGGCACATGGCAGCTGAAGGCAGACGCTGCCAACTCTGTCCTGCAGGCTCGCCGCGATACAACCGCCGCCCGAATCCGCAGCCGCGTCGCTGATTATCTCGCCGCACAACTCGACCTCTCCCGATACCCCGAAGCCGGGTTCGACCAGATCCTCGCCCCCACCGACCTGCTCCCTTCCTTCGTACATCGCTGGCGCGACACCCTGCAGCAGGCTGACAGACTTCAGGATCCCGTGTTTGCGGCATGGCACGCCTTCCGTGGACTCTCTGATCAGGAATTCACCGCCAAAGCCCCCTCTATTCACTCTGAAGTAATGCAGCTTCCACCAGAACGACTCAACGCGCGCGTGCGAACGCTGTTCGTCACCCCCCCGGCCACCTTCAGTGACGTCATTCAACGCTACGGACAACTCTTCCAGCAGGTGGACCACGAATGGCAGACGATTGTCAAAGACGCCACGTCCGCCCAAAAACCAGCCCCAGCGCAACATCCCGACGCAGCCGCTGAACCGCTCCGCCAGCTACTCTACAACCCGGCCGGTCCCTGCTTCGTCCCCGACGAACCTGTCGTCAGCACCGAGTACGATTTCGATACAGGCACGTGCAATGAACTCTGGAAACAACAGGTCGAACTTGAACGCATGATCCTCAACGACCCCTCGCAGCCGGCATTTGCCGTAATCCTCAAAGATCGCGCCGTGCCTGTACTGCCGCGAATCTTTCAGCGCGGGGATCCCGCTCGACAAGGCGACGAAGTGCCTCGACAGTTCCTCTCACTGCTCAGCGGCCCCGAACGCCGTCCGTTTTCACACGGCAGCGGCCGACTCGAACTTGCCAGGGCCATCATCGACCCAGCCAATCCACTCACGGCCCGTGTCATCGTCAATCGTGTCTGGGCAAGACACTTCGGTACCGGACTGGTCACCAGCACCGGAGATTTCGGACTCCGCTCCGATGCCCCTTCACACCCGGAACTGCTGGACTGGCTCGCGGCCTGGTTCATCCGTGAAGGCTACAGCCTCCGCAAACTGCATCGACTGCTCCTGAATTCCGCCGTCTGGCGACAGCAATCCAACGGCCCCTCCAACCCCGATGCACTCCAGACAGCACTCAACCGTGACCCTGCCAACCGTCTTCTCTGGCGCATGCACACCCGACGACTCTCCTTCGAAGAACTCAGAGATTCACTGTTGGCAACCTCCGGGCAACTTGACACCTCACCGCTCCGTAAGCCTCAGGATCTTTTCGCTTCCCCCTATCCCAAATGCCGAACCATCTACGGCCTTGTCGATCGCCAGTTCCTCCCAGGCACACTCCGCATCTTCGATTTCGCCAACCCCGACCTGCATATCCCTCAACGCAGCGAAACCACTGTCCCTCAGCAGGCTCTGTTTCTGATGAATCATCCGTTCATCCTGCAACAGGCCCGCGTTTTCGCAGAAAAAGCAGCCGCGCATTCCGAATCAGACACAGATCAAATCCAGCACCTCTTCCAACTCGCCCTGCAACGCGCTCCGTTGCCTGCAGAGCACTCCGCCGCCCTCGAACTGCTCAACCAGACTGCCCCAGCCACCGAATCTCCACCCGACACCGCCACCGCATGGAGCTACGGGTTCGGGCGTATCGACGAAGCGGCCGGAAAAGTGATCGACTTCCAGAAACTGCCCCACTTTTCCGGAACGGCATGGCAGGGTGGCCCCACATTCCCCGATCCCACGCTCGGCTGGGTTCAGCTCACGGCTGCCGGAGGCCACCCCGGCAACAACATCGCACACGCCTGTGTCCGCCGCTGGACCGCGCCGCGCGATCTCACCATCAGTATCCAGTCGACACTCACACACGAACCCGAACCCGGCGATGGTATCCGCGCATTCATCGTCAGTTCCCGCTCCGGAATACTCGCCAGCACTGTCGTGCACAAGCAGCAAACACAGCCTGCGGTTGCCGAAATCCATGTCGTCGCCGGGGAAACTTTGGACTTCCTCGTGGATATTCGCGAACAGCTCAACAGTGACCAGTTTCTCTGGACCATTGTGGTGCAGGAAGCCGTCTCCACGCCTCCCGCAAGCCAACTCACGTGGTCCTCCACTGCGGATTTTCCCAAACCACCCAACCCTGAACTCACGCCACTGCAACAGCTCGCCCACATCCTGCTCTGCTCCAACGAATTCCTCTTCGTCGACTGATTCGCCTGTATGGCCGCGCTGCATTCACCCGACTTCAATGATTCGTCTGACACAATCGACCCTGCCGGCTGGCAGCGGCAGCTGGCTGACTGGTTCCAGACTGCCTGCCGTCTGGAAGTGCTCAGTCCCAAACCCGGCAATGTCAGTCCCGGGCATTCCTTTGCCGATGCCACTGTCGATGATTTCCTCAAATCCGCTGCCGCAGCTGCCCCCAGCATCGCTCAGGCTCCAGCACAGCCTGTCGGTCAGACTATCCTCAATGCCGTCACCGCCACTCGAGCCGTCGTATCGCATAACACTAACCTCGGTATCCTCCTGCTGATCGCTCCTCTCGCCGCCGTCAGGCCAACACAATCACTCGCAAACGGCATTGCCGCAGTGCTGGCGGGTACCACAACGGAGGACAGCCGGAACGTCTATGCTGCGATTCGCCTGGCCAGCCCGGGCGGACTGGGAAAGGCAGCTGAACAGGACGTTGACAACCCACCAACAATTCCATTGATGGACTGCATGCGCCTGGCTGCTGATCGTGACCTGATCGCCGCAGAATATTCCGGCGGCTTTCAGCGGGTGCTCTGCCATGGTCTCAACTGGCTGCAGCAGGCTGCTCAGGTTTCAACTGACTCCGCAGAACAAATAACATGGCTGGCACTGCAGCTGATGGCTGATGCTCCTGACTCACTCATTCTGCGTAAATGCGGGCCTGAAATTGCCACCACAGCGCAGCACCTTGCCAGACGGACACTCGACAACGGCTGGCCCGCTCCGGCCGCGCATACCTCTTTCCTGCAGCTTGATCAGTTCCTTCGCGCCGACGGACACCGCCGTAATCCCGGCACAACGGCCGATTTTGTGGCCGCCATACTCTTTGCTGCCTTCAGAGAAGGTCAGCGCGTTTCCTGAGGTCGAGCCGGATAATCCGCTCGAGATTCCGAAGAGTCTGACGGATCGCGAACATCCCAATCTCCGCTGCAGCCCGCAATCTCGTTGTCTTCTTCCGGATCGACAGGATCGTTGGCGACACCGTGGATGAAGAAAATCCGCAGCGTTCGCTGCTCTTTTGCAACAGCACCTCACAACGCTGGTGCTAGGTTCCTGAAGGATGACTCTGGCGGGCTCGTTTTCGGCCTTCGTCGGTTTTGCTGTCTGCTGGCGCCCGGAATTTCTGCCATGATCGACCTCGACCGCCTGAAAACCGATTTGCTTGCACTCGGCCTGCTGGCTTTCGCGGTCTTTGCAGGTCTGAGTTTCCTCAGCTATGACGCCGCTGATCCCCCATCAACACTCGTGTTTCCTCAGCGAGAAGTCCCAATCAACATTTGCGGGATTGCTGGTGCCGCATTTGCCTTTCATCTTCTGCAACTTATGGGAGGCGGGGCATGGCTGCTTCTCGCCTGCCTGATTTCCTGGGACCTGCGACTGTTTCTGCGTGAGCCATCGCGGGGTACGGTACCAACACTCGCCGGTACTGCCCTGGTGGTTCTTTCCGGGACCACCGTGCTGCACCTGCTCGTCCCACACATCTCAACCGGGTCCGTATGGGGCAGTGGTGGCAGAGTCGGAGCAGTGCTGGGGTTGCTGCTTGCAGAACAGTTCTCCGCCCATGGAATTCTGATCCTGACCGCCAGTCTCTTCCTTGCCGGACTCCTGCTCACGCCACTCACCGATCTGCTCTTCCCAACACTCCGGTTTGCCCTGTTGCCGGTCACGCTCACTGCCGACGCTGGTGGCTGGGTGGCCAAACGTCTCTGGTCGCGTTCCCCGATCCCGGCCGTTGCCTCCGCTGCCGAATCGGGGGTCGCCCCGCGCGCCCGGCAGCGCGGAGCCCTGCGGACCCCTGCGCCGGTCACTGCCCCATCATCAGCAGCCACTCCCGCCCCGGAAGGCGTGGCCTCGCAAACCACCACAGCGGACCGCACAGAAGCATCAGAATCTCCGGATGAACCTGCTTTGATCCCCTTCGTCCGCCCTGCAGCCGACACACACTCATCACCAGCCCCCCCCTGTCCGCCGGTAACATCTGAAGAGAGCCTTCCCGGGAATCGCTCGATCCGCATCAATGCCCCCGCAACACTCGCCCTGCACAATCCGGATGCGACAACAACCGAAGTGGCCGCGCGACAGGGTTTCGCTTTGCCCGATCTGAAGATCCTTGAGGAACCAGAAGAGTTCCCTTATGAACAGCTGGCAAAGAAAGCGCGGCTCGCCGCGAATACGCTTGAACGTGCTTTTGTCGAGTTCGGACTGAATGTCAAGGTCGCCGAAATTGATACCGGCCCCGTTGTTACCCAGTTCGAACTGGAACTGGAAAAGGGCCTCCGACTGAACCGAATCACGGCGCTCGAAGATGACCTCGCAATCGCCCTTCGGGTTCCTTCAGTCCGCGTTGTTGCGCCAATCCCCGGCCGCAACACCGTGGGTGTTGAAGTGCCAAATGACAAACAGGTAATGGTCAGACTCCGCGAGTTGCTTCAGAGCATCGGGTCGTCTGTCGAAGACCTGCGACTCCCACTGTTCCTCGGCAAGGATGTGAGTGGACGAGCGTTGGCAGTGGACCTCGCGAAAATGCCGCATTTACTGATCGCCGGGCGAACAGGCACCGGCAAGAGCGTGTGTCTCAATACCCTGATTCTGTCACTGCTGATGGTGCGCACGCCCGACGAAGTGCGAATGCTGATGATTGACCCCAAAATGGTCGAACTCAGCCCGTACAAACGAATACCTCACCTGATGCATCCGGTGATTACGGACATGCGCAAAGCAGAGACTGTGCTGGCATGGGCCGTGGATAAAATGGAAGAACGCTATGACCTGCTGGCGCGGGTCGGTGTGCGGCATCTGGAACAGTACAACAGACTGGGGCGTGCCGAAGTACTCGATCGCCTCGGAATTGCTCCGGGTGATGCCGACGCAACCGACGTTCCGGAACGCATGCCCTATATCGTCATCATCGCCGATGAAATGGCAGATCTGATGATGACGTCCGGCAAGGATGTGGAAGCCTGCATTATCCGCCTCGCACAAAAATCCCGGGCCGTCGGAATCCATCTCGTCCTCGCAACTCAGAAGCCAACCGTGGACGTCATCACAGGGTTGATTAAATCAAATCTGCCCGCGCGAATTTCCTTCCAGGTTGCCAGCAAGATGGACAGTCGCGTGGTGCTTGATGAATCCGGCGCCGAACGCCTGCTGGGCAGTGGTGACATGCTGTATCTTGCTCCCGCCACAAGCCACCTCACGCGTGCCCAGGGAACATACGTCAGCGATGAAGAGATTAACGCTGTGATCAACTTCTACAGCGATTCAGAACCAGAGTACAGTGCTGACCTGATGCGACTCACTTCCCAGGCCGCCAGAGCCGCCAATACCGATGCCAGTGGCGAAAATCGTATTCAGGACGATCTTTACGATCAGGCAGTCGAAATTGTGATTCGGGAAGGCCGCGGCAGCGTTTCGCTGCTTCAGCGTTCCCTCGGTGTCGGCTACGGTCGCGCCGCACGGATGATCGACTACATGGCTGACGATGGAGTGGTCGGTGAATACAATGGAGCCCATGCGCGAGAAGTCATCTGCACACTCGATGACTGGCTCGCTCGAAAAGCTGCTCGCTCGGACTGAACCTTCTAATTGCCAGCCGTAACACAGTTCTCGACGCGGATTGGCACTACTGAAATTCGCAGAGCAGCCTCGAAGGCCGATTCAATCTCGATCGTCAGTGATTCGCTGTCGGTTCTCCAGCACTGCAATGCCGTTCCTGCCAACTCCCCTTCCAGTTCCTCACCCACACTCAGCTTCGGAACTGTCTCACCCCCCGTCAAAAGGATCTGCTCCGCTGCTGCCGGACCCCAGTCCGCCAGACTTTCAGCAAATGACCTGCCAAGCACGTCTTCAAGCAGCTCCTCAAACGATGCTGTGGCTCTGAGCAGTTCCGCAACGTCCGCCGACGGCCGCAGCGAATGGTGCAGAAACAACAGCCCTGCCGCCCGGGAGCCGCCCCGACCCTCACTCCAGCTGGTCGAAACCGGCAGCACGATCGGACTGCACTGCGGTCGCATTTGAAACTCCCGCAGTCGCTCCCTGAAAAGCTCGCCCAGCCCCGCTGCGGTATGCTCAGCAACATGCGCCAGTGACTCGTGAAACCAGCCCGGAAGATCAAGCTTCGGTCGCCCCATCAACAACCGCTCCCGCTGTCGCGAATGTACGGCCGCGTGCGCTAACTCATGCGCCAATAGCGATCTGCCATCCTCCGCCAGCAATCCCTGAGGCGAAAGATAAAGGATGTCGCCCCCCTCGTCGCCGCTGCCGTCAAGAAAATCAGCTTCCCTGACACAGCCCAGAACCGGTATTCGTCCGCCCACATCTGACGAGCTTTGCGTCCTTCGATCCAGATTGGTCAGCACCACTGCCAGATGTCCGTCGCCATCAACATCAGCGATCGGCCCCAGACAGCTCTCGATCAGTGTTCTCAGAGTGCCATTGTCCGTCTGAAGATGCCTGTCAAGAAAAAAACAAAGCAAGTCGGAATTCTCTGGGCTGAGGTCGCCCGACTGGATAGCGTCCGGGCCAGCGTAGACCGTCACAGACTCGCCGCGGTAAATGCAGCGACACTCCACGACCACTTCCCTGATCCCAATGTCAGTGAAAAGCGGCAAAAGCACGCGCCGTGACGGTGCCCGCGCTTCCAGTTTCTCGCCGCACAAATCGGACGCACACCCAGTGACCACTCCCGGCCCCGCCACTCTCGACCGCTCGGAAAAAATCGCCAGCCTCAACCTGCGATGATCGGAAATGCCACCGGCAGAACTGACTCGACCGACAGAGTCAGCATCGCCCCGGCAGCTGCTCGTCCGGAGACGAAATGTGTGCCGCGTACCACTGCTGTCCAGAGACTGCAGAACCATCAGCGATGCAGCAGCGATTTTAAGCCGCTGAATAACAGGCTGCCGTTGCCCAGACTCTCGCAAAGCCACAGCGGCGATGGAGTCAGACACAGAAGTTTGAAAAATACAGGTCTCGGCCGTCCTGAATTGCCAACTATCCGAAAAGTTGCGTGATGCTCCTGAAGAGCAACCGCGAAGATGCTGCCAATCACTCACCGAGACCCGAGCCGCGGTGATCATCGTCGTCACCGCAAGAATCCCGGCAGCCAGATTTCCCCACCCTGAATCGCTCGCCATTCGCTCAAGCCCGACTGCTTTTTGACCAAATCCAGCGACCGCAGCCCGGTATCCGCCTCACCGGTTGCCCCCTCTTCTTCCCCCACCACAGCATTCGTATCGGCGTTAAAACCGTTGCAACCGGAGATTTAGCACCCAGAATCAGGGGAAATCACGACTTGTTCTCTCCACGCCATCCACACGGCCGGATTTCCGCAACCGCCGTCCGGCTGTTCATTCGCATCCGATCGCAAATTCACAGGGACTGTCCCCAGTTTGGAAACGCGCAAACCACTGCTGATGCAGCAGTTACAACGACGGTGGCTGACAGGTCCGACGGGCCGGCAGGCCGGCGAACCCAATTCAGACAGAGATACTACGACTCCGGCAACAACTCAGCGACTCCGGCGGATTGCAAAGCGGAGGAAACTGGCAGCTTCCAGTTCCTCCAGCATCGCAGAAAGATCACAACCCGCCAGTCAGCTTTCAAAACTTCCGCTCTCCAATTTTTTTGACGGCCCCAGGCCGTCAAAAAAATAGAGCAGTAGATGGGAGAAAGTTGAGAGTAGAAGACTCGAAACTTTCTCCCATCTACTGCGGTCCCCTCTCTACTTTCTCCTCTCTAAAACGCCCCTGTCGCGCGCCGAAGTCCTTCGCGTTCGAAAAGCTCGTCGTCTACCAAAAGTCCGTCGATTTCGCAGACCAGATCTGCTTGAAGTCCGAAAACAACCGTCGGTGAATCAGACTCTGCTTTGGCCACATCGATCATCAATTGCTTCCTTGGAGTCGCAACGCGACGCCATGCACAAGCCTCGGATGCCAATCCGAGGTCACGACGCGGACTGAATTCACAAAGTCGCAACGCGAAGGCAGGCTTGAGTCTTCAAATCAACGCCCCAGTCGGCTCAAGTTCCTCTGAAACATCACTTGTGGCATTGCACTATAAATGGCTGGCCTTGCTGCGAACCAGCGGGATGTTTGGGTGAGCCTCCATGGCGGTTCA
>JBJTOP010000282.1:0-4596 GCA_046074645.1 Planctomycetaceae bacterium | reverse complement strand
GCCCGCGGACTGCCGTCCGGCGGCTCAGCAGCGCGTTTCACTTCTCACTTCGAACCGTCAGCTGGGGCGTATGGGTAGCCCGCTTCCTCACGGGCGCGGCTCGGGGATTGCGTTTTTGCACGCTCCCAGGTTTTTACCCATCTGTTCACAGGATTCCAGAAGGCTTCAGTGCCTCTGGCTGCGGGGCGACTGGGAGGGCGGCATTTCGGCCGGGGAAATTTTCAAAAACGATGAAATTCTGAAAACCAGAACCTTCTGTCCTTCCATTGCATCTTTACGTCTTTGCGTGAGACCAACCGCCCTGGCAGCGACTGATCGGGGTGAAAGATTTCAACTGGCAGGCAGAACTGAAGCATCCCAGGGCACCCATTTGCTGTATTTTCACTGTACCCGCTACGGCTGGAGGTGTACCGCACTGGGATGGCCAACGGATCCGGACGATCGCACGAGGCCGCAGTGAGCTCTGAAAAATGGGCTCAAACTCGCCTCTGATGGGTAGATTCTTCTCTTGGCGGTTTGCAACGGATCTGCGAGAATTCCGGAAGTCTGTGCACCGTGGATGGTGCAGGGGCTTCTGCAAGGAATCGCGGAAGGCGACAGGGGAATGGATTACCACATCAGACCTGCAGGTCGAGTTTGTGCTGTGACGGGCCGTGCTTTTCGGTCTGGAGAATGGTGCTGGTCGGTACTGCTCGAAAAGTCCGGCGACGTGATTCGCCAGGATATCTGCAGCGAAGCGTGGTCAGGTCCGCCGGAAGGCGCGATCGGATACTGGAGATGTCTTGCCGGAGCGGTTCCGGAGAGCCACCGCCCAAAGCTCACTGCAGACGCTTTGTTTCAGACATTCCTGCAGCTTTACGAATCTCCAAATCGTGTGCAGCAGCAGTACCGCTACATTCTCGCTCTGCTGTTACTCCGCAAGCGAAGACTCATTCTTGAAGAAGTTGTGGAACAGGATGACAGACCGGTGATGAAACTTTCCGGCAGCGCTGGTGAAGGCCCGTTTGAAATCCCGGAAGAAGAACTGTCCGAATCTGAAATGCTGCGACTGCAGCAACAGCTCCTTGGTGGTGAACAAATCGCAGCCTGAGGAGCGGACATGAATCGAGGGGCAATGATGCTGATGATTCTGCTGCCAGCTCTGTCGGGCTGTCGCTGGAATCTTTTCGCGCCCCGAGCCGCTCCGGTGTCACGTCCGGTTCTGTCAGCAGAACTCACGGCGGGCGAAGTGGTATCACACCTGAATTCCCAGTCAGAGCAGCTCAGGGCATGGCGTTGCGGAGACACGAAGGTGTATCTTCGTATGCCCGGTCTTCCCATGCCTCAGCGTCTCAGCGGATCGCTGGCCTGTGAAGCTCCTGGTCGATTTCGGCTGGTGGCAGGAAACGTGGTTGGGGTGCACGCAGATTTGGGAGCGAATGAAGAGCAGGGATGGGTGTATGTCAAGCCTGGTGAATCGATGGTGCTGACGTGGCGGCACGAAGATTCCTGGATGCTGAGCGAGCTGATGCCGGGGTTTCCTCAGCTGGACCCTGCGTGGTTGATGCAGTTGCTGGGTGTTGAACCGATATCCGCTGAAGACTTCCAGCTGGAAGCCGCACCGGAAGGTGCTCAGGAGTTCTGGCTCACGGCTGGTGGCAGTGGTCTGTCCGGCGTGGAGCGTCGGCGTATCCGCGTGGATCGCCAGCGGGGCGAGGTACGAGAGCAGCAGTTGTGTGGGAGTGCTGATGAGGTCCTTGTGCAGGCTGTGATGACGGATTATCGGGGCAATCCGGGAGAGCGACTGCCGCATCAGCTTCGACTCTCATTTCCGCAGACCGATACTGAGCTGACTCTGACGCTGGGGCGAATCGAAGTGAATTCCGCTTTATCATCGAATCTTTGGCAGGCGCCGACCGGTGGATCTGCGCAGGTTGTGGACTTGCGGGATCTGCAGCGATGGTCAGAACAGCAGCGAGCGCGGCGTGATCGGATCGCGGGTGTTTCGAGGGAATCTGGTGAGTTTAATTCGGCGATGCTGGAGGCTGAAGAGAACACGCCTGCCGTGGGTGCGGTCACACCGCTGGGACGTGGGCAGACTGGTGGCCGGACGCGTGACCGCCATGCCCCTGCCGAGGCTCCTGAATTTGACGTCCCGCGGCGACGACGGTGGTACTGGCCGTGGCAGCGATGAGCAGGGCGCAGCGAATGATGAATCGTGAATGACAAGATTGTGGCGGGGACTTTTGGAGGTGGGTGTGATGCAGGCGATTTCAACACTGATTCGCGTTGGGTTTTCAGGTGCTGCGGCTGTGGCGCTGGTGCTGGGTTTCTCTGGTGTGGCAAAGGGGGACGAACCGAGAGGTGTTGTGGAGGTGAGTGCGGCTGCGGCTGAGCTGCACGGGAGTGGGAAGTTGTTCGATGGTCACAACGACCTTCCATGGGAAATTCGTTCGCGGGGCAATGCCTCGTTCGCACAGCTGGACATCAGTCAGTCTCAGCCGTCGCTGCACACGGACATTCCGCGTCTTCGTCAAGGTGGCCTGAAGGCTCAGTTCTGGTCAGTTTATGTGCCGGCGGAAACTGAAGACACCGGCGATGCACTTCTGCAGACTCTGCAGCAGATTGAAATTGTCAAGGCGATGTACAAGCGATACCCGGAGACTTTTGAAGCGGCCTCGACGGCGGATGATGTCGAGCGGATTATCAGTTCGGGCAGGATTGCATCGATGATGGGCGTGGAGGGCGGGTACAGCATGGAGAACGACGTCGCGAATCTGGAGCGATTTTACCGTGAGGGGGTGCGTTACATGACGCTGACGCATTCGCGATCCCTTGCCTGGGCTGATTCAGCGACGGATAAGCCGAAGTGTGGGGGGCTGTCGGAATTCGGCAGGGAGGTCATTCGCGAGATGAATCGTCTGGGGATGCTGGTGGACTTGTCTCATGTTTCCGTGGACACGATGAAGCAGGCCCTGGCGGAATCGCATGCGCCCGTGATTTTCTCGCATTCCAGTGCTCGAGCGATCTGTGACCACCCGCGAAACGTTCCTGATGAGGTTCTGCCGCTGGTCCGGAAAAATGGCGGCGTGATTCTCGTGAACTTTTTTTCGGCCTTCATCGTTCCGACAGAGCAGCTCAGACGTAACCCCATGGCGCGGGGAACGATTCACGATGTGGTTGACCACATTGATCATCTTGCTCGGCACTGCGGCGTGGATCACGTGGGAATCGGTTCCGACTTCGATGGAGTGCCGCGGCTGCCGGAACAGCTTGAGAGTGTGGCTGCCTATCCCAGAATCACTCAACTGCTGCTCGACCGCGGTTACAGTGCGAATGACATTCGGAAAATTCTGGGTGGAAACGTGTTGCGCGTGCTTCGTGGAGCGGAGCAGGTGCGTGTCAAGAAATAGAAACAGGGAATCAAGCGGAATGGGCATGGGTAGTTTTTAATCTCGTATTGTGGCAATTGATCGTCCGGTTTTTTTTTCGGTGATGGTGGGGTTGGGTGAGGGGTGGGTTTGGCGGGCTGGCGGCCACAAAGGGTCAATTTTGGGGGAGTGCGGCGATGGTGAGTCTGGGGGCTTCAGATGTGTTGCTGGTGACGGGTGGAACGGGGCTTGTGGGGAGTCATGTGGCGGAGCAGTCGCGTGGACGGGGCCTGCGTGTGCGGTGTCTGGTTCGCGGCGCGGGGAAAGCTGCGTTTCTGCGGACGCTCGGATGCGAGCTGGTGGAGGGAGACCTGGATGATCCGGCGAGTTTGCGGGCGGCGGTATCCGGGGCAACGGTGGTGGTGCACTGCGCGGCAAAGGTGGGTGACTGGGGACCGACGGAGAGCTATCGGCGGGTGAATGTGGCGGGTACACGAGCACTGCTGGAGGCAGCCACTGCGACCGGCCTCCTGAAACGCTGGGTGCAAATCAGTTCGCTTGGGGTTTACGAGGGCCGGGATCATTATGGGACGGACGAAGCAACGGAGCCATCATCGGCGGGAATTGACGGCTACACGCTGACTAAGGTGGAGTCTGAGAAGCTGGTTGTGGACTGGATCAGGGAGCGTGGCTTGCCGGGTGTGGTGTTGCGGCCCGGTTTCATTTACGGTGTGCGCGACCGCACCGTGCTGCCGCGGTTGCTGGAGCGACTGCGATCGGGCAAGTTCGCCTATCTTGGTTCTCCTGAAAAGTTGATGAACAACACTTCGGTGGAGAATTTGTGCCACGCAATCTGGCTGGCGATTGACCGGGACGATGTTGTGGGCGAGGTGTTTAATATTCGGGATCCTCGTTTAGTCACGAAGCGGGAGTTTATCGAAACCGTGTGTGATGCGGCGGGTCTGCCACATCCGCGGAAGGTGGTACCAATCGCCGTTGCGCGGGTGCTCGCGCGGCTGATGGAGAGACTGTGGAGGCTGCTGGGACGTCAGGAGGCGCCCATTCTGAACAATGCGAGGCTGAAGTTTCTGGGGCTGAATCTGGACTACAGCATCGACAAAGCGGTGCGGCAGCTGGGATATCAGCCGCCGCACGATTTTCGAGAGGCGATGCCGATTGCGGTCAAAGCCAGGGACTGAGGCTGACCGTGGATTGCGTGAAACCTGCCCTGAGACAGGCCGATGGC
>JBJTOP010000281.1:0-11813 GCA_046074645.1 Planctomycetaceae bacterium | reverse complement strand
CGAAGTGTTGGCGAGGGGACTGGCAGTGTTCTTTGACCCCTCACCCCCGTCCCCTCTCCCCTCGAAGGGGAGAGGGGGGATTGAGGGCGATTTTCGCCCGGAAGCAGAGAACTTCAAGGCCATTGGGCCTTTGCCCGCAGGCTGCCGCCATGCGGCTGAGATTGCGGCTGACATTGCGGCTGGAAGCATTCGTCATCCCAGCTTCGCCGTCCCTGTATCCATCGCGTTCCCTGCATCACAGTTTCCGGTGCCGCCGTTTATCTGTTGCCGCCGATCGTTTGAATATCGAGGGTGCGGCGGGGTGCGGGGGGGGCTGCGGCAGCAAGGCCTGTGGTGCTGGAGAGCAGATCGGACGATGTGATGGTTGGTGGTGCGGGGAGTGGCCTTGCTTCGGGAGCGGGTTCGGCAATCGCTTTTCGGAGCGGGACTTCGATGGGGAGTCGGACAGAGAACACGCTGCCTTTTCCGAATTCGCTGACGAGTGAAACATCTCCGCCGAGCAGTCTTGAGAGTTCGCGGACGATGGACAGTCCCAGTCCAGTGCCTTCGTATTCGCGAGTGGTATGGTCGCGGCCGCCGGGTGCTGTGGATCCCTGGCGAAATTTTTCAAAGATGTGTTCCTGTTCCTGCAGCGGAATTCCGATGCCGGTGTCTTCGACGCTGAAGCTGACGGTGGTCGAATCGAGCATTTTTGAGGAGACGCGGACGCGGCCTCCTTCGGGAGTGAACTTGATGGCATTGGAGAGCAGATTGTTGACGATTTGGCTGATTTTTCCGCGATCCTGGAGCATTTCCGGGAGCGACGTTCGGGGTGTCTCGATCCGCAGATCGATACGTCGCCGATCGGCGATGGGGAGCATTTGCTGGACCTGCAGTTCAAGAATTTCATCCAGCTGCAAAGCCGTGGGATGAATTTCCATTTTGCCGGACTCAATTTTCGCAAGGTCGAGCAGATCATTGATCTGGACCATCAGGGAGCGACCGGACGTCTGAATGTTGGAGACATAGCGTCGCTGGCGGTCGTCGAGGTTGGGAGCCATCTGGAGAATGTCGCTGAAGCCGAGAATGCTGTTGAGCGGCGTGCGGAGTTCGTGGCTGATGGTGGCCAGAAAGTCGTCCTTGAGCCGATTATTGTTGAACAGTTCCATGTTGGCCTGCGCCAGCTGATCAATTTTGGCGTCAAGATTTTCGTTGAGGGAGCGGAGTTCGTCATTGACCGTCATCATGTGTCGCAGCATACGATTGAAGGCGTGGCTGAGTTCCTCAAATTCGTCCCCGGTACTGATATCTGCGCGAAGGTTCAGGTTGCCGCGAGCGATTTGATCACTGACATCCTTGAGGTGCTGTACGGGCTTGACGATGATGAAGCGGACAATTGCCCAGGCAGTGAGCATGGCCAGAAAGGATGTGAGAATTGCGGTGGCAAGCAGGACCGCGCGATTGTGAGCGAGCCGGCCATCGACCGTATCCATCGGCAGCTTAATCGTGGCGATGCCATACAGCGGTGCTCGTTTGTTCGAACGCGTGAAGGCGTCGTTGATCGCTGAATCAGCAGGCATCCGGCCCGCGGCATCCCCAGCCTCGGCCGAACTCATGCCACCCGGCTGACTGGCCTGATTAAACACAGTCAGCAGACTTTCCGGCAGACCACTGCGGATCGCTCCGTCGGTTTGGTGGCACAGCTGACAGTTGGACTCCATCCGAACCGCCGCGAAATAGTGGAGCACTCGACTGCCGTTGATCTCGAGAATCTTCCATGTCTCGTCTTCAGGATTGTCTGTCCTCTCGAAAAACACTCGAGCCTGATACTCATGCTCGTCCCGCCCAGCCATGCTGGCCGGACGCACATCCCACGTCGGCTGATCTGTTACGGCCGGCATGACCTGCTGGAAGGCGGCCAGCAGAGTTGATTTGTCGGAAAGTTCGCCGGGTGTGTCTTTGGCTGAGGCGTCGGCGGTTTTTGTTTCGCTGCCGGGTGTTGATTCACCGGATGGTTTCAGAAATCTGGCGTAGTGCAGCTGTTGCAGCAGCCCCGGGAC
Source organism: Planctomycetaceae bacterium (assembly GCA_046074645.1). GTDB lineage: Bacteria > Planctomycetota > Planctomycetia > Planctomycetales > Planctomycetaceae > SXXK01. The sequence goes on along the minus strand of JBJTOP010000281.1, from coordinate 9,774 downwards.
CATCAGCCGAGCGGCCCTCGCCTGCTGCAGTTCCACCATATTCCGTGTTCGGGAGGCGTACCACCAGAAGCTGGATGTGATCAAACACAGCAGCGCAATGCCGAAAAGGAATCGGCATTTGCGTTCCAGGCTGGTTTCTCCGACCAGTTTCCTGAGTGTGCGGTAGGAAATCACGGCAGATTCTCGACAGATACGGGAACAGACGCAGCGGATCTTGCCAAGAAATGCCGGCGGCTGCAATTGGGGAGCCGGTGCGGACGTGCGGATGGAGGAAATTGCCGAAAGAACGTCGCCCGATCACTCCAACTCATATCCCTCCACTGCGTCCCCGGCTGGTCCAGCACTCAACACCCGTGTCTGAGCTTGCATCGAATGGCGGGACCGTCCAGGATTCCCCTGCCAGGGTCTGGTTCCGGAGCTGCTTCCGCTGCGGCTGCTCGAAACCACGGCCGGTCCACAAAGGCAGGCTTCATGACGGTGATGCGTTTCACAGGAAATCCGAGTCCGACCATCGGCGTGGAGATCGAACTGCAGCTGATCGACTCGCGCGAACTTTCGCTGCGCAGCTGCATCGATCAGGTTCTGGCGGTGCTTCCCGAACACCTGCAGGATTCTGTCAAACCGGAACTGATGCAGTGCTACGTCGAAATCAACACCAAAGTCTGCAGTACTGTGAGCGAAGCCGGAGCTGACCTGCGAAGAAAGCTCACGCAACTTGAAGCCATCCTGCAGCCCCTCGGAATCCGCCTCCTCTGGGCTGGTACTCACCCGTTCTCATCCTGGCGACATCAGAAGATCACCGTTCACGAACGGTATCATCGTCTGGTAACGCTGATGGAAGACGTGGTGCGGCGTCTGGTGACGTTCGGGCTGCACGTGCACATCGGCGTGGATTCCGGCGACAAGGCGGTGATGATCTGCGACCGCATGCTGCATCACCTGCCGCTGCTGCTGGCGCTCTCCGCAAACTCGCCCTTCTGGGAAGGGCGAAGCACCGGGCTGCAGTCGAACCGCTCCAAAATCATGGAAGGCCTCCCCACTGCCGGCCTGCCATACCAGATGCGCAACTGGAGCGAGTACGTCTGGCTGGTTAAACACCTGATGGGAACCGGCTTTATCAACTCAATCCGTGAGATCTGGTGGGATATCAGGCCACATCATCATTTTGGCACGATTGAAGTCCGCGTCTGCGATGTGCCCCCGTCGCTTGAACATGTACTCGCACTGACAGCCCTCATTCAGTGTCTCGTGCACACCATCTCGAATGACATCGACGAAGGCACGTTTCAGTCAGAATATCATCCGATGATGGTGGAGCAGAACAAGTGGCGAGCCACTCGCTATGGAGCCGATGCGTCACTTGTGAGCTACCGTGACTTTCAGCAGCGTTCAGTCCCGCAGCTGGTGGATGAATTGATTGTGCGTCTCAGCCCCGCAGCGCGGCAACTGCAGTGCCTTGCCGAACTTGAATCGGTCTCCAGCATCCCGCACAACAGCGGTGCCCGACGACAGAACGAGCTTTACGAGTCCACCGGAAGTCGCCGCAAAGTCGTCGAAAGATTACTGGAAGTGCCCGCGTGGCAGCCGCTGCCGGATGATTCGCCGCAAGAGCCGACAGTGCGTCCCGAGAATATATAGTCAGGCCAGAATTGCCTCGACCACGTGCCCGTGAACATCCGTCAGCCTGAAGTCGCGGCCGGAGTGATGCCACGTCAGCCGCGTGTGATCGAACCCCATCAGCTTCAACAGTGTCGCGTGCAGATCATGTACGTGAACCCGATCTTCGACGGCTCGATATCCGAATTCGTCCGTACTGCCGTAGGTCATTCCGCCGCGAATGCCGCCGCCGGCCAGCCACACGGAAAAACCGTGGTGGTTGTGGTCGCGACCGGTTGGATTGCCGCCGCCAATCGGCACTTCGACGGCCGGTGTTCGGCCAAATTCTCCGCCGCAGAGCACCAGCGTGTCGTCGAGCAGTCCGCGCTGGGCGAGATCCGTGAGAAAAGCGGCGATCGGGCCGTCGGCTTCCTGACCCAGACGCCGATGCTCGCCAGAGATGTTTCCGTGCGAGTCCCAGGGCTGCACGTCACCATGATAACACTGCACCACTCGTACGCCGCGCTCAAGCAGTCGGCGGGCGGTGAGCAGCTGTCGACCATGAACCGTCTCGGTCCGGTAAAGCTGGTGCGTGGTCTGTGATTCACCAGCCAGATCAAGGGCGTCAGAGGCTTCCAGCTGCATCCGGAAAGCCAGTTCGAACGACTGAATTCGAGCTTCCAGCTGGGGATCGTCATTCCGCGTCTGCTGGTGACGGCGGTTGAGTTGTGTGAGCAGCTGCAGCTGGCGTTGCTGAGCAGTCCGCGGGGTTGAGGGATTCTGGATGTTGGCGATCAGTTCCGCAGCAGACGTGCGACGAGTGTCGAGGTAGGTGCCCTGATAGATCCCCGGAAGAAACGCGCTTCGCCAGTTTGAAGAATCGGCCACGGGAAGGCCAGGACAGAGCGTTACAAAGCCTGGCAGATTCTGATTTTCACAGCCCAGACCATAGGTCAGCCACGCACCGTAGCTGGGACGCGACAGACGTTCGTCTCCTGTGTTCATCAGCCGCATGCTTTGTTCGTGATTTGGTGTGTTCGCATACATGGAGCGGATCACGCAGATGCGGTCAGCGTGCCACAGCGCCGTCTTCTGAAAGACTTCGCTGCACCACAGGCCGCTTTCTCCGTATTGATCGAAGCGAAATGGTGATGCCAGCGCCACGCCGGTCTCACGTTCGGTTGTGAGGTTTCCCAGAGGCAGTTTGCGGCCCCCCCAACGCGTGAGTTCGGGTTTGGGGTCCCACGTATCCACCTGCGATGGACCGCCGTTCAGATAAATGTGCACGAGACGTCGGGCTTTGGGAGCGAAGTGGGGCCGACGGGGTGCCAGCGGATTACGGAGCGATTCGGTCTGGAGCGAATCTGTGGCGTTCGAGTCTGCTGAGAGCAGGGCCGGAAGAGCAAGCAGACCAATTCCGGTGCCGGCAGTGGCAAGGCAGTCGCGGCGGGAACGTGGCAGGAAATTCATGGAAGACTCCGATGGACCGGGAACGATTTTCGATTCTCACTGGTTTTGACGGGTGCAGCAGGCCTTGTCAAGTTTTTTCGGGTTTCTGCAGCAGCGATCTCGGTTGTATGATGCGGATGCACGGCTTCAGGCAGCGGCAGACAACTTGTAAGGCAAACCCGGAATGACCACGATTTCTGCGTGCTACGACGCGATCATCATCGGCAGCGGACATAATGGACTCACGGCTGCTGCCTGTCTTGCCGCTGCCGGTCAGCAGGTGCTGGTGCTGGAACGGCAGGCAGAATTCGGCGGAGCCACGAAGTCGCAGCGAGTCTTTCCGGACCACGATGCGTGGCTCAGTCGATACTCCTACCTCGTTTCACTGTTCCCGGCGAAACTCCAGCAGCTGCTGCGACTCAACTTCCGGACTCTGCAGCGCAGCACCGCTTCGTTCACTCCATGGACTGACCAGAGCGGACGGCATCGCGGGCTTGTAATCTCCAACTCAGATCCAGAACGATCGAAAGTGTCGCTTGAAGAGCTTGGGGGCGCTGCAGCCGTACGCGGCTGGGAAGAATTCGCGGCACTCCAGTCAGCGTTCGCTGAATTCGTCTGGCCCACGCTCACCCAGCCTCTGCAATCACGAAACACCTTCGAGAAACAGCTCAACTCGGACCTGCAGCGCCGCGCATGGCGATCATTCGTGGAACAGCCTCTTGGAAAAATCATCGAACAAATCTTCCAGCACGATGTCCTTCGAGGCCTTGTGATGACCGATGGTAAAATCGGCGTTTTCACAGAACCCCATGATCCCTCTCTCCTGCAAAACCGCTGCTTTGTCTACCACGTCATCGGCAATGGCTGCGGCGAATGGCGGGTTCCGGAAGGCGGAATGAGATCTCTCGTGAACGCCCTGCTGCAGCGGTGCCACGCGCTCAATGTCACGCTGCTCGCAGATGCCCCGGCCCTGAACGTGGAACCCGGCCCCGAACTGCAGACCGTCACTTTCAGCGATCCCCATGATGGCAGCCAGCGACACGTCCTCGCAAAAAACGTTCTCGTCAACGCTGGACCACGAACGCTGGCACGACTGCTTGGGAAATCATGGCAGCCAATGGCAGGAGACGAAGGTTCAGTTGTGAAAATCAATCTGCTCCTCGAACGGCTTCCACGCATTCGCGCTGCCGGTGTTTCACCGGACGATGCTTTTGGAGGAACGTTTCATATCGATGAAGGTTACGAACAAATGCGACATTCGTGGACACAGGCGTCCGCAGGGAAAGTGCCGGAAACGCCCCCTGGCGAAGTCTACTGTCACACTCTCACCGATCGCTCGATCCTTTCACCCGCTCTCGAATCTGCCGGCTGGCATACCCTGACTTTGTTCGGTCTCGATATGCCCTATCGCCTGTTCTCCGATCCCGCTCAACAGTCAGTCTTAAAGGAAGAGATAAAAAAGCTGTACTTTGCGGGTCTGAATCGAATCTGTGAAGAGCCAGTCGAAAGCTGCCTCGCTCACGCTGCTGACGGAAGTCCGTGCGTGGAAGTCAAAACACCGCTGGATCTGGAACGCGAACTGGACCTCGATCTTGGCAACATCTTTCACAATCAGCTGTCGTGGTTTTTTGGAAATGATCAGGCTGCCGGCAGCTGCGAGGCGGGAACAATGTCGGGGGAATGGGGCGTGGAGACCGAATATCCCCACATCTTCCGCTGCGGATCGTCCGCACAACGTGGCGGGGCTGTGAGCGGGATTCCCGGGTACAATGCCGCCTGCTGCGTCCTTGGACCCGGTATTCTGCCAGCCGTCTGACGACAGATCCGCAGCAGTCCGGCTGCGATTATCGAACGGACGGGGTTCAGCCTTCGTTCTACCGCGCGGAAGCGGCTGCGAGGCGTTCCACGGCAAACATCAGCCCCATCGCACCGCCACGATCATCCCGGCCCTGGATCGCCGTGCGGTTGAAGTAGTCCTCCAGCGTCTTCTGTTTGCCTGTGCCCGTACACACGTTCACCAGCAGCCCGGTGGGACTGGTTCTCTGTTCGACGGCTCGCCACGCAGCATCCGCTGCCGACTGAAATTCATCGACTTCCAGCCAGCCCTTTGAAAGGCCCCGCTGGATGGCAAAACCAATCATGCAGGTACAGGTGTATTCGAGATAACTGGAGCGTTCGTCAATCACCTGCCGCCAGCAGCCACTGCCAGCATCCTGGTGCGGCTTCAGTGCTCGCAGATGTCGCCGAAATTCTTCCAGAAGTGCTGGCAGGGCGGGATGTTCTGGCGGCCAGTCGCTGAGCAGCAGTGCCATGCCCAGCGCGGGGAAACCGTTCCCCCGCCCCCACGCCGCTTCACACAGCGGCGAATGGCGGTAGAGGCCATCCGGACGCAGGCAGAGTTTCCGCATGGAGTCGAGGTGTGATGCCGCAGCGTCGAAGTAACGAACATCACCAGTGAGTCGTCCTGTGGCGGCCAGAATCGGGCCTGACATGAAAACGGCATCGCTCATTTCATTGTGAAATGGCATGATGGAAAGCGCCGCACCATCCCCGGCAAAGATCTGATCAGCTGCGACGCGGGAAAGTTCGATCCAGCGATCACGGTCACGCCCTTCGGAACGGTCGGCCATCGCCACAAAAATCAAATGCCCTGCCTGCTCACTGCCCGATCCAGGCACCGGATTGCGTCCGCCCGCCCGAAACGGTTCAAGAATTCGTGCCACTTCCGCAGACAGGTCAGGCTGATCAGTGAGCTGGCTGAGGCGGAGCTTTGCTACCAGAGGCAACGCGGGAATGTAGGCCGTCTGCTCCAGCCGCTTCCCGTACACAGCAGCCAGCTGCGAAGCGACGGTCTCCGGCGACCGCTGCTGCGCAGACAACAGTGGCAGATGGCACGCACACCACGCGGTCACAATCAGCGGAGCGACGAACAGAATTCGATGTGGTCGCATTCACAAAACCTTTGAAAATGGACGTGCAGCCGGGATGCGGAAACAAACAGGGCGCGTCATGAATCCCGCTGATGTTTGCAGATTTCAGGAAAGACAAACCCGCCACAGGACTGTACACTGCAGATGTATTACTGTCAGTGTGTCGCGGAGTATCGTCATGGAAAAGCTGGTCATTTTCATCATCATCTTCGTGATTTCACAGCTGGTGAACCTGTTTTCCAAATCAGGCAAAGAAGATCCCACTCCAGCCCCGAGACAGGCCGGGCCCCCAAAACCCGGACGCTCCGCAAAGCCTCAGCAACCTCAACGACCTCAGCGACCCCAGCAGACTCAGTCTCCCCAACAGCCTCGCCGCAATCCCGCTCCCACGCGGTCAGGGACGCCGTCAGCCTCGGCAAACCGCCCCACCGGAGCCGCCATCCGCGAACACGTCAGCAACCACCTCGAACCCCGCATCGCCTCCGGAGTCCAGCAGCACATCGACCAGCACGTGCAGGAACACATCGGCAGCAACCAGGCCGCTGCAACCGCCCTGCATCCGGACGAATCAGCAGCCCAGACCAACATCTCTATCCGCAAACTGCTCAAAGAACCCGGCGGCGTCCGACAAGCCATCCTCGTCAATGAAATCCTCGCCCGACCACGAGCCCTCAGACGGTAAGCAAAAAACGCCCCTGAACTCCCGTTTTAACACCGTTTCACACTCCCGTGGTCCAGCCGCATGGCGGCAGCCCAATGGCGTTGAAGTTCTCTCTATTCTCGCGAAAATCGGCTTCAATCCCCCCTCTCCCCTTCGAGGGGAGAGGGGACGGGGGTGAGGGGTCAAAGAACACTGCGGTGAGCTGTCAAAGAACACGGCCAGGCCCCTCGCCAACACTTCCAGAACACTGTGAATCCAGCATCCTCCTGCACTTTCCGTGCTGCGTGTGGCAGGGGCGTTTCGCCCCTCACCCCCAACCCCTCTCCCCGGTCCGGGGCGAGGGGAGCCAGATGCTGTTTCCGCCAGAAAGCCAGGGCCATTGTTCAGCGGCCTGGCGACTCAACGATCTTTCATTTTTTCCCGATTCCCGCGCAACGGCTGAGGATCCGCGGACACATACACCGTGACAGCACAGGCAGGTGCCTGTGCTGAGAAATTCCGAAACTCGTTCGCAGGGGACTCTGGAAAGTCGTCTTTCGCTCCGCGAAAGAACGTCGCCGGCAGTTCCTTTCGCAAAGCGAAAGGCGACTATGCGACCGCGGCCGGGAGGGCGAAGGTCCTGCTGGGCCGCATTCCTTACTCGCCCAAAGCGAAATGGGATTGTGTGGGTGCTTAGCTGTTATGTACCTGGGGGTATCAGTCCGACGCCCTGAAGGTTGCGGCTCGATTAGGGGTGGGGGAGACGCTGTGATGGTTTAAGCGGAGCGTGTTTTTTGGTACATTTTGCCCGGACGAAAACGAATGTTGCCTGCCGAGAAGAGCCTGAACATGTCATTTCCGCATGACGACAATACCATAGACCGCGAACCGGAAGGCGATCGCTGGCTGCCCGAGATCCCTTACGCGCCGCTGGCGAAGAGGTATCAGATCGAGGGCGAGGCCATCGGCAGAGGTGGGTTTGGTATCGTGTATCGGGCGAAGAAACTGCAGCTGCCGCAGTACGTCGCAGTCAAGCGGCTGCTCACAGATGACGGGGACGATGATACCGCACCGTCATTGTCCAGACAAAAGCGATTTGCCCGGGAAGTGAAGCTGGCCGCGCAGCTGAATCATCCGCATGTTGTCCGCATCCAGGAATGGGGACGCGATGATGACGGATTATACGTCGTCATGGACCTCCTTGAAGGAGGTTCCCTGAGGCAGAAGCTCGATCAGGAGGGCCCCATGCCTCTGGAAAAACTGCTGCAGTACGCGCGGCAGATCTGTCTGGGTTTGCAGGCCGCCCATCAGCAGGGAACCATTCATCGGGACCTGAAACCCGCCAACATTCTGCTGGACAAACTCGGCAATGCCCTGCTGGCAGACTTCGGACTTGCCCGCAGCTTTTCCAACGACCGGGAGGCCCTGCTAAAAAGCAGCGGTGTGCCCGGGTTTACCGTCGCCTACGCATCCCCCGAACAAATGGCAGGTGAGCAACTCGATGTGGCTACGGACCTCTTCAGTCTCGGCGCCACTCTGTATCACATGGCCACTGGCAGGCCCGCGTATGATCGGGACTTCGATCTTGAAGAGATCCCAAAAGAATTGCAGGGGCTGCTCAGCCAGCTGCTGAAAAAGAAGCGCGATCAGCGTCCACCCTCGGTGGATGCCGTCCTTGAACAAGTGGACCACCTGCAGACACCCCGCGGACCAGCAGCATCACCGCCTGCCGGCCGGACAGCGTCCCCCGCAACAGCGGTCAAGCCAGCGGAAGAGGACCTTGCCAGCCTGGTGGAAAAAGTTCTGGCAAAAGTGGCCACGCAGCACACCGAAGCGCGGGAACTGTTGTCGCGTCAACGTTACGCCGAAGCGGTCGCAGCACTGGAAAAGATCCCGGAAGCCCAGCGGCACCTGCTGGATTCTGGACTCTATCAGGAATGCGTCGGTCTGCGGGATCGGGTGCAAAGTCTGGATCAGGAAATCAAAACAGCCATTCTGGCCGCACGCTTTGACGGCGTCCGGGAAAAAGTCGAAACGCTCCGCAAACTGCAGCCGTGGCGGGCGGATCTGGAACGCCTGCTGAAGTCGCTCCCGGCTGAGGCGGAAAGCAGAGCACCTGCAAGCGTCGAAAAAAAGCCGGCACCCCCGGTAAAGCCCGTACCAGCAGCACCACCCAAACGCCCGGAATTGCTGCGGGCCCCGTTCACCCCAGCCGCCGCGACAGCCGCCCAGGCCGCCTGGGCGGCCTTTCTGAAACGCGAAGTGCAGTGGAAAGATCAGTTCGGGCACGAACTGCGTCTGATCCCGCCCGGCGAATTTCAGATGGGCAGTGATGAAACAGCCGAACAGCTGGAAGCGGCCGGCTTCGTCCTGCCCGATGGTGACTGGCGTGCATGGATCAAAGCAGAAAGCCCCCGCCACCGCGTGCGGATCACGCAGCCCGTCTACCTCGGAGTGTCTTCAGTGACTCGCGGTCAGTTCGCCGCGTTTGTACGCGCCACTGGCTACCGTACGGAAGCCGAAACCGATGGCAAAGGCGGCTGGGGCTACGTGGCAGCAACAAAGACCAGTGCCCAGAAACCGGAATTCACGTGGAAGAACACAGGATTTGAGCAGACGGACGAGCATCCGGTGGTGAATGTGACATGGAACGACGTGCAGGCCTACGTGAAATGGCTGAATGAGACCACCGGAACCAGCGGCCGCTATCGTTTGCCGCGGGAAGCGGAATGGGAATACGCGTGCCGAGCCGGCACAACAACTCGGTTCTTCACCGGAGACAAGCTGGAAAGTCTGCAGGGCTTCGCGAATGTTCTGGACGAAAGCTTCGCGAAGGCTTATCCGGGAGTGGATTTCAAGAAGTGGCAGAAATTCCCATTTGATGACGGTTCCCCGTTCACATCGCCCGGAGGACGCTACAGCAGCAACCCGTTCGGTCTGTATGATGTGGCGGGCAACGTTTGGGATTGGTGCGAGGATTGGTGCGACGCGGCCTACTATAGTAAATCACCCACGGATGACCCGACAGGTCTCCCTGCCGGGTCTTTCCGCGTTCTGCGGGGCGGCTCGTGGGGCAACGGACCAATCAGCCTGCGTTCCTCGAACCGTAACAGCGGCACCCCTGACCACCGGCGCAGCAACATCGGTTGTCGAGTGTTG
>JBJTOP010000280.1:0-1874 GCA_046074645.1 Planctomycetaceae bacterium | reverse complement strand
CAGCAGTCCCGCTTCGAATCCTCGGTCACCGAACTTAGGATCCGGCCATGCTGACCAGCCCGACCCGAAAAACTCAAACTGCGTGGCTGCGGATTCCACCTGAAACGTCACAGAGAATTCGCAGTCGCTGGATGAACGGGGCGCTGCCAGATACGACCATTCGCTGCCCTGAAGTCCACGTGGTCACCGGCTGAATCCACCTTCAACGATCCGGACAGGAACGGTGTCCAGCGACTGAAGTCTTCTGCCTGAAGAGCGTGACAGGCCAGCCAGAGAACTGCTGCGATAATACGACGCATGATTTTTCCTGACGTGGAGATGGTAGTGTGTGAGGTCAGGATTAACTTCAGTGGATACCATACAGCGCGGCGATGGCAAATTCCATGCTGCAAAGCTCTTTGCCGCCAGACTCTCTTCATGCGGCGCTCGCCATCCCGAAGATCCTTTGGAATCAGGAGCACGCCGGAGGCGACCAATCAGCTCCTCATCGACCCACGTTCGCAGATCCGACTGATTCTGTTTGCACACATCAGTAGCGGCAGGGTTCAGTCTCCAGCGGGCGTCGCGGACCTGATGGCTGTTCAGCAGCAGGGGCTGCAGGTGGTTCTGCAGCTCAGCAAACTGCCGCCGCTCCCGCTCAACCGCCATACTCGTGGCCGTCAGCGGGTCTGTCAGCAATCGCGACTCCGCCTGCACGGATTCCAGTCGGCAGGTCGTGATCTGCCCCGGAGTCGCAGCAGCGACACGCACCACTCGCACCACAGGCGGCCCCGATACCGGCACCGCCGCGGAAGCCTCAATCACCAGACGCCGCTGTGCCATCAGATCGGCCGGCTCCGCATCGCCAAACTCCGTCAGCAGCCCCCGGATGTTGCGATCAATCGGGTCATCGCGATCGAGAAACTGGTCGTCTACCAAAAGTCCGTCGATTTCGCAGACCAGATCTGCTGGAGTTCCGAAAATTTCGCTCGCGGCTATGGCTTCCTCGCTGATCAGCTGAACCGCGCCGCCTTTTCGATTTCCACCAACATCGCCGAAGGCAACGGCCGCTTCACAAAGCCCGACCGCAAGAACTTCTTCGGCCTCGACCGCGACTCCGTGCAGGAATGCGTCCCACTGCTGGAATTGGCCCGCCGCCGGAGTCTGCTGACCGCAGACGACCACGAAGCCCTGAAATCACAGCTGGAAGAAATTGCGCGGATGCTCAGCGGATTGCTCAGCGGGGTTGATAACCGGGAAGACTGATCTCTCTGACGGTTTCAGCCCCGAAAAAATCGATCAGGAAATTCGAAAAGCAGATCGCAGCAGAGCCCGGTGCCCGAAACTCCCGAAACTCCCGCCTACACCAGAGACACCCCGGATCCGGGTTATATGGGGCATCCGGTTCGCCAGAGCGTTTTCGGATGACTGAAATGGACCTGCGGGTTATGGGGGTGGAGACAGGTCGGCCGGGCCAGACGTTTCACGAGACACCGTTTCCAGAAGTTGGTGGTGAGTTGGCCTGCCGTCGTCTGCGTCAGCCCGTGTCACCCGTCCAGTCGGCACACAGCAATTCTGCCTGCTCAAGCACCGTCCGGACTGGCGCGTCCTGCAGGTCCGGCGGATAGCCCCACTTGTTCAAAATGCGTTTTACAATCACGCGAATCCGGGCGCGGGCCGTTTCACGCAATGTCCAGTCAATCGTCACGCTCTTTCGCACCATGGTGATCAGCTCCGCCGCAATCACCTTCAGCTTCTCGTAACCAATCGCTGTCAGCGTGTGCATGTGCGGCGGGCAGGGGTGTTATGGGACAAATGGGACGTATGGGACGTATGGTCTTCTGTGTTCGGTTTTCTGTGTTCGGGGTTTCGCACATCTGCAACCGCTCTGCACA
>JBJTOP010000279.1:0-12760 GCA_046074645.1 Planctomycetaceae bacterium | reverse complement strand
CGTTGGCCCTGCGAACTGAAGTCTCCCCCTCGCACCTCGGCCTGTCACTCCTGCCGGTCCGCTTCGCTTCCCACCTCGCTTCTTACGGAGAATCCACATGCGTCTGAGTTCCGGTTTACTCCTGCTGGCCATGGTTGTTTCCGGCTTCCTTGCGCCGCCCCTGCAGGCAGACGACAAGCCCAAATCCCGCGTTCTGATGCTCACTCAAAGCGTCGGCTTTAAACACGGCAGTGTCAGTCGCCCCACCGACAAACTTGCCGTCTCAGAACTCGCCATGATTCAGCTCGGCGAAAAAACCGGACTCTTCAAGGTCGATTGTACCCAGGATGCCGCCGCTGACTTCACAAAAGACAACCTGAAAAACTATGACATCGTGATGTTCTACACCACTGGCTCGCTTCCAATCGCCGAAGCGGATCGTGATTACTTTTTCGGCGAATGGCTCACCACCAAAGGACACGGATTCCTCGGATTCCATTCCGCAGCGGACACGTGGGGCGACTACAAGCCCTATTGGGACATGGTCGGCGGAACCTTCAATGGTCACCCATGGAACGCCGGTAACACCGTCACCATTCGCGCGCATGAGCCAGAGAATCCGCTCATGAAATCCTTTGGTGCCGAATTCACCATTCGTGACGAAATCTATCAGTACAAGAACTGGCAGCCGGAAAAAGTTCGCGTGCTGATGAGCCTTGACATGGCCAAATGTAATCCGTCCATGCCCTATCACGTCCCCGTTGCGTGGATCAAGAATTACGGACAAGGACGCGTCTATTTCAATAACCTCGGCCACAACGAATCTTCCTGGGCCGACGAACGTTACCTCAGTTCCATCACCACGGCCGTCCGCTGGATCCGCGGTGAAATCGAAGTGGATGCCAAACCAAACCCGGAACTCAGTGCAGCTCAGGAACAGACCGCCAAAGCTGCCGCCGAAGCCGCCAAAAAGAAGTAACTCCAGTCTGAAAAAAAGTCGCGGGGGACGGCAGTCTGCACACTGCCGTCCCCTCGGCACGCCAAACCTCCGGCACAGTGAAACTGGTCAGAAGCGAAATTCCGCGCGGACTGCGAGGCCATCGAACGCCAAAGTGTCGCTGGTGCCTCGAAGCGCGTCGGCCTGAACGCTGTCGATGAATTCAGGCATCGTCACGACATTCCCCGGATACTGTAGAGATATCCAACGGTCGCCCGAAAACCGCCTCCGCGGGTTTGAAAGCCTGTGCCCAGTTCCAGGTCGAATTGTGGCACGATGCGGTCTTCGTCGATTCCTGCAGCGGCCTGAGGCCCTGCAAAGACAGATGACTGCTGCCATGCTGACTCAAAGCGACCGGCCAGCAGACTTCCCGCACCGCGACAGTAGAACAGCATCCCGTGCGACGAGAGTCTTTCGTAGTCCAGCCCCGCTCGGGGGCCGTAGCCGGCGAAGTTGATGCTGCTGTTGACCAGCACATCACCCAAAATCTGCTGCTGAGCCGTGAGATCCTGGGACAGCCCGCCATAGCGAAATCCCAGGTTTCCATTGAGCCTTGCGTTCCAGTCGCCCGTAATTGTGCGAGTGTAGCCCGCGTCGGCCGTTTCGAAATCCACGTCGTAGACACCCGCGGCATTCAGGCTGTCGGCAGCAACCGCTCAGGGTTCGGGGGTGGACAAGCTCCGAACGCAGAAAGGAATTCGGTTGCGGGGCACCGCCATCAAGCAGCGTTTCGCTGCGCGTCGAACTGCTGAAACTGGTCCAGTCAAAAAACAGGCTCGAACAGTTGTCGATGGCCAGTGCACCGCCGATCCGCCAGCCGGACTGGTAGCCTGGGCTGAGCAATGCCGTCTGGCCGACTGGCACAGCCGTGTTGGTGGTGCCATCAACAGGCGTGGCGTAGTCCAGATCCTGTTCGCGTGCGCTGAGAAACAGCCAGTCGGCATGGACGTTGTGGTTGTGAGCCCACCACGGCAGACACTTTGACGGCCGGCACAGTCCGTCATCGTAAACCGGTTCAGTTTCAACCTCGCGAGCCGGGCTGAGAATCGGAACCGGCGGTGGCGCCTGCTCAGCGTCCTGGAACACGGATGCTGCGCCAGGCAGCGGCGCGTAGAGCGGTTCCCGGGCACTGGCAGAACTTCCAGGAGCGATCACGACACCAGCCCACGACCACGAAACTTTCTTCATCTCACCCTCCATGGAGAAATCATTCTGCGGCGGAGAATCGCTGTGGTCCTCGGGAACGCCCCCCGTGAAAACGCATCTCAGCAGCTGTTACCGCCAACACGGAAATCGGCACTGGCAGGCTCCGTTCCCGCTGGCAAGTCGCCCTGCAATCGCTGAACCGCTGGCAGATACCCCGGGCAGTAGTTCGTGGGGGGAAACGAAAAAAGCAGCAGCCATCTCTGCCCACAAAGGCTGACATGGCTGCTGCTGCTGTATGAATGGCACCGGACTGCAGGATGGGCGCAGCCGATCCGAAACGAATCAACGGTCATCACTGCGCTGGGATCTGCCGGGCGCGGAAATCGGAGGGCAGATTTATTTATCCGGAGTCGCTTCGCGGCGAATCGCTTCATAGATCTCTTCGCGATGGACGGTGACGTCCCGCGGAGCTTCAATACCGAGGCGAACTTTGTCCCCTCGTATCTCGATCACCATCAGGGTGATTGAGTCGCCAATGACAATCTTTTCATCTTTTTTGCGGCTGAGTACCAACATGTCCAGTCCCTGGTCAATCATCTTCGTGAACGATTGCTGCCCGATGTTTTCCTGAAACATGAAACCACACGCGGGCTTCACATGACGGGCAGTGTAAATGTCCGAAAGAGCAGACCAGGGTCCGATTGTCCGGGGCCAGGGTGCAAACTCTTCGGGCGACAGGTACATTTCCGAGAACCTGTGGCAGGGAAATCTAGGTTGATATTCGACGTCTGCAGTTTTTCTTCCGCAGAATTTGCCGCAAAAGGAAGGGTAATCTGGCGTTTTCTGCCGGTTTGTGCGGGCCATTCAGTTTCTGCGGGTTCCGATCACAACGAGTTTTCCGAATTTGTCAGCAAAATCTTCCCGGTGCCCGTCGAATTTCCCCGGCTTGTCTGAATTGAGTTTCACGAGGAGAGAACCGTATGCTGCCTTTGCGACCACTCGGAAAAACCGGCCTGGACCTCACTGCACTCTCATTTGGGGCGTCCTCACTGGGGGCTGAATTCCGCAGCGTTCAGCTGTCGGACTGCCTGCGCAGTGTCGAAGCGGCCATCGACGTGGGCATGAACTTTATTGATACGTCACCATATTATGGTCGCGGCATGAGCGAAGTGCTGCTGGGACAGGTACTCCCCGGAATTCCTCGTGACCGTTATTTCCTCGGCACGAAGCTTGGTCGCTACGCTCCGCGGCACTTCGACTTCAGCGCCCGTCGAGTGATTGAAAGCGTCGATATCTCACTCGAACGCATGCGTGTTGAGCACCTCGACATCGTGCTGTGCCATGATCTGGAATTTGTCGATATGACGCAGATCGTCGAAGAAACTCTGCCAGCCCTGCGGCGACTGGTGCAAAAGGGCAAGGTGCGATTCATTGGCGTCAGTGGTTATCCCATGAAGATGTTCCGTTACGTCCTTGCAAACTCCAGCGACGTCGATGTCATCCTCACTTACAACCATTACACGCTGCAGAACGACATGGCTCTCGAACTGGTGCCGTTGTGTCGTGAGCAGGGTGTGGGGCTGATGAACGCGGCGCCGTTTTCTGCGCGTCTGCTTTCTGGTGACCCACTTCCTGTCTGGCACAAGGCAACTCCACTGGTGCGCGAGACCGCTGCCAGAGCGGCTGAGTTCTGTCGGTCGCGGGGTTCACACATTGCAAAGCTCGCACTGCAGTACTCGCTGGCCAATGAAGACTTCACAACCTGCATTACAGGATCGGCCAACCCGGAGCGAATTCAAGAGTGGTCGCGGTGGGCCGCTGAACCGCTCGACCACGAACTGCTTAAAGATGTGCTTGAAATCCTCCGCCCCATTCACAACTGGCACTACACTGAAGGTCGTCCGGAAAACAATGACTGACAGATTTTCCGCTTGACGCATTTTGTCAGGTTGACCTATAACCCGGGACATGGCTGAACTGCCAGGGCGTTGTGCCCTGCAGCAGCTTGTCATCCGCGGTTGTTCGAATCCGGCGCCGGCGAACATCCTGCAATCGAATCGGTGCCGGACAAGTCCCTAAGAAGGAATCTGGGAAATGGCCGCAAAAAGTACTGCAGCAAAGAAGCCCGTCGCAAAGACCGCTGCGAAGTCCACAAAGAAGCCCGCCGCCAAGCCGGCTGCCAAGTCCACGAAGGCAAAGACCGGCACTGCAAAGACCGCTGCTGCAAAGACTGAAACCGTCGCCCCGGCTGCTGCTCCTGCTGCCGCTGCACCCGCCGCCGCCCCGGCTGCTGCTCCCGTCGCCGCCAAGTCCACCAAGGCAAAGACCGGCGCCGCAAAGACCTCAAAGAAAAAGTGATGCCGGCTCGGGCTTCCCGACCACCAGCCTCCAGTGTACAAACTAAGCCGATCCCCGCAGGGGGGTCGGCTTTTTTTCTTCACCGTTGCCGTGCCCACCTCCTCGCAAGGCCTCACACATGCGAACCGTACTCGCACTGCTCACAGCCCTCTGCCTCACACTTCCCGCCAACGCCCAGCAGACACTCACTCTTCCAGCCATCGCCGATAATTCCATCGTCATGGTCGAAAACGAATGGGCGGACAACGCCGGAGATAAGGCACGCCTGCGAATCAAAGGCAACCAGCACATCGTCATTCTGGCCTTCGACACGGCTCAGCTTCGGGGCCGACAGGTTCGCTCCGCAAAGCTCGTCTGCGACAAAGCATCCGACCAGGTCATTGCCGCTGCGACAATCTCCACCATCGCTGTGCCCTGGAACGAAAACAACTCGTCCGGACTGGATGCCGGCATCGGTGCCGGTGGCTGGGGAGCCGCAGGAATTCGCTTCCCCGCCGTCTCCGGAGGAAACGCGCACACACTCACCCACAGCACACTCACTCAGCTTCAGAGCGAGCGTTACGAGTGGGACGTCGCTCCTGACCTGATTCACGCGCTCGCCACAGGCACCGCATCAGGCCTCGCCATCCATGAACACGATGCTGACTACAGCCGCAACCCTTCGATCTTTTCACGCGAACAGTCCGGAAAAGGCCCGCGACTCGTGCTGCAGCTGAGTCCGGAAAATGACGCCACGCCCGCACCTCCACAGAATCTCCGTCTGCAGCCCGGGCCAGGCGGAATCCCGGAACTGCTCTTCAAAGCACCCGCCAGCGGGTTCGCTTACGATGTACTCGTCGATGGCAAGTCCCTGCCCCGAACGGATATTCCCAACGTCCTGCCCAGCGGCGAACAGTTCATTCCACTGCACTCCCTCGACGACCAGAACAACTCCGCACAACAGCCACGGAAAGTCACGGTCGAGATTGTCACGCTCAACC
This sequence comes from Planctomycetaceae bacterium, assembly GCA_046074645.1. Classification (GTDB taxonomy): domain Bacteria; phylum Planctomycetota; class Planctomycetia; order Planctomycetales; family Planctomycetaceae; genus SXXK01. The sequence continues at coordinate 7,300 of JBJTOP010000279.1, read as the reverse complement.
GCACCGGCTCACGCTCCGCAAAAGCCACACTCCAGACGACACTCCCTGCTCGCTCGCCCGCCCGCAGCATCCCTGTCACCGCACCTCGTCCAGCTGCCACGCCTGCCGTCAGAGACCTGGCAGTGTTGCCCGTCCAGGATCGCTACGACCAGGATGGGAACGCCGTCGGGGATCTGCCGGCCGATTATCGCGTCAATAATTCAATGTTCGATGGCCGCACAGTACGGCTCACCGCAGCTGCAGGGGAAGTTACTGGTCTGCAGATTATTGTGCGCGGCAGCGGACGCCAACGCATCTCCCTGAAAATCACCCAGCCAGGCTTCCGCACGGAAATCAGTCAGGCTCTGTTCGTCAAATGTGCCAATCGCCTGATCCCCGATCCGCTGCTGCCATTTTCCGGGGAAGCCGAACTGCAGCCGAAAATCGATCTGCCGCTGTTCGCTGATATCTTTGTGCCGTTCGATGCACCGCCGCAGCGGGTGAGCGGACGAATCGAAGTCAGCGATGGCCGACAACTCCCCCTCGAACTCACCGTGCTTCCCGTGAGTCTTCCCAGGGCCGCCAGTTTTCTCTGCGAAATGAACAGCTACGGTCTCCCCGATCACGTGGACGACTATTATGCACTTCAGCAGGCCGCCTGCGATCATCGCGTGCACTTGAACATACTGCACTATTCACAGCAAACCGCCGCGCCAGGGGCTCGCAAGAGCAACCTGGACATGCGTCTGCGGTCAGGCAGACGCATGGATAACCGCAAGTACGACAGTGTGCAGCCGGGCGATACGACCGCTTACTGGGACGATTTTGTGGAAGCCTTCAGCCCGGTGCTGGATGGTTCACTGTTCGCCACCAGTCACCGCGGGGCTGTTCCGCTGCCCGGCTTCTACCTGACGTTCCACGAAAGCTGGCCTCTCAACTGCCGCGCCCACTTCAACGGCAACCCGGATGCCAATCTGGCCTTCAGCAATTCACCTCAATATGCAGAGACGTTCGTCAATGTGCTCCGGTCCTTCGTGCGACTGGCCGAAGAACGCCGGTGGACACGAACGGGATTTCAGGTGTATTTGAATAACAAAGGCAGCCTCAGCGATCCCAGGCAAGCCCCCTGGATACTGGATGAGCCCGCCGCGTTCTGGGACTACAGGGCACTTGCATGGTTTGGTCGTCTGACCGATCGTGGAAGGGCCGACCTGCGCACGATTCAGCTGGACTATCGCATCGATATTTCTCGTCCCGAATATGCTCGACGCGAACTGGATGGCCGGAATGACCTCTGGGTGGTTGCCGGTGACGCCTTCAGAAAATATCGCCGGCTCGTGCAGGAACGCATTCGCCGTGACGGTATCAAGGTCTGGGTTTACGGGAGTGCCAGTCCGGTGGAGGCTTCCAGTCGCACCATGGAAGCCTGGATTCTGGACGCATGGCAGGCCGGAGCTGTCGGTATCGTCCCCTGGCAAACTCTGGATAAAACCGGCAAAGCGCTCACCGAAGGCGATCAGCTGGCGCTGTTCATCTTCGATGCCGGCCGCGGCGAACGCCCGGCCGTCCGCACCACCGCACGGCTCAGAGCCATCCGCGAAGCTCAGCAGCTCGTGGAAAAACTGCAGCTGGCACGGGACCGGCACCAGCTTTCCGAACAACAAATCGCAATTCTCCTCCGGGACACGCTCGGAGCCGGCCCGGTGGTGAAAAAAACGAATGATGACGACGCCGGTACCGCAGTCCTTGAATCACTCGATCCGCGTCGCTGGGATCAGGCAAAAGCAGCTGTGCACGCGCTCCTCGCCAGCCCTCCCGCCACCAACGCACCGTAACGGTTTTCCCTTCCCCGGCGTTCACTTGTTTCCCACGGCCGGTCCGCAGAGAATTCGCAGACTGCAGCGCGATTCCTTCCCCACAATTCCGTCGTTTCCAAAGGTCCTCCATGTCCAAACCTTCCGTCATCATCAGCGCATTTGCTGACGAAGCGGCCAATCGCCGCACGGCTCTGGAACAAATGACGGCACTCGCCGCCATCGGGCTCCGCTACTACAGCCCCCGCTTCATCGACGTCACCGGTGAAGGTCGCGTCGAACATGTCACCGAACTGTCCGACGAAAAACTTCAGCAGCTCAAACGACTGCACGCCGAATATGGCATTCACGTCACCAGCATCGGTTCACGCATCGGCAAAGTCAAACTGCTCGACATCAACGATGGCTCACACAATAAATATGTCCCCTTCCCGGAATACCTCGCCACCGAAGTTGCCCGCACCATTCGCTGTGCCATCGCCCTCGAAACCCAGCTCATCCGCGGCTTTTCCTTCTACCATCCCCGCGGCACACGCCCCGAACAGCATCTCGATCAGGCCGCCGATCTCATCCGCAGCATCGCTCAGGCCTGCGCCGAACAGGGACTCGTGTACGGTGTCGAAATCGAACCTAACCTCATCGGCGAAACCGGCCCGCTCCTTGCCGAACTTGCCCAACGCGTCGATCATCCCGCGATGGTGCTCATCTACGACGCCGGAAATGTTGCCGCTCAAAATAAAAACGCCCTGCAGGTGTTCTCTGAATACCAGGCCGTCCTGCCATGGCTCGGCTGGATGCACGTAAAAGACTACCGCATCGATCCCTCGCTCGTCTGGGAAGGTGCCGTCGATGAAGAACGCCTCAAAAACTTCGTCCCCTGCAACGTCGGTGACTCCGGCCACGAACTCATCTTCCGCGACCTCCGCGAACAACTCCCCAGCCTGCAACAGCGCCTCCAGCGGCTCGGACTCCCCGGCTTCTTTCTCGAAACCGAACCGCATCTCAAAGGTGGCGGACAGTTCGGTGGTTTCAGCGGTCCCGATGGCATGGGAGTCGCCGTGCGAGCACTCTGCTCCTCACTCGACTATGCCGGTATCGGCTACGAACTCCGCACCTTCCGTGACATCCGCGAACTGCGGGGATTCTGAAAGCAAAGCAGCCAACATGACTTTCCGTTTTGAACACGCACGCGACTACCTTGTGTGCCCCAAATCCCGCTCCGAACTCGTGCAGGATGCCGGTGCACTCATCAGCACCTGCCCCACTGCCCGCTACAGCTATCCCGTCGTCGATGAAATCCCCAGACTGCTCATTGACGAAGCCCGGGAACTGCCGCTGGACGAATGGCAGCAGATCATGGAACGCAGCGGCCGCTCCCGCGAAACCGGACTGCCCACCTGATCGCTGCACCAGGACTGTCACAGCCAACCGAATTGCCCCTCCCCCGCATCACCACACAGTTCCCTCACTGATACACTCATTCGCAAAAACACAGGATCACCCATGACCGATATTCATGACCTGACCCGCCGACTCCAGAAACCCGCCGACTCCAAAATCGTCCTCTACGTCGCCGATGGACTCGGCGGCCTGCCGCTCCACCCCGGCGGCAAAACAGAACTCGAAACCGCCAGCACCCCCAACCTCGATGCACTCGCCCGGCGCGGTGTGCTGGGCATGAGCATTCCCGTGCTGCCAGGCATCGCTCCCGGCAGCGGCCCCGGACACCTCGGACTCTTCGGCTACGACCCACTCAAATACGACATCGGTCGCGGAGTTCTTGAAGCACTCGGAATCGACTTCGCACTCACCGATCGCGATGTCGCCGTCCGCGGTAACTTCGTCACCGTTGACCAGGCCGGCAGCATCAGCGACCGCCGCGCGGGTCGTGTCTCCTCAGAAATCGCCAAAAAACTCTGCGAAAAACTGGACACCATCCGCATCCCCGGCGTCGAAGTCTTCGTCCGGCATGTCAAGGAATATCGACTCGTAATCGTCATTCGCGGAGATGGTCTGGGGGGCAGTGTCAATGACACCGATCCCCAGCGCACCGGCGTCCCCCCGCTCAAACCCCAGGGCGCCGATCCCGCCTCCCAGAAAACCGCTGAAATCCTCGCCGAATTCATGCGACAGGCCGCCGAAATCCTCAAACATGATCAGCCCGCAAACCTCCTCACCATGCGCGGGATCGCCAAAATGCCGCCCATCCCACGCTTCCAGGATGTCTACGGCACTCGCGCGGCCGCCATCGCCGTCTATCCCATGTACCGCGGACTCGCACGGCTCGTCGATATGGACATCCTCGACGCCGGACAATCCCTCGATGACCAACTCGCCTGCCTCGAAGCCAACTGGTCCCAATACGACTTCTTCTTCATCCACTTCAAATACACAGATTCCACCGGGGAAGATGGAAACTTCGAAGCCAAAGTTCGCCGCACAGAAGAATTCGATTCCGGCATCCCCCGCATCAATGCCCTGAACCCCGATGTCCTCATCATCACCGGTGATCACAGCACGCCGTCCAAAATGAAATCCCACAGCGGACATGCCGTCCCCACAATGCTGGTCGCCGAAAACTGCCGCTTCGACGGGTCACAGGCCTTCGGCGAATCCGCCTGTCGCGTCGGCGAACTCGGACAGTTCGAAGCCCGGTTCCTGATGCTCCATGCACTCGCTCATGCCGGCCGCCTCGAAAAATACGGCGCCTGAAATGATCGTCGGCATCGGTACCGATATCGTTGAAATCGACCGCATTCGCTCCATGCTCGATAGGCACGGAACGCATTTCAGCGAACGCTGCTTCACACCCACTGAACTTGCCTGGGCCGACAAACAACGCGACTCGGCACCCCGCATCGCCGGACGCTGGGCCGCCAAGGAAGCGGTCGTCAAGGCTCTCGGCACCGGCTTCATCGAAGGTATGACCTTCCATGATATTGAAGTCCTTCCCCTCCACACCGGCCAACCTGCCGTGAAACTCTCCGGACGAGCAGCCGATATCGCCAGTCAACTCGGCATCCACCGAGTCCTCATCACCATCTCCCACGCTCGCAACTACGCCACCGCCACCGCCGTCGCTGTCGATGCCAACGGCTGACCCCCCCCACACACGCACACACACGCACCCAATCGGAGCATTCCACATGGTCGCCCGTCCACTGGTCCTCGCCCCGGCACTGCTCTGCTGCTGCCTCGCTGCCACATTCAGCCGCTCACACGCCCACGCCGAACAACCGGAATTTCGCCGCCTCTGGCCAGCCGGTGCCCCCGCTGCAAAAGCAGACACCAGCGCCGATCAACCGGGGCTCTGGATCTACCCCGCCACTCCGCAGCCAAACCAGCAGCCCAGCCGCACTGCCGTCGTGATCTGTCCGGGCGGAGGCTACGGAATTCATGCGGTTGATCACGAAGGCACACAGCCGGCCCGGTTCTTCAACCGACTTGGAATCACCGCCTTTGTACTTCGCTACCGACTCGCTCCCTATCGACACCCAGTGCCTCTCAACGATGCCCTCCGCGCTATCCGCTTCGTTCGCAGCCACGCCGAAGAATTCCAGATCGATCCGGATCGCGTCGGTATCATGGGCTTCTCCGCCGGTGGACACCTCGCCAGCACCGCACTCACCCTGTTCACGCCCCCCGATGCCGCCGCCGCAGACCCGATCGATCGCCTGAGCTCCCGTCCCAGCTTCGGAATCCTCGGATATCCCGTTATCAGCTTCTCCGCCGAATTCGCCCACCGAGGCTCCGCTCGCAATCTGCTCGGACCTGACGCCTCCGCTGACCAGCTCGCCGCCCTCTCAAGCGACCGCAATGTCACAAAAGATACCCCACCCACCTTCCTCTTCCACACCGCCGAAGACTCCGGCGTCCCACCGGAAAACAGCATCGCCTTCTTCACCGCCTGCAAACGCGCCGGTGTCCCCGCAGAACTCCACGTGTTCCAGCAGGGGCAGCACGGCGTCGGACTGGCACCCGGACATCCGGCACTCCAGTCCTGGCTGGACACCGCAACAACCTGGCTCCGCCAGAATGCGCTCCTCGCCCATGGCACCCGCCGCGCTGTCACAGGTACCGTGCAGCTCAACGGAACACCCCTCCGCTGGGGCTCCATCGCATTGCGGCCACGCAATCCCCATCAACCCACGGCGTGGGCCATGATCAGCGGCGGTAAATTCAGCGTACCGCAACACTCAGGACCACTCGCCGGTGAATATGATGTCGTTGTCACCGACATGGGAGCTGTTCAGCCCGGTCCCACAATCGATGACGCCCGAATACTCAACTCTCCACACCAAATCACCATCGGCGACGCAGACGCCAGCCTCGAACTCAGCTACTCAGACAAATGACCCGACTGCCCGCCATGCTGCTGATCGGACTTGTCCGGCTCTACCAGATCGGTATCAGCCCCTGGCTGGGGCGCCACTGCCGGTTCCACCCCAGCTGCAGTCAGTACATGATCCTCGCAATCGAAAAATACGGTGCCCTCCGCGGCACACTCCGCGGTACACTCCGTATCTGCCGCTGCCACCCCTGGCACCCCGGCGGACACGACCCGCCGTAAACCCGAGTCATGGACCGTCCAGCAACAACCAGTCGAGGCTGATAAATACTGTCGATGCATAATGCACCTCGGTGGAAACAGTGGTAACCAAACCGTTCACAGAATGTTACCGTTCACTGTTTCAGGATTGATCATATCACAGCAAAAAGCGAATCGAGGAACTCAAGCGATGACTTGGCATGAACTCGGGCAATTCCTCGCCGCCACCGTCGAGCGACAGACCGGGACAGCAGCCAGTGAGCACGGCAAAGCCGAGATCCAAACGCAAACGCGGAGGTCAGGCAGGGCATGTCAGGCGAACTCGTGAACTGATTCCCACGGAACACCAGATTCATACTCTCCAGTGTCCGAACTGCCATCAAGGCGGCCTTCCACAACAAACCTGCACCCAAACTGATCCCGCAAAACTGCTGCTCGGTGCACCGTGACAACCGCAGAGAATCGCACAGACACCGGACTGAAGAGCTCCCATCATCTGTGGAATCGGTGAAATCTGTGGTTCAATTCCGAATTGCTTGTTTTAACCACAGATCACACAGATCACACACATGCGCGACCGAGCCTGTGATCTGGAATCTGTTCCAAAACTGAATGGATTCATGATTGAAATCTTCGCTGGTCCGGACGCATTCAGCGCGCCTCGCAGGCAGCAAACCTGTTGTTGGCCTCCCGGGGGTCTGGGGGCCAATGGCGTTGAAGTTCTCTGGAATCCTGTGAAAGGGTGGGTGAAGACTGAGAGGGCGAGGCTGGGATGACGAAACGGCGCGAACTCTGCACATAGTCGCGTTTCGCTCCATCGAAACGGACACCCAGCTTTTTCACTGCTGAAAAGCTCAAACCACGACCTTTCCTCGCTCAAGCCAAAAACACCCCTGAACTCCCGTCTTAACACCGTTTCGTCATCCCAGCTTCGCCCTCCCGCAAATCCCCTTCCTTT
>JBJTOP010000278.1:0-3448 GCA_046074645.1 Planctomycetaceae bacterium | reverse complement strand
TTCGGTGGCGTCGCTGGAGCTCAGATTGATGGTGACATTGGCCAGTGGTTCAGAATCCAGTTTCACCGTGAAAGTCACGGCACCGCCGGCTTCCGTGGTGATCGTGCCCGAGGGGGCCGAGACGCTGATGCCGGCGGTGTCGTCGTCGATGTTGGAGAACGCCACATCGGCAGGATTCAGACCGTTGTAGGCAGGATCACTGGAGCTGGCAGCACCGATTACAACGTTCCATGAGACATCGCCGTCGTCGATGGAATCATTGACGCCGGTGGCTGTGACGGTCTGAGGAGTATTCCAGTTGGTGGACGTGAACACGAGTGATGCGGCGGACACGCTGCCTTCAGTTGCATCGCTGGAACTGAGACTGATGGTGACGTTGGCGGTGGGCTGAGTGGTGAGGACTACGGTGAAAGTGGACTGTCCACCGGCCTCTGTGGTGGTTGTCGAACCGGGTGACGACACCTGAATGCCGCCGGTTGGAGGGCTGACCATCAGAAAGTCCATGGTGCGTTTCAAAAACTCAGCCTGATTATTGGGAGCAGCGGCGGTGCTGCTGATGGATTCGAACGGGAGAGTGGAGAATACCATTCCGAAGCCGCCGGCCGCGTAGTCCCCGCGATAGCTTACACCGGAAAACGCGGAGCTGGCCCCGACCACGCCATGCTGCAGGAGTCCGGATGCTCCGGTGACTGGAGTGACAGCATCGACGTAGAGTGACGGAAAGTCGGACGGTGCTGCCACTGCCAGACTCATCCCGTTCGTAATCGGATTCCCGGTGACGCCTGTTTCAGTGTGGGCGGCAGTGCTGATATCCTGGGTGAACGAGGCGATTTTCAGATATGTCTGCTGGAAGGTCGAGGTGACGCCGTTGTAGAGCACATCCTGTCCGGAGATGAAGATTCTGCCGCCACCATTCAGATAGGTGCTGATTGACGACTGTTCTGCTGACGACAAACCAGCCCCTGCACTGCTGTAGTCGTAGCCTGTGTTCCAGATCACAGTGCGGTAATTGGCGAGATTTGCAGCTGCGGGTGCGGCACCGGCGGCCACCACGTTCCACGAGTCAAAGGCGAGCGAATTGGCGTTCAGGGCTGCCGTGAAGAATCGCTCATAGGTGGCTCCCATGTCGTCATCAACAAACAGAATCGGACTTGGCGGAGCTGTCGTGAATGACTGGACCGCAGACGTGAATGCGTTGGCGGCAGCATCCGTCACTGTGACTTCGTAGTACCAGGCGATTCCCGGAGTGAGTCCTGCGAGTGTGACGGAGTGGCTGGTGAGCAGTGTCGAGCCGGAAACAGTCTGATTCAGCGACTGCGGGCTGGTGCCGTAACGCACCGTTGATCTTGCAGGTTCGCTGGTGGTGAAGGTTATCACGGCCGTAGTGGCAGCAGGCGTTGCCGACAGACCTGACAGCGCAGGGGCAACACCATCAACGGTGGCTGTATCCGTGAGGTTCAGGCTGGGGAATCGGGCAGTGATAGTATCATTGTGAGTGACCTGGAGAAGGTTATCGACCGTGGCAGCGCCAGGGGCCAGTTGCACGGAACCGCTGAAGACACCCGTGGATACTCCAGTCTCGGTCAGTGTAATGGTCAGCGGCGTGGATTCGGTGGTGCTGCGAACTTCCACAGTGACCGTTTCGGCGACATTTGGATTGACGTTGCTGGCTGAGTCTGCGAGCGTCAGCAGCGCCGCCTGAGTGGGACCGTAGACGGTCTTTTCGAGATCAATGTAGGATGTCCGGCGGATGGCCTCATAGACGTTTAATCGACCACCGGTGACCGTCTTGCCAGAGAGTGACGTTGTGGGTACGGCAGTGCTGAGTATCGCAGTGCGGATGGCGGAGGCGGCGATGCGACCGGTCTGAGTGGATGCGTAGAGTGCTACAGCACCTGTGACGTGGGGGGTCGCCATGGAAGTGCCGCTGTAGTTGGCGTAGGTGTTCACGGGAACTGAGGAAATGATTGAGGACCCGGGAGCGCCGATATCAACCGTCGTGGCTCCGTAGCTGGAGAAGCTGGAAATCGCACCGGTATTGGTGATAGAAGCCACGGCAATCACGGCATCATAGCTGGCGGCCGTTTGGGTGGACGTGCCGACGGATGTGTTGTAGTTGGAAGGATAGGACGCAGTTGTGTCGTTGTTGCTGGTCGAGTTTCCGGCGGCCGCCACAAACAGAATGTCCTGCTTCGCACCACGGATGATGGCGTCGTGCAGTGCCTGAGAATAACCGCCGCCACCCCACGAATTGTTGCTCGCAACAATATTGATCCCGTGCCGTGTCTTGAGGTCCGTCAGATAGTCAACAGCGCGAATGGCGTTGGCCGTCGTACCACCGCTGGTTCCCAGGAACTTCGCGGAGATCATGCTCACGGCCCAGTTCACGCCCACCACGCCGCTTGCGTTACCGCCTTCACCACCGATCGTCCCGGCAACGTGGGTACCGTGCGAATCCTGGCCAGCGTCGTAGACCGTATTATCGTTGTTGACAAAGTCCCATCCGTTGCGGTCGTCGATGTATCCGTTGCCGTCGTTGTCCACGCCGTCGCCAGCGATTTCATAGGGATTCACCCAAATGTTGTTGATCAGATCCGGATGCGTTGTCTGAATCCCCTCGTCGATGATGCCGACAACTACGCTGCGTGAACCGGTGACGTTGACATTCCACGCCTGCTCGGCTGCGGAGCCAAACTGGTTTGTTGTTCCCGACGGACCTGCTGCCGCTGGCGAATCCGAGCTGTACATACCCCAGAGACTGCCGTTGGTGTAGTTTGTGTCATTGCTGACCGCTGCTGCCCGATAGATGTAGTTTGGTTCGGCATACTCCACAAACGGATTGTTTTTCAACGCCGCCAGCGCCTGAACAACGCTTTTCCCCTGCCCCACCTGAATGCGTTCCAGAACTCCCATGCCCTGTCGTTGCATGACGTTGGTTTGAATGGTTTCCAGCAGCGTTCCCTGAACGATCGCACGAGCCTGCTGAACACCAGCTGCAGCAGTCTGCGGCTTGTACTGCACCAGAATTTCACCCGGCAAATGCTCGGCAAGACCGTCGGGTCCAAAAATCGGCGGCTGAGCAGCCGACAGGAGCGATCGCAACTCGAGACTTTCTGCAGCCTGAAGCCGCAGCGATTTTTTCTGACCAGAACGCCTGCTGTTTTTACGCCAGACCATGGTGCACCCCGAGTGGAAAATTCTGTCAGGAAAGAGCGATTGCAGCTGGCGCAGTGTGCAGGGAAATGAACTGTCCTGCAGAACGTGCCGATCGAATACAATGATTAGGCCAAACACCGCCAAGTCAGCTGCCAGAAAATCTGTCCGACGAAGAAGATTTTTGAAAAGAAATTTAAGCGAAGAAGCTTGTGGCTGCTCCAGAATAACCATCCTCTTCAGCTTCACAGATGCACCGAGCGGTTGGGCGGCAGCCCAATGGCCTTGACTTTCT
>JBJTOP010000277.1:0-5734 GCA_046074645.1 Planctomycetaceae bacterium | reverse complement strand
GCGCAAAGCTGGAAATGTTGGAAATTTGAACCTTCTGTCCTTCCTTTGCGTCTTTGCGCCTTTGCGAGAGACCAACAGTCCTGGACAAGGGATCGCAGTGAGAGCTGTCAACTGGCAAGCAGAACTGAAAACATCCCTATTCGCCCGAATTCACACCGTTTCGTCATCCCAGCCTCGCCCTCCCGGGTTTTCATCCGTCCTTTTAGATGATTCCAGAGAACTTCAACGCCATTGGGCGAAAGGCCCCTGCCAACGTCGTACCAACGCACTCGGCAGCGCGCGCACCCTCGGTGCGAAACACAGCCGGGGGCTTCCGCCCAACCGCTCAGCTGCATTCCGTCAGCATAGTTCATAGTCAGCCCAGGGCCTTCCTTAACACCGGTTCCAGTGCTTCCGCGTGCCGGAAGAAACCGAGGTCGGAGGGGTGTGAACCGTCGGTAGTGTCGTCGCGATCGCTTCCCAGCAGTGATTCGCCATCGACATAGAACAGTCGCTCGACCCCGCCCTGCAGGAGCTGGTCATACTGCTCCTTCAGCGCCTTGCGACTGGACTGATTGCGGTCGGCCTGGGAACCGATCAGCCAGGAACCTGAGTAGCTGCGGTCCTCGACCAGTACGATCGGCGTTTGCGGTCGGGCTTCGCGAAGCAGTTTGACGAGTGGCTGAGTGCGGGAAGTGACGTCGGCCGCCGTGATGTTCGGCAGGCAGTCAATCACAAATACCGCGGCATCGATTTCCGCAAGGAACCGCCCCACTTCCAGTTCCATGCGTCCATTGCCACTGAAGCCCAGATTAATTACGGGGCGGTTGAGTCTGCGCCCGAGGATGGCTGGATGTGGCATTCCGGGTCGAGAGGCACAGGCGCCGTGGGTGATTGATGTTCCATAGAACACGATTGGCTTTTCCGTCCGAGGCGGAATCGGCTGGAACTTTGTTCCGGTCGGTACGCCGATCTGCAGTGACTGGGTGCCGTTATACAAGGGAAGGTAAATGGCATAGTCACGTTCACCCGGTCGCAATCCATCGACAAACTTCTGACGCACCTCGCGAGTTTTCGGAGCAACGACCGAGACCCATTTCCACTGGCCCGATTCATCCCTGCCGTACAAGTCCAGTCCACTCACGCCGGTCGCCGGCATGTGGGGCATAGCAAGATTTTCAGAAGTGACGGCATAGTTTACATCAATCCGCGTTGCATCCGTTCGGAAATGCACCAGCATTCCCGCGGAATGGCGACTGAGTCCCCAAACGGCATCGCGGACAACTCCCTTCGCTCGGCCAGGCAAACGATCAAACCACGCCTCCGTGTCATTAAAACCCCTCCCCTCAACACCCCAGTCCCGCACATCCGCCCACTGCAGGGCGGGTTCGTCGGCGGACACCGTCTCCGGACTGAAAGGCAGGGGCAAAGCGGAAGCAACGCGAGGTATCTGAGCCCACGCAGTGCCAGCAGCAGCAGCAGAGGCAAGGAAAGTGCGGCGACGGAGTGACATGAGTAGTGCCCCGGTTCAGGAAGGAATCGCTTGTTCGAATACTGCAAACGGACGAATAACAAAGAAACCGTGGCAAGAAAAGCGAAACCAGCGTCGCTCATCGACACTTCAGCAGCACCTCAAAAAATGCTTCTCCCCTGGCAACCCAGCCAACGCCCTGACCCGGCCACCCCACGCGATTCCAGCCGCCGGATGGCAATCCATCAACTGCCAACGACCGTGTAGACACAAGCTGATCTGATCTGATCTGATGTTCACACGCTGGTTTTGAACGCGCCCAGCTGCACCGCCTGTAACGATTGCGGCGAATTTCCGGAGTGGATCGATTGCAGCGAATCTGACGCGAACGTCCCCAGTTCCTGCTGCACTCACGCGGGCGATTTTCGAGGCGTTTGGGAATGCGGATCGCGACCGTCTCCGGGAGGGACTGTCCCCTGGAAAACGCGACGGAAAGTGTTGCTGCAAATGGAGTTGCATCACGAGCATTTGGCGCGAACTGCTTGATTTGACGACCAGCGACGAGGTTTGGCGGCCGGTCGATGGCGTTGCAGCTGCACCTCCTGTAACGATTGCGGCGAACTTCCGGAATGGACCGATTGCAGCGAATCTGACGCCAGCGTCACCAGTTCCTGCTGCACTCACGCGGGCGATTTGTGAGGCGTTGGGGAATGCGGATCACGACCGTCTCCGGGAGGGACTGTCCCCAGGAAAACGCGACGGAAAGTGTTGCTGCAAATGGAGTTGCATCACGAGCATTTAGCGCGAACTGCTTGATTTGACGACCAGCGACGAGATTTGGCGGCCGGTCGTTGCGTTGCAGCTGGACCGCCTGTGACGATTGCGGCGAATGTCGAGAACTTACGGCTGATATCGGTTGCCGCTTGCGGAAAGGGCAATTCTGAGCGGGCATTGTCGGTCACTGGAATCGCCCTGGCGATACCGGGCGAGCAATTCGTGGGAGCGTTGTGCGAGCAATTGTCGCACTTCTCGACGTTGGCCTTTGACACGAGGGATTTGCATTGAGTCATAGCCAGTAGTTTGGTGCCGCATCCATGCAATCACCGCGGCTTCTGCTCGACGCTCGATCGGAATCCGTTGCGTTCTGGCAACTGTTCCACTGCCGACTGGTGTGGCGTGATCGGCGACCAGTTTTGCAAGTTGTTGGGCGAGTTCTGCGTAACGTGGATGAAAGCTGAGAAAACTTACCACAGCTGCTGTGAAGTCTTCGACATACGCCCCCTGTGTTTTTTCCCGTCGCCTGGCATCTGCCAGCCTGCGTTTCTCATAACTCACAGTAGACCGCTCGGCTTCAAGTTCGGCCTGAATTCGTTCAATGGTGGACAGCGGTGCCCAGATGCCTTGTGAGAAAACCCTGCGTCCTTTTTTTTCCTGCACGATCCAGTGTTCACCGGCCAGTTTTACTCTGCGAGTCAGTGCGGCATCGCCTGGCGGCAGGAGGATCCAGCCAGCGGGGATGGAGACAATCTGGCCATGAGCGGTCTTCACGGTATTCGGGATGGGGCCGGGGCCGAATACGGGGGCGTTCATGTGTTCAGTTCCCTGAGAAGATGCTTCGTGGTCGGCTTAGTCAAGCTGCACAGTGACTGAATTTCTTCGCACAAGCATTCACCGGCTCGAAGAGGCCGGATGGTACTGCAGGGCCGGATTGCTGTCGATTTGGATTTCCCCCGCGGCTGAATTACCATTCGAGGCAGGAGCGACGGCTACGGGCTTCGTCCGACCACATCAATGTCAATCTATGCAACCTGCGGGGAATCATTCATGACCGGCACCAGACGTCGATTTCTGTCCGGCACGGCGGCTGTCGTGTCGGTACCTGGTCTCCGGAATGTCGCTGGTGCGGGCGAGGGCGACGAAGTTGCTGTGCCCATGGATTTTCGCATTCGCAGGGGACGGATTCGCCAGTCCGTGATGGGGTGGTGTTACAATCCGATGCCGGTTTCTCAGTTGATTGATTTGTGTGTGGCAACTGGTGTACCGGGGATCGAGGGGATTGACCGTCGTTTCTATCCGGAAGCCCGGGCAAAAGGTCTGCAGATTTCGCTGGTGAGCAGTCACGGTTTTGCTGTTGGTCCGGTAGATCGGGGGAATCATGCGGAATGCGTGGCGAAGCTGCGGGATTCAATTGACTTGGCGATTCGATTTGGTGCGAAGTCGGTGATCACGTTCACTGGGATGTCGATTCGGGGAATGTCGGAAACCACAGCCGAGCAGAACTGCCTTGAGTGCTGGAAGCAGGTGATTGATTACGCCGAGCAGCACTCGGTGACGCTGTGCCTTGAGCATTTGAATTCGCGCGACGATTCGCATCCCATGAAGGGCCACCCAGGCTACTTTGGTGATGACGTGGATCGGTGCCTTGACCTTGTGCGACGCATGGATTCACCGAACTTCCGTTTGCTGTTTGATATTTACCACGTTCAGGTGATGCATGGAGATGTGATTCGCCGTATCCGCCGCGATCATGCACTGATCGGCCATTATCACACTGCCGGCAATCCCGGACGCTGTGAACTTGATGGTCGCCAGGAGATTCATTATCCAGCGATGATGCAGGCTATTCTCGACACTGATTACTCCGGCTATGTGGCTCAGGAGTTCATTCCCACGTGGAAAGATCCAATGCAGGCATTTCGACATGCGGCGATGGTCTGTGACGTTTGATTTCAACTGGCCACAGTGGGCCAGATCAGTCGCAGTCGACCTTCGGAATCTTCAACCAGTGCGGTACAGTTTTCGACCCAGTCGCCGGTGTTGCAGTATGTGATTCCATGGACATCGAGTGTCATGGGTTCGTGGATATGTCCACAGATCACCCCGTGACAGCCTCGCCAGCGAGCGTGGCGGATGATGAGTTCGCGAATTCTGCGAAGATGGCCTGCTGAGATACCGAGGAAATTTTTCAGTCTGCCGGTGAAGGAGCGGGGTCCGTGCGGGACCGATCGAGTGAGTTTGCTCCAGAGGTGATTGGACCGCAGCAGCAGCTCGTAAAGTTGCTCGATCCCCCACGATGCCAGTGGGTGCAGGCGTTCACAGGAATCGAAGCGATCTCCATGCAAAATCAGGAATCGGCGTCCATCAGCCAGTTCATGCTGATATTCCTCTGCCACCTGGCACAGGCCGGTTTCCATCATCAGGTGTTGAACGAGCGGATGTCGAAGCAGAGCGTCGTGGTTACCGACGGCGAGTCGCACCTGGGTGCCACTGCGGGCAAGTTCCATCACTCGGGCGATAACATCACTGCAGGCTGAGTGCCAGCACCAGCGTCTGCCGAGGCACCAGCCATCGATGAAGTCTCCGATGAGATACAGGTAGTCGGGCCGCTGAGTGTTCAGAAAGGTCAGGAGGGCATCTGCCTGTGCGTGTCGGAAGCCGAGATGGAGGTCGCTGAGGAAGAGGCTTCGGATTCGCGGCGAGTGGGTGGCGCTCGGTTTTTGCGACCGAGTGGCAATTGCAGTGTAGTCGTGGCGGAGACGACTGGGCGCGGGTGTGACAGCAACGGACATCGTCCCTGACTCCGTGAAAGACAGCGAATTAAAAACCGGCAGCGAGGAGGCTGGCCCACGCAATGAGCAGGCCGAACAGAGCTCCGAGTACAACATCGGTTGGGTAGTGCAGGCCGAGCGCGACGCGGGAGAGAGCGGTGAGCATCGTGAAAACTGCGAGAAATGGGAGCAGAGCAGGAAACCACGCGACTGCAATGAGTGAGAACATCACGGAGTGCATGGTATGGCCGGAAGGGAAGCTGTATTCGTCGAGGGCAGCGGTGCCCTGGAGGATGACTTCGTGCACAACGCCTGGCCGGGGTCGCTGGGCGGCCCCTTTAACGAAGCGATAGAAGGTGAAAGTGATCGGCGCGGTGACGCCCATGTGAAGCGTCGCCATGAGCCCGTAGATGCCGTGCAGCAGAGGCAGAGCGAGCATCAGGGCGTACCATAAGCGGCCGTTTCCAAGTCGGCTGATCAGGCAGAAGAAGGCTCGCACCGAGCGGCGACGGATGAGTCGATTGAGCAGGAGCGTCAGTTCCTGATCCCAGTAAACCATGCGTCTCACCGCTGCCGCGCGGCGGGTTCTTCTATCCCTGAAGGACTCTCTTTAATTGAGGTTTGACAGAAACAAAACTACATCGCTGTCCGTTAACCATTCCGTGAGTATCGACCTCAGTTATTAAAATCCGCGCTCGTCGTAAGCGTCCGACAAATCCATCCCAGCCCTCGGCCG
>JBJTOP010000276.1:0-5063 GCA_046074645.1 Planctomycetaceae bacterium | reverse complement strand
CGGGTTCGGAAAATCACAGCAGGCAGCCAGGAAGAAGAAGGGCGCGGGCGACGAAGGTCAGTTCGCCCAGTTTGCAAAGGCTCCGGCTCTGGATCCCACGGGAAAACCGATCACGGTTGAAGCGTGGATGACAGCAACGGCTCCCGACGGTGTGATCGTTGCACGTGGAGGCCCCGCGGACGGATTTGCTCTGAGCCTCGAAACGGGCAAGCCTGTTTTTCAGGTGCGTTCTGCAGGCCAGCTGTCCACTGCAACGGGCTCGAAGAGAATTGTCGGTGGCTGGCATCACGTGGTCGGAGTACTGGGCGCGGATCGAACGCTGAAGCTGTACGTCGATGGTGAGCTGGTTGGAGAAAGTCAGTCTGGCGCATTTGTTTCCAAAGACCCGGCTCAGGGGCTTGAAATCGGTAATGACGCCGGAAGCACTGTCGGTGACAGCGCGGCCACTCAATTCGTCGGGATTATCGACGAGGTCCGCCTCTACTTCGCGGAAACGGATGCCGCCACGGTATCAGCCCGATATACCGCCGGCGAAGAAATGCATCCGGATCCCGCGCTGGTGGTCAGCTTCGACGACGGCACTGCTCGGGATATGTCGCTCCACCGCAACAATGGGACGATCAGTGGCGGTCGGCCGGCCGAGGGCAGATTCGGCCAGGGACTGCAGCTCAGCGCCCGTCGGCAGAACGCTGCGAAAACAAAATCCGCCGGAGTTCCTGCTGCGGGCGGTGATCGCAACAGTCTGATCGAGCCCCGCTGGAATAAGGATGTGCCGATCTATGTTCGCGCGATGGTGCTTTCGGGATCCCGCCTGTTTATCGCCGGTCCCCCTGACCTGATTGACGAGGAGGCCACGTTCCAGCAGCTGGCTCAGAAGGATGAATCAGTGGAAACGCTGCTCGCGGCCCAGGCTGACGCCATCGACGGACGACAGGGAGGCAGGCTGCTGGCAGTGAACGCAGACACGGGAGAGATTGAGCGGTCGCTGGAGCTGGATTCGCTTCCCACCTGGGACGGACTTGCTGCCGCTCGCGGTCAGCTCATCATGACCACACTGGACGGTCGCGTGATCTGCTTTGCACCCTGACGCTCATCAACCCTTGATCACTCTGAAACCGAAAAACAAACGTCATGTCCGTGCGTTCTCTGAGCCGCATTTTTCCGTTGATCGACCACGGTGTGCCGTGCATCGACCGCGTCGATACACGGATTTTCCAGCTCAAATACTATCGAGACTGTGCGGGTTGCAGCTTCTGTGGTGACTCGTGTTGCCAGTACGGCGTGGATATCGATCTGCCGAACGTAGCGCGTTTGAATTCCGCCCCGGATGAACTGGAACAGTTTGTGGGGCGACCCCGATCGGAGTGGTTCGAGGATCGCGTGGTGCTGGATGCTGAATATCCGGGAGGTGGTTTCCGCAGAACCCGGGTCATCGACGGTCGCTGTGTTTTTCTGAATCGCAGCGGTCGAGGCTGCCTCGTGCATTCGTGGTGCCTGCAGCAGGGAATTCCGTATCAGCAGCTGAAGCCTTTGGTGAGTTCACTCTTTCCGGTGACCATCGATCAGGGAGTGCTGCTGCCTTCGATTGAGAGTGTGGATTCTTCGCTGACTTGTCTTGGTCCCGGCAGTTCTCTTTACTGCGGAGCACGAACAGATCTGAGCTGGTATTTCGGCGAGGAACTGGTGCGGGAACTGGATGCTCTGGAGCGAGAATTCCTCCACCGATAACCACTTTGCTGACAACCACTTTCTCTGGTACGTCGCCTTGCGTCCACCGACAGTCGTGGTGCCAGTCGGAGATTGCCCACGAGAACAGCGACTTCGGCTTTGCGTTCGAAGGCTGGAGCAGTCAGAATATCGAATGTGAACTGACCACGACAGCCGCCCCAACTCATGAGCTGGCCGGAGAGACTCGCATGAAGACGTGCCCACATGTTACGAACTCGAAGCGGCGTTCCTGGCTTCAGACGGCCGGTGGACTGGGCGCAGCTGCCCTCAGTTCGCTCCTCGAATCGGGGCCTCGGGCCGCAGAGCCCCACAGACGTCACCAGAACCCACCCCCAGTGGCGAAGGCGAAGCGAATCATTTATCTCTTCCAGTCTGGTGCGCCTTCCCAGATGGATCTGTTCGACCCGAAACCTCTGATGGAATCTCGTCACGGTGAAAACCTTCCGGAGTCCATTCGTCAGGGTCAGCGGCTGACCACGATGACCTCGGGGCAGGCCACGTTCCCGGTGGCCCCCAGCATCTTTAAATTCTCTCGGCACGGTGAAAGTGGCTTGTGGTTCAGCGAACTCATGCCGCGCATGTCGTCACTCGCCGATGACTGGTGCATGATCCGCACGATGCACACCGAGGCGATCAATCACGATCCGGCGATTACATTCTGCCAGACAGGTTCTCAGCTGGCGGGGCGTCCCAGCATCGGTGCATGGGCCAGTTATGGGCTGGGGAGTGACAATCAAAGTCTGCCCGCCTACGTGGTGCTCACGTCATTCGGCTCTGGTCGTCCTGACGACCAGCCTCTGTACGACCGGCTTTGGGGAGCGGGTTTTCTGCCGTCAAAGCATCAGGGGGTGCGTTTCCGAAACGCGGGCGACCCGGTGCTCTACCTGTCCAACCCGCCGGGGGTGACCACCGCTGATCGCCGCAGAACACTGGATCGCCTGCGGCTGCTCAACGAACGCCAGCATGATGATCTTGGCGACCCCGAAATTCAGACTCGCATCGCACAGTACGAAATGGCCTTCCGGATGCAGGCCAGTGTCCCGGACCTGGTGGACACCTCCAAAGAACCAAAGCACATTCTGGATCTGTACGGTCCTGATGTTTCCCGCCCGGGCTCGTATGCTGCCAACTGTCTGTTAGCGCGACGGCTGGCGGAGCGGGACGTTCGCTTTATTCAGCTGTTCCACATGGGTTGGGATCATCACGGCGGGCTGCCAAATGCGATCCGGGGGCAGTGCCGGGACACTGATCAGGCGACCGCGGCGCTGATTCTGGATTTAAAGATGCGGGATCTTTTGAAAGACACGCTGATCGTGTGGGGGGGCGAATTCGGACGAACCACATATTCTCAGGGCGGTCTCTCACCCGGAAACTATGGCCGCGACCATCATCCCAGATGTTTCACCGTGCTGATGGCAGGTGCTGGAATTCGAGGCGGCACCACATGGGGTGAAACTGACGATTATTGTTACAACATCGTTCGCGATGGGGTGCACGTCCACGATCTGAACGCCACCATTCTGCACCTGATGGGAGTTGACCACACCCGATTAACGTGGAAATATCAGGGCCGTGACTTCCGGCTGACGGATGTTCACGGGACAGTGGTTGAGGGGATCCTTTCATGAGGATTTCGAATTGTCGTGTGATTGAAGAAGTTGCACAGTTCCTGGGGTGTTCGGCAGCCAGATTGGCAGCGAAGTGGCAAAGGCTGCCGCAGTGATCTTAAATTCGGCCTGTCCTGCCGCAGTCTGCTGGTTAGAATTGAGGCCGGACGAATTGGCACGGCGATTGCATTTCCCGCGAAACAGCTTCAGCCGACGATTCTACTGGCACTTTTTACGAAACCGTCTGCTGAGTTCACTTCAATTCATCATTTCACGGAGACGACCGGTGAGCAGCCTGGTGCTGATGCAGTTGGATGTGCTGTCTGGTCGCAGCCGGGACTTCCAGCTGTCTGACTGGCTGTCCGGATTCTGGCCGGCTGCCGCCGCGGGTGCGGGGCTGGTGGTGCTTGGCTGGCTGGCTGTCCGTTGGGCCAATCGTGCCATGCAGCAGGTGGATCCGGGCGAATCCGATCGGCAAATGCTGCAGGCACTCGAAGAACTGAAGCAGGGCGGCAAGCTGTCGGACGGCGAGTTTCGGTTGATCAAAGGACGTCTGGCAAATCGCCTCAGTAATCTGCCCCTGCACCCCGCCAGCACTGAAAAAACGGCAGGTCCTGCTGGAGGTGTACGGGGGCTTCGCAGAATGGAGTCTGAAGCAGAATCGGTTCAGTCTGCACAGCCGAGCAAACCGACAAACATTCGCGGTTCGGATTTGAATCCAGGGCAAGTGAGCGAAGAGCACTAGGGGGCGATTACCGAAAACAAGGTTGGCAGGGACGCCAACTCGAATGGAGTTTCTGTTCCTGCGTAAGACGCATCTGCGGGTCCACCGTTCTTCCCGACTTTTTCTCCGAAGTCATGAAGCAGAACGGTCCACCTCGGCAGATAAAGAAATCCTGAAAGTAAACAGATGGTATCGGGCAAGGACTTTGGTTCCGGCAAGACTGCTCAGCAGGGCAAACGCAACGCCAACTGTTCATTCTGCCGCAAGAACTACCGTGAGGTCGGGCCACTGGTGGAGGGCCCGGAAGACGTTTATATCTGCGGCGAGTGCATCGAACTCTGCCAGTCAATTCTGGATCAGGAACGTCGTCGCCGGGGTTCGTCGCGAAAATTGTTCAACCGCGTCCCTACCCCCCGCGAAATCGTCCGCGAACTCGATCAGTACGTGATTGGCCAGGATCGCTCCAAAAAGCTGCTCTCTGTTGCCGTCCACAGTCACTACAAGCGACTCATGCACAACCTCGAAGTGGGAACCGAGGAAGTTGAGATTGAAAAGTCCAATATCCTGCTGATCGGCCCGACCGGCTCCGGCAAAACTCTGCTTGCTCGAACGCTTGCTAAAACTCTGCAGGTTCCCTTCGCCATTGGCGACGCCACGACTCTCACTGAGGCCGGCTACGTCGGTGAAGACGTCGAGAATCTCCTGCTGAAACTGCTGCACGCCGCAGACTTCGACATCGAAGCTGCTCAGCGAGGCATTATTTTCATCGACGAAATTGACAAGATCGGTAAAACCAGCCAGAACGTCAGCATCACTCGCGACGTCTCCGGTGAAGGGGTCCAGCAGGCCCTGCTGAAAATGCTGGAAGGCACGGTCGCCAACGTCCCTCCACAGGGCGGACGCAAACATCCCGAACAGCAGTACATCCAGATCGACACCACAAATATCCTGTTCATCTGCGGCGGGACCTTCGTGGGACTCGAAGACATTATCTCCCGACGACT
>JBJTOP010000275.1:0-866 GCA_046074645.1 Planctomycetaceae bacterium | reverse complement strand
CGCCGTAAAAAGGCAGTATTTACGACCCCGCCTGTGGATCGGGCGGGCTATTCAGGCCAACCTGAGGGGGCTGGGTTATGGCTGAGCGCTGGCTGGTGCGGTTGGCAGATGGGACAAATGGGACTCATGGGACCAATGTGCAGAGCGGTTGCAGATGTGCGAAACCGCGAACACCGAAAACCGAACACTGAAAACCATACGTCCCATTTGTCCCATTTGTCCCATAAGACCCCTGCCCGCCGCACATGCACACGGCCACTGCGATTCGTGATGATGTCGCATTTCTGGACGACGAGATTGCCTTTTACGACGCACTGGCAACGAACGAATGGGCTCTGCTGCGATCTGCGTTTCGAATTTCCCGATCGATTTTTTCGGGGCTGAAACCGTCAGAGACATCAGTCTTCTCGGTTATCAATCCCGTTGATCAGCCCGCTGAGCATCCGCGCAATCTCTTCCAACTGTGATTTCAGGGCTTCGTGGTCGTCTGCGGTCAGCAGACCTCGACGGCGGGCCAGTTCAAGCAGTGGGACGCATTCGTGGACGGAGCCGCGGGCGATGCCGAAGAAGTTTTTGCGGTCGGGCTTTGTAAAGCGGCCGTTGCCTTCGGCTATGTTGGCGGAAATGGACGAGGAGGCGCGGTTGAGTTGGTCGGCGAGGAAGCCGTAGCCGCGGGCGAAGTTTTCGGATCTCAAGCAGATCTGGTCTGCGAAATCGACGGACTTTTGGTAGACGACTGGAAACAGCACATTCGTTGCTGCCAATTTCAGCAGCGCGGCGACCTCCAGCGGCTGAGGCCTGTTTCCTTCCCTGCAGCTGCTGCGACAGCTTGTTTCCTTCGAAGAGCCTGCATCCACTGAATCTCC
>JBJTOP010000274.1:0-7311 GCA_046074645.1 Planctomycetaceae bacterium | reverse complement strand
AGTCCCTGCGGCGGGATCGGAGGGCTGCGGGGTCGGAATTGTTCGCTGCCCGTCCTCTGTTGCTGCCGCCGTGTCACTCAAATTTGTCAAAATCCCCACACTTCATGCAGCTGATGCAATCGGTTGTTTCGCCAGACGGGGACAGTCCCTGCAGGCCTGCAGGCCCACCGGGGACAGTCCCTGCGGCGGGTTCGGAGGGCTGCGGGACCGGAATTGTTCGCTGCCCGTCGTCTGCTGCTGCCGTCGTGTCACTCAAATTTGTCAAAATCGCCACACGTCATGCAACCGATGCAATCGGTTGTTTCGCCAGACGGGGACAGTCCCTGCAGGCCTGCAGGCCCATCGGGGACAGTCCCTGCGGCGGGATCGGAGGGCTGCGGGGTCGGAATTGTTCGCTGCCCGTCCTCTGTTGCTGCCGCCGTGTCACTCAAATTTGTCAAAATCCCCACACTTCATGCAGCTGATGCAATCGATTGTTTCGCCCGCCGGGGACAGTCCCTGCGGCGGGATCGGAGGGCTGCGGGACCGGAATTGTTCGCTGTTGGCTGTTGCAGCGGGGCTGATATTCGAAGTTTGCCACTTTCCGCCGGGAATCAGCAAGTGGAACGAATTAGAACACCGGCTCTTGTGCCATATCACACGCAACTGGCAGGGTGTGTCACTTGAAATGCTGGAGATCGTGGTCTGCCTGATTGCCGCGACTCGCACGGAGACGGATCTTGAAGTGCACGCGTATCTGGCTCGCGCAAAGTATCCTGATCAACTAAAAATCACAGACGCGCAGCTTGCCGATGTGCTGATTCAACGCGACAAGTTTCACGGCGAATGGAACTACCAGATTCTTCTATGAACGTAGCGGCCGAATTGCACAGGTAAATTGCGTGCGACGCCTTAGGCTACCGCGTTGGGACTGCCGCGCGTTTCCGAGGCATTCCAGCACGCAAAAAAAAGGGCACCGGCGTGATACCGGTGCCGCGAGGGGACGCACATTTGGAACGCAGAGGGGGGAGAGGAAGAGAGAGAGGGGGGAGAGAGGAGGAAAGGATTGAAGGGGAGAGGATTCGGAGCCGCACTGGGCGCGCGGCGATTGAGACTGGCGGTCGGCAGCGTTGTCTCAGGCATCAGCGGTGAAGCCTGTCAGGGGGCATCGGCCGTGGCGACGGAGAGGCCATCGGCGGAGTCGGCATCCGCGAGAGCAGCGGAGCGGGGACGGCGGCTGGCTTTCCAGCTGCCGGAGACAGCGCGACTATTGACGGCAGTTGATGGCTCATTGTCCATCGATCGGCTGCTGCGTGTCTGCGGTATTGGATCAGCATCAGCGGGGAGTAGCCGATTCCGTTCATAGGCAGGGGGTTCGAAGGAGGATTCACGGCCGGGATCAGCAGGGCTGAGTGGTGTGAGGTCCGATTCGACGTTGGCAGGAGATGGTTTGCGTGCGGAACGTTCGCGGAAGCGATCATCGGGCGACGGCGTGGCGGCGGTGCGGTTGGATTCGGCTGACGGAAGTGCATAAACGGTTTGCGTCGGCCCCCAGGGTCCCCAGGCGGTGGCGGTTCCGATGGGCACGGTTCGCCACGCAGTTTCCGGACGCATAACGGTCATCACCCGTTCTTCCATCACCATCTGTTGATAGGGCACTTTCTCTTCGCGTCTCTCGGCGACCATTTTGGTCTCCTGCACGGCGACCCGCTGAGTACCTCGAATGGCAACCTGGCGAGTGACGGGGACGTTGAAGGCCACGAGATTGGGCATGTATTCGCGGGACGTGGTGTAATTTGGCATGAACGCGGTTCTCATCGAGTAGCCGGTTCTATTGAGCCAGCCGATAACTCCGGGTCTCGGGTCAATCTGGCAGGGCGCACATTTTGCGACGGGATGATAGCGAGTAATCCAGCGTCCCATGTCACGATTGACTGTTTGGTATTCAGTGACGTTTTGATAGGTGACGGTTGGAATCTCGACCTCTTTTGTTTCGGTGACAGGCCGCCAGACGGTGACTTCCTGAGTGCGGTAGGCGGTTTTGTAGACTGGCACTTCAACTGTCTGTTTTTCCGGCACATAGCTGGTGACGGGAATGGTCTGGTAGCAGCTGGACATTGCTGGCTGCACCGGGGCACAGTTGCAGTTGTTGGCACCGAAGAACTGAGCCTGTGCAGTGGCAGCAGAGAGAGAGCAGCAGAGCAATCCGAGGGCGGCACTGACAGACAATTTTCCGGACAGCATGAGTTTCATCCCTGAAGAGACACCAGGAAACGCCGGCGGCAAACCTGCACATCCATCCGTGGATTGCGGTGAAAGGAAGCGAGCCAGCCGGGAATGAAAGGAGAGGGTCTTTGGGGTAGGACCGGAACTCTGGCGGAACCTGCCGAGCTGAATTCCGGTGAACTGCAGAAGGGGACGTGATCAGCACGCGAGTGGCTGTTTCTGCCGACTTTCGTGCCGTGATGTGGGTGATTTAGTTCAATCAAAAAATTGGGTCAATAGCTTTTCATGTTTTGAGTGCGATTCTTCGAGAGCGCTGCGACAGAAACTGCGGTTGTCACTGGACAGAAGGGCAGGGGCGGCAAAAATCGCCAGAGCCCTCGCGGACCGGCAGAAATTGCCGCAGTCTGCTTGCCCGAAACGCGATTTGGTTGTCGGAAAGCGGCAGGACATTCCGCTACTTCTTGCCAAGTGCGCGCTGCTGCCGGAAGAATTCCTGAAGAATTGCTTTGCAGTCTTCCTGCATGACCCCGCCCATTACGGCGCTTTGATGATTCAGGCGAATGTCTGAGGTAATGCTGAAGAGGGAGTGGCAGGCCCCGGCTTTGGGATCGGGCGTGCCATACACCACAAACGGAATCCGAGCCTGAACGATCGCTCCGGCGCACATGGGGCAGGGTTCGAGTGTCACGTAGAGGGTGCAGTCCAGCAGTCGCCACGACTGCAGGGCTTCGGCGGCCTGAGTCATTGCGATCATCTCGGCGTGTGCAGTGGGGTCCTGCAGCATTTCACGCTGATTGAATGCCTCGGCGATGATGCGATTTCCATGCACAATCACCGCTCCGACTGGCACTTCGCCGTGATCAAAGGCGAGTACCGCCTGGTCAAGCGCCTTCTTCATCCAGAAGTCGTGGGGTGAGAGCGGAGACTGTACGAGATCGTCGATGAAGCCGGACATGGATTTGTTCGCATTTTTTGGGGGGGCTAGGACTGAAACCCTTGCTGTTGCAGGAGCTGTGGGAGGTCGGCGGCGGATTCCAGCACAAAATCCGCGCCGCATGCAAGGAACTCAGAGGTGGCCACGGCGAGTCGCCGTTGAAGCTCAGCCGCCGGGAGATGACTGACTTCCTCAAGTGAAAGCCCGATGGAGTTTCCAGTTCGAGTGACTGCGACGGTCAGCATTCCAGCACTTTTTCCGGCCTGAATTCCGACCGGAGTGTCGTCCACTACGAGAATCTGTTCTGCCGGCCAGACATTCAGCAGTTCAGCAGCGCGGAGGTTGAGCCATGGTGCGGGACGTCCGGCGACGACGTCATCAGAACACAGAGTGACATCCGGTTGATAACCCTGGGCCGCGGCGATGGGGCAGACAATTTCCATCAGTTCCCGGGTGTAGCCGGTGGATGATCCGATCTTCAGCCCCCAGTGTCGCAGCATCTTCACGGCGTTCGAGATCCCTGGAATCACATCGGAACCTGCGGACAGAATCTGTTTTTGCAGCGGGAGAAAGTCGTGGTACATCGCCAGCACATCAGACTCGGAGGGCGTTGTACCGTGAATCTGCTGCCATGCGGCAGCGACTCGAGGGAGCGCGGCAACGATTGCGATGTGTTCGTGTTTTGCGCGGCCCATCGGCCCACGCGCCTCGGCCGCCGTGATTTCCACACCGCGACGTCTGAAGATTTCCTGAAACACCGCAGCCGGTGCGCGGCTGCCGTGATCGACAGTTGTGCCGGCCCAGTCAAAAACAATTGCCTGTATACGTGTGAGCGAATGCATGCTGACGATCCTTTGGATGATGACTGTGTTGACGACAATTGGATTTACGCTTCAAGCTGATTCCAGAAGTGTTCGGCAAGTCCAAACGACATGGTCATGCCAGCACCTCCGGTACCAGTGAAGATGTGCAGGCCGGGCAGAGGAGTGGATTGAAACACGGGAAGACGCGGATGTTTGGCGTAGATGCCGTGCCAGTGTTCGGCGATGGTCCATGTCGGAAGCTGGAAGACCTTCTGCAGTTCCCGCAGGATCAGGCGGTCAATCTCGGCTTTGTCAAACGGTTCGATGTCGTTGCCGTATTCATGAGAGTCTCCAAGGATGATCTCGCCATGGTTGTTCTGTGAAGCCATGACATGAATGCCGAAGCGGTCAAGTTCTGGCGAGTCTGCCGCGATGCGGGCGCGGACTTTGGCAAGAGACGGGCAGACTTCGAACAGACGATAGTGGCGCAGAGTCAGTCCGCTGGCGAGATGTGGTCCGAGTTGCCAGGTGGGATCGGGGAGCTGGACGCTCAGCATTTGCAGTTTGCAGGGTACAAGTCCTGATCCGGCCAATTCGGTGGGAAACAGGGCATGGAGCTCGGCACCGCAGCAGAGAATGATGCGGTCGAAACAGCGGCGAGTGCCATCGGAGGTGGTGAGCAGCAGAGTGGCGGATGTCCCTGCGGCGGAGCCTGGGAGCGGTTCCACTGCGGTGACCGGGGCTTGAAAATGAAACTGCACACCGAAGCGTTCGCAGAGCCATGCGGGAAGGCTGCGAGTGGCTTCACGAGGGTTCACACAGAGTTCGCTGAAGCTGTGCAGTCCTCCACGAAGTCCAGCGGGATTGGCCCCCGGCGTCAGCTGGTGAATCTGGTCGGGGGTGAGCAGCTGGCAGGGGACCTGCAGATCGTTGGCAACTGCGGCAAACTCCTGCAGCAGATCCCATTCATCATTTTGATGGGCGAGGTGGATGGAGCCTGATTCGCGAACGCTGATCCGGGCGCTGGCGGCCACCTGCAGCCAGCGGTTGCGGCTGAGCAGAGCAGTCTGAAAGAGCTCACCATGCGGCTGGCCGATTGGCCAGACCATACCGAAGTTGCGAATGGAGGCTCCAGAGGCGCGGGGTGAGCGTTCGAAGACCGTCACGGCATGGCCACGTTCAGCCGCTGACCATGCGTGAGCCAGCCCGACGATGCCAGCGCCGATGATGGCGACGTGTTCCTGAATCACGTGGGTATTTCCTGTGAAAAGATCGATCGGCGAAGCCGTGTCAAGAAAAATCACTGCTGAATTCCGGTCGGCAGCCGGAAAAATTCCGTGAACTTTCAAGGGAGCTGACAGATTCTTAATATCCGACTACAAGACTATCGCGGGTTGTCGAGAGTGTAGCGAGCGACGCTGCGAGAGTCTGACGGCGGGCGTGAAGATTCCGTGAGTTTCCACGGGTATGGAAGTGAGTTTGAAACGTGAACAATCCGTACCCCGTAACTGACGACAACGGCGCTGAGTCCTTCACACGCTCCCTGCAGCCGCTCTGGACTGTGCTTGCAGCCTTCACCACCTATTTCTGCATGTACGGTTTCCGCAAACCCTACGCGGCAGCTGAATATGCGAACGCAGAGTATTTTGATCTGACCCTGAAATCACTGCTGGTCACCGGCCAGACCGTGGGCTATGCGATGAGCAAGTTCATAGGCATTCGAGTGATTTCGGAGATGCCGCCAGCAAGGCGTGCCGGCGCGTTGCTGGGTTTGATCGCAGTCGCCGAATTCGCACTGCTGCTCTTCGGTCTGCTCCCGCGTCCATGGAACATCCTCGGAATGTTTCTTAATGGGCTGCCGCTGGGAATGGTTTTCGGTCTGGTGATGAGCTTTCTTGAGGGTCGGCGGATTTCTGAAGCTCTGCTTGCGGGGCTGTGTGCAAGCTTCATAGTGGCGGACGGGGCGGCAAAGGGTGTCGGTTCGAAATTGCTTGCACTGGGTGTCCCGGAAGACTGGATGCCGGCGATGGCTGGTCTGGTGTTCACCCTGCCGCTGATTCTTGCCGTATCGCTGCTGGCACGGACTCCCGTACCAACGCAGGCTGATCAGGCTGCGCGTTCTGAGCGAGTGCCGATGACGCGGGCTGACCGTTTGGTGATGATGCGGAGCGGTGGTGTGGGGCTGGCCGCGATCGTCTGTATGTATCTGCTGACCACGATCCTGCGGAGTATACGTGGGGATTTTGCCAAGGAAATCTGGGCCGGACTTGGTGTGGCGGCCGCCCCCGACACGTTTGTCACTTCCGAAATGCTCGTCGGCGCCGGCGTGATGCTCTGCAATGGCTGCCTCGTTTTCGTTCCCGGAAATCTCACTGCATTTCGGCTATCCCTGGGCACCTGTCTTGCCGGCTTTATGCTGATTCTTTCTGCGATTGTCTTCCGCACTTCCGGACTCAGCCCATTTCTGTTTATGACACTCACAGGGCTTGGCCTGTATCTGCCGTACGTGGCTGTGCACGCATCCATCTTTGAACGGTTGCTGGCCATCACGCGCGGCCGAGGCAATGCGGCCTTCCTGATGTATCTGGCCGATTCGACGGGATACCTGGGTTATGTGGGCATCCTGTTCTACAAGAACTGGGCGGACCATCGCGGTGAGTTCCTGCCGTTCTATCTGCGAATCTGCGAACTGGCCAGCCTGCTTTCACTTGTCTGCGTGATCACCAGTCTGCTGTATTTTTCCGGAAATCGCCTGCGCCCTCAGGACAGCGAGGAGCAGTCGAATGAGTCTTCACGCACTGCCTGATTACCTCACTGAAAGCCACTCCGCCGCATGTCATCCGTCTCACTTGCTGCCGTCTACCACGGAACTCCAGGCGTTATTTCTCTGCAGTCAATCACGACTCCCAGGCCCCGCAGCGCCGAGATTCTGGTGGAGGTTGAAGCCTGCACGCTGTGTGGGAGCGATCTGCACAGTTTTGAAGGTCGTCGGGCAGTGCCGGTGCCAACAGTGCTGGGACACGAAATCGTTGGACGAATAGCTGATTTTGGTGCCGAGGCAGTGCGGACTGACCTGAGCGGTCAGCTGCTGTCTGTGGGTGACAGGATTGTCTGGGCCGTTGTGGCAGCCTGCGGACGCTGCACCAGCGCTTGGCAATTGGCCACTACCAGCCGTTCAGGGCACACAACAGGGGGATGTCAGTGCTGTGGCTGGCGGCAGTGATGCAATGCACGCTGGCCTCAGCACGCCTGTGGCATCTTCGATTGGCACATCTTATGCCTCGCTGTTTCTGCGCCATGCAGCCGCCGCAGCCCTGCCGCTTTGTCCGCCGCGCACGCCAAGCTTGGGACCCAACGTGCGTGCCCTGC
>JBJTOP010000273.1:0-16775 GCA_046074645.1 Planctomycetaceae bacterium | reverse complement strand
CGTCGTTTGGTGATGGCAGGTTCTTGACGGTTGTGAACTGGAGCATCCGGGGTTTGGCAGAGCGGGTGCAGGTGGACAAGCAATCGCGGATTCGCATCCCTGAACGCTTGCTGAAGCTCGCCGGTTTGACTCACGAAGTGGTATTGATAGGAGTGCATGATCACGTGGAAATCTGGGATCGGGCAGGATGGGATGCCTTCCTGAACCAGAACGGAGCTCAGTTCGACGCGCTCACAGCTGAAGCATTCAATCTGCTCCCGGGTGGAGGACTGCCTCAGCCGCCGAATGTCAACGGAGCTTCTGTCGGCTGATCCAGGGAAGGATCAGTGGATCATTCGCAAGGAATCCGCCGCGGCTTGCCGGGCTTTGCGGAAGTGACGAGCACAGGGAAGTGCAGCCGTCCTGGAGGTGGCCCACAAGGCCACAGCTGCCTGCCCCGCACGGTCGGAAAGGATGCCGACCGGGGCAGGCAGCTGGACTCCTCCGGGTCTGCCGCTCCCGAATCAGGGAAAACCGCGCAGCATCCGCGGTTTTGCTCCCCCATGGCGCAGCTGTCGAAAACAATCTGTTGTTCGCTCAGGTTTTCGACCCTACCTCCGGTTCAACGGAGTCGCTGGCATGTCACGTGGACGAGGTTGCACACAGGCGAATCGGTACAGGACTGCCTCGATCGCGTTTCTGGCCATCGGGCTCGCGTGCTCTCTTTTTGTCGCAACTGGCGGTTCGCTGGCTGCCGACGAACCCGAAGCAAAGGTTGCCCGCTGGAAATCCGACTATGACTCCCGCGTCCTGCCGATTATTCGCGAACGTTGTCTTCCCTGCCACAACGGCGAAAAAGCGGAAGGCGAATTGAATCTGGCCAGGTTTTCGACCGGAGACAAGGCATGGGAGGCTGCCGACGCCTGGGAACGAGTTGCTCGCCGAATACGCCTGAACGAAATGCCGCCCCAGGGCAGTCCCGGGCTCAACGATCAGCAAAAGGGTGCGTTTCAGCGATGGGTCGATAATCGCCCCAACCAGGATCTCTGCCGCCAACTGGCTTCCGAAGACACGCAAAGCTGGTACCGCGGGTATGTCATGAGTCGGCGTCTGACGCGAATCGAATATCGCAATGCAATCCGCGATCTGCTTGGTATCACACCCTCTGCATCCGAACTTCCGCCGGAGGACGGTGCCGGCGGAGAAGGCTTCGATACTGTCGGCGATTCGTTGTTCACATCCACAATTCACCTCGAAGCATGGCTTGTCCTTGCAGATCAACTGATCGATCGTGCCCTGCCCGAGGATTCGGCGGGCAAGCCCGTTCCGAACGCCACCCTCAGCGAAATTGCTCCTCCAGCGGCGTGGCCACAAATTCAGGGTGGCACTCCCGACCAGCAGACAGCAGCAGCCATTGAACTGATCCGGCAGTTCGCGCGGCGTGCCTGGCGAAGACCACCCGAAAGCTCCGAAATCGACCGACTGACCAGACTGTTCCAGACCTCTCTCCAGCAGACGACACTGACGAACGCCCTGCGGCAGCCACTCAAAGCCATCCTTGTCTCACCCCATTTCCTGTTCGTGGTCGAGACCGAGCCGAATGAAACCGGCATTTTTCCGCTGACCCCACACCAGCTGGCAACACGTCTTGCGCTCTTCCTCTGGTCCTCCATTCCCGACGAACAATTGCTCAGTGTCGCGGATTCCGGAATGCTCGTTGATGAAAATGAGTATCGCAATCAAATTTCCCGAATGCTCGCAGACCCGAAATCCGCCGCCCTCGGAGAAAACTTCGGTCTGCAGTGGCTTGGCCTGCGAAACTTCGAAAACATCAGACCCGATCCCCAGCTCTTTCCGGAGTTCACGCCGGAACTGGCATCTGACCTGCGGGAAGAAGCCGTGCAGATGGTCACTTCCGTCTTTCGTGACAACCGGCCTCTGTCCGACCTTCTCTCCTCTGACGTTGTCATCGTCAACGGACGCCTTGCCGCCCATTACGGCCTGCCACTTCCCCCCGCGGCCGACTGGCAGAAGATCGCAGTCACTGATCGCAGACGCGGAGGTGTGGCGACGCTCGGAGCGGTGCTCACCGCAGCCTCTTACCCGCGCCGCACCAGTCCCGTCCTCCGGGGACGCTGGCTCCTCGATGAATTGCTCGGCAACCCGGTGCCACCACCGCCCCCCGGCGTTCCTCCGCTCGAACAGGCCACCCCTGAAAACGCTCACCTCACGCTCCGCCAGCGTCTTGAGGCACACCGGCTCAAACCCGAATGCGCCGCCTGTCACGACCGGATGGATCCACTTGGCTTTGGCCTTGAAAACTTTGATCCTATCGGCCGCTGGCGCGAGCAGGATGGTGAACTTCCGATCGATGCGGCCGGGAAACTGCCCTCCGGCGAACAGTTCAGCGGCCCCGCAGAACTCAAGTCCGTCCTGCTCAGTCGCCAGCACGATTTTCTCAATCACCTCAGCCGCAAACTTCTCGGATTTGCTCTCGGCAGAGAACTCAACAAATTCGATGCCTGCATCGTCGAAACCGCAGTGAAACGGCTCCATAAAGAGGGCCTGCAAAGCCGAGTGCTGATTGAGGAAATCGCGTGCAGCTATCCGTTTCGCAACCGCTATTACAAAAAGTCCGAACCCACCCCGCCACCGCCCGAAAGCCGCTCCACTCGCCTCTTCAACGCCCTCCGCAAATTCGCCGAAAAATCCGAAGCCGTCCGAAAACAGAACGAAGCCGCCAAACAGCCCGTAACCCCGCCACAACCCTGAGGTCGAGACCGCACGTCATGAAAAACCACACCAGACGAAGCCTGCTTCGCGGAACCAGTGTCGCACTCGGTCTGCCATTCCTCGCCTCCTGCCGCCAAAGCAGCATTGCGACTGCCGCCCCACTCTCAAACTCCACATCAACAAAACCACCACTGCGAGCGGCGTTCATCTACTTCCCCAACGGAGTCTGGGAGAAGTCGTGGATCCCCGAAAATACAGGACCGGACTACTCTCTCAGCCCCACCCTGCAACCTCTCGCAGAAGTCCGGCAACACACCCTCGTACTCACCGGCCTCGACAAGAAACACAGCCACGGTGGTGATGGGCATTACGCCAAAACTGCCAACTTCCTGACGGGAATGCCAGTCGCAAAAACAACTGGAAAAAACATCAGCAGCGGAGGGATTTCCATTGACCAGCTGATCGCTCAGTACACCAGTCAATTCACGCCACTGCCTTCGCTGGAACTGGGGACCGAACCTGTCATCAGCGGCATCGACAGTAACGTCGGCTACACACGACTCTACGGCTCGCACATCTCCTGGCAGTCCCCATCGCGACCGGTTGCCAGGGAAATCAATCCTCGGCTTGTCTATGAACGGCTGTTCAGCAGGCGTCTTGCAGGCCAGACCGCCAAAGCCGCCGAATTCCAGAACCTTCTCGACTTTGTCCTCGAAGATGCCAGCCAGCTTCGGGGCAAACTGGGACGCGATGACCAGTTCAAACTCGACGAGTATCTTGATTCCGT
Organism: Planctomycetaceae bacterium; assembly: GCA_046074645.1. Classification (GTDB taxonomy): domain Bacteria; phylum Planctomycetota; class Planctomycetia; order Planctomycetales; family Planctomycetaceae; genus SXXK01. Next base: position 13,276 of record JBJTOP010000273.1, on the reverse strand, counting down.
TCGCGCCGTAGAGCGACGCATCGAATTTGCCTCCAAACCGCGCCCCGCCGGCTGGGAACCCGGCTCCCCCGCCGAAACTCAGCCACCCGCCCCAGGAATCCCGGCTGACTTTCGCGAACACATCACCCTCATGCTCGACCTCCTTGTGCTCGCCTTCCGCACAGATTCCACCCGCGTCGCCTCCATGATGTTCGCCAACGACGTCTCCGGCAGAAACTTTTCCTTCGTCGATGGCGTCACCGGCAGCCATCACGAACTGTCTCATCACGAAAACAATGCCGCAAAAATCAGTCAGTACGAAGCCATCAACCGCTGGCACGTGGCCCAGTTCGCCCAGCTCCTGAAGAAACTCCGGGATATTCCGGAAGGCGACGGATCACTGCTTGATCACTGCATGATCCTCTTCGGATCCAGTATCTCGGACGGTAATCGACACGACCCGGATAACCTTCCGATTCTGCTGGGCGGCAGCGGAGGTGGATCAATCCCTGTCGGTCAGCATATTGCCTCAAAGGGCCAGACGCCACTCTGCAATCTGTACACATCCATTCTTGACCGCATGCAGGTTCCTGTCGAACAGTTCGGCGACAGTACCGGCAGACTCCTGTAAAGTGTTACATCGCGCAATTCAACTTGTGACATCCACCCTCAAAAGAACGCACCCACCCCATCCACCGAAAACGCAAAGGCGGTCACAGGATGAATGAAATGACAGCCCCCCAGCACAAACAAGGTCGCCACATCAATCGCCGCCAGGCCATCCTCTCCTCGGCAGCCTGCGCAGGAGCGGCACTCAACCTCGGCCTGTACGCTGCCCCCACACAGGCAACGCCATCGCGGTCACCCCTGAACCGCCCCAAAGTCGGCGTTATTGGCCTGCGGTATCAGGGCAGTGTCATTGCTCACAAAGCCCAGCTTTACGGCGATATTACGGCTGTCTGTGATGTCGATCGCAATGTCCGCGATCAGGCCAAAGCGGCCTTCGGGAGTACTCCCTTCGCAGCCGAAGACTACCGGGACCTCATCAGTCGAAAGGACGTGGACGTCATCACAATCGGCGCCCCGGATCACTGGCACACAAAAATGGTCATCGACGCCTGCCGCGCCGGAAAAGACGTCTACTGCGAAAAGCCTCTGACCCTGACCATCGATGAAGGCAAACAACTCTGCCGCGTCGTTCGGGAAACCGGCCGCATAGTTCAGGTGGGTTCGTGGCAGCGAAGCGACGACCGCTTTCGCCTCGCTGTTGAAATGGTCCGAGCGGGGCGCATCGGAAAGCTGCAAAAGGTTGATGTGGTACTTGGAAAAAATGTCACCAGCAGCTCTTTCGTGCCACGCACTCCCCCCGCCCATCTCAACTGGAACCTCTGGCAGGGCCAGACGCCGGATGTGCCGTATATCGAAGAACGATCACATTACACGTTTCGCTGGTGGTACGAGTATTCCGGGGGCCAGATGACCGACTGGGGAGCCCATCACATCGATATCGCACACTGGGCCATTGATTCTCACCCCATCGAAATTCACGGCACCGCAAAAATGCCCGACGTGGCGAATGGATTTAACGTGGCCATTGACTTCCACGCCACTTACCGTTTCGCAAACGGCGTTGTCATGACAGTGGCAGACAGTGGCGGCGACAATGGCATTCTCTTCACCGGAGATGCCGGGAGACTGTTCGTCAACCGAGGAAAAATTACTGGAGCTCCGGTTGAAGCCCTGCAATCGCAGCCGCTCAGACGCGAAGACTGGACTGTCTACGACTACGATAACCTCGACCGTCCGCCCCGTGCCGGCAAGCTCGATGCCATCATCAATCACATGGGCAACTTCTTCGACTGTGTGCAGTCCCGACGTACACCAATTTCCGATGCCTTCAGTTCCCATCGGACTGTTTCCACCTGTCATCTCGGCAATATCTCCATGCGTCTTGGCCGACCGCTGAAATGGAACCCGGACACAGAGGACTTCGTGGATGACAAAGAAGCCAGCTCGTGGCTGAAGCGTGATCAGCGTCAGGGCTTCGAGACAGTCTAGCCGCAGGGAACCAGAACCATGACAACCGTCATTGCCCTTCTTGCCTCGGCTCTCGCTCTCGCCGGCACCTCGACACAGGCTGCAGCTCCGCAGACAGAGCCGATCTCCTTCAACCGCGATGTCCGCCCAATTCTCTCCGAAAACTGTTTCGCCTGCCATGGCTTTGATCCAAAGCATCGGGAGGCCGGCCTGAGACTCGATACTTTTGAAGGTGCCACGGCAGATCGGAACGGTTCGACCGGTATTGTCCCGAAGGATCCCGCAAAATCAGCCGTCTGGGAACGCATCCGCAGTACAGATCCGGACGTCGTGATGCCCCCGCCAAAGTCACACAGACATCCCCTCACCCCACAACAACAGGAAATTCTGCGGCAGTGGATCGAACAGGGAGCACATTACGAACCTCACTGGTCTTTCCAGGCACCCAAACGAGATCCTTCGCTCAATGATCACAAACAGCTCGCCAACAGTGCCGTGATTGATCATTTTGTGCAGCAGCGGGCACTTCAGCAGGGTCTGAAATTATCTTCCAGCGCATCCTCTGAAACGCTCATTCGCCGCGTGTCGCTTGATATCACCGGACTGCCCCCGACGATCGAGGAAATCAAGGCGTTCACCGCGGCATCAGCAGTCGATCCGGACGTGGCTTTCGCCGAGCTCGTCGATCGCCTGCTTCAGAGTCCCCACTACGGTGAACGCTGGGGACGCTGGTGGCTCGATCAGGCCAGATATGCTGACAGCAACGGCTACTCCATCGATGCCCCCCGACAGATCTGGAAATTCCGCGACTGGGTCATCAACGCTCTGAATGCCGATATGCCATTCGATCAGTTCACCATCGAACAGCTTGCCGGTGACCTGCTTCCCAATGCCACGGAAAATCAAAAGATCGCCACTGGATTCCATCGCAATACGCAGATCAATCAGGAAGGTGGTATTGACCGCGAACAGTTCCGTATCGACAGCATTTTCGACCGCGTTGCCACAACCGGAACCGTCTGGCTGGGACTCTCCGTCGGCTGTGCTCAATGCCACGATCACAAATTTGATCCCATCGAGCAGCGGGAATATTATCGCCTGTTCGCCTTTCTGAATAATCAGGATGAACCAACTCTCAAGGTATTCGATCCTGATATTAAGGTCACCGAACTCAACCGCGAGTTTCGAGAGCTGGAGACCAAACTCATAAATTACATGCAGGAGCATGCCCCCGAACTGGCTGACTGGGAAGAGGCCCTGACCAAAGAGACTCGCAAAAGCCTCTCCACTGCCATCAACGCCGCACTCGACGTCCCAAAGGAAAAGCGAGGCTTCGCTCAGAATCGAACTCTCTTCGCCGGCAGCATCGGCGGTGTCGGCCCCTTCCGCGTACTGAACGACCGCTACAACGAAGTTGATGTCATCCTGAACCAGGGCGTCACGACGATGGTGCTGCAGGAACGTTCAAATCCGCGGTCCACCACGATCTTCGTAAACGGAGACTTCACCCGTCCTTCCGAAGTCGTCACCCCGGGAACTCCGGCACTCCTGCCCCCGCTGCCGCAGACAAATCCTCTTCCCAACCGGCTCGATCTCGCAAAGTGGATCGCCAGTCCCCAAAATCCTCTGACAGCGCGAGTCATCGTCAATCGAGTCTGGCAGCAGTACTTTGGGAGAGGACTTGTGGAAACCGAAAACGACTTCGGCTCCCAGGGAACGCTCCCCAGCCACCCGGAACTTCTCGACTGGCTGGCCGTCGAGTTCATGGAACGCGGCTGGAGCCTCCGCCAGCTCCATCGCCTGATTGTGAATTCCAGAACCTACCGTCAGAGCTCATCAGTGCTCCCTGAACATCTCGAAAAAGACCCCGACAACTATCTCCTCGCGCGGCAGCGCCGCCTGCGGCTCGATGCAGAAGTTGTCCGCGACGTTGCGCTCGCCGCCAGTGGCCTGCTGTCCTCCAGACTCGGCGGACCGCCTGTCTATCCCCCCATCCCGGAGGGCTCGCTCAACGTCGGTCAGGTGCGTCGAGTCTGGCCGGAAAGCAAAGGCGAGGATCGCTATCGACGCGGCCTCTATACATTCATTTATCGAGCGTCACCGCCACCCTCGCTCACCGTTTTTGATGCCCCGGACGGATTCAGCACGTGCACACGACGCGTCCGCAGCAACACCCCACTCCAGGCACTCACGCTCCTGAATGACGTGGCATTCTTCGAGTTTGCAACAGCACTCGCAAATATCATTCAAACAGATGGACTCGAAGTGGCCTTCCGCCGCTGCACGTCCAGAACGCCCCACCCTGACGAACTGGCCGTCCTGCGACAGCTCGATCCCCTGACTGCCGCCCGCACACTGCTCAATCTCGACGAAACTGTCACCCGAGAATGAATGCCATGAGAGACGACACTCACCACGCTGACTCAAACCCCATGCTGGCCGCCACTCGGCGACATTTCCTTGAACGCTGCGCCATCGGCCTCGCTCCCATCGCACTCTCCACATTCACCCGCCAAAACGCTGCCGCAACTCAGCCAATGCCCGCGAATCCGCTGCAGCCAAAACCCGCCCATCATCCCGCAAAGGCTAAAAACGTGATCTACCTGTTCATGGCAGGTGGACCGTCACAACTGGACCTCTTCGACCACAAGCCACTGCTCTCGGAACTCAATGGCAAACCCATTCCCGAAAGCTACACAACTGGCAAACGCTTCGCATTTATGGACAGCAGCCATCGCAATAACCTGCTGGCCTCCAAACGCCGCTTCCGACAAACCGGTCAGACCGGTACATGGATCAGCGACCTGCTTCCGCACACTGCCGGGATCGTTGACCGCATCACCCTCGTAAAGACCTGCAAAACAGACCTGTTCAATCACGCCCCTGCCAAGTTCTTCATGAATACCGGCAGCGGACAATTCGGCCGCCCCAGCATGGGCGCATGGATCACCTGGGGACTGGGAAGCGAGTGCGATAATTTGCCCGGATTTGTTGTTCTTCAGAGCGGACCACGCGGGCCCCGCGGAGGCTCCGTGCTCTGGAGCAGCGGAGTCCTGCCAACAACTTATCAGGGAGTCCCGCTAAGAAATCAGGGCGATCCAATCGTCAATCTGTCCACACCATCCGGAATCACGGACGATCAGCAGCGACAGGTCATCGATGCCGTAACCGCTCTCAATCGCCAAAGACTCCATGTCACGGGAGATGCAGAAATCGCCACACGCATCAACGCCGCCGAAATGGCCTTCCAGATGCAGTCCAGCGCCCCCGAACTCATGGACACCTCCGGTGAAACTCCGGCAACCCTCGAAATGTATGGAATCCAGGACCCCAGGGAAGCCAGCTTCGCCCGAAACTGCCTTCTCGCACGCCGACTCGTCGAACGAGGTGTCCGATTCGTCCAGCTCTACGACACCAACTGGGATCACCATGGAGGTGCCACCGAAAATCTCGAAAAACATCTCCCGGAAAAAGCCCGGGACATCGACCAGCCCTGTGCAGCACTTCTTCGCGACCTGCAGCAACGAGGTCTGCTGGAAAATACAATCGTCATCTGGGGCGGCGAGTTCGGGCGGACACCCATGGGCGAGGTGCGTGAATCCACCGGCCGCAATCACCACATCGATGCATTCACAATGTGGTTTGCAGGAGGCGGTTTCAGGGAAGGCTCAACGTTCGGCAGGACTGATGACTTCGGCTTCGGACCAGCCGAAAACCCCGTCCATGTCCGTGATCTTCATGCCACCATCCTCCACCAGCTGGGCCTCAACCACGAACGCCTCACCTTCCGCTCCCAGGGACTCGATTTCCGACTCACAGGCGTGCTGCCTGCGCGAGTCGTTGACGAAATCGTCGCCTGAACGGAGCGCTGATCAACAGCAGCTCTGAGCATTCAGCGCTGCGACATTCGCACCGTTGCCCCTCTTTGAACCTCAGCAGCCCGCGCCGGCGAAAATGCATCCCGCCCGTTCCGCCCAGGAAACCCAGGCCACTCCGCGCGCCCCTGTGGACGCACATCGGAAATCTGACGCAACTCTTCCGGGAAATGTCGCACGCTCAGCAGGTCGTCATAGACGCTGCAACGCCCGTACAGCACAGCCAGTCCGTCCTGGTACAGCACCGACCAGTCAGGGTGCGTGGCCATGAGCTTCACCGCAGGCACATCGCGCCGACGGTTCAGCAGCACCAGATCCGGAGTGCCATGACTCAGCAACTTCTCGGGGTCAATCGGCCCGGAATCCTGACCGCGATGACGACGCTTCCACTCCCGCCCAAACAGGAAATCGAAATGCATGTCCACAACCTGCTGCGGATAGCAGGTGTCGTAGCGACCGTCAAAACCGAGAGTCGTTGCAGGAGCCAGCGCCGCCAGTGAGTACTGCGCCCAGTCAAACGTCGCTGCCAGCTTTCCCTGCAACTGATGCCGATCCATGAATGCCACGGCGTCCACCGGATACTCCTCACGTGGCACACCGAACACAATATGCCGATGGATCAGCACAGCTGACAAGCCAGCCAGAATCAGCCCGAGCTCAGCCTGCACCAACCATGCGCCCGCCCCCCGAAGCGGCCGCACCGCACGAGTCGGCAGCACCGCCTCACAGGCAGACACAAAATGCTCAGGCAACCTCAGGCCAAACATCAGCGCAAAAAACGCCAGATGCCGTATATGGCCGGGCGCCTGCAACGCCACGACGGCCACCAGAATCAGTTCCACCCAGTCCCTCCGACGACGCGTGTACTTCACGCTGAACACCGTGACCACCGTCAGGAACACAAACAGAATTGACGCCGGCCCGCCGTCCAGCAGCCCAGCCCACTCAGATACTTCCGGGCGGGGCTGACTCAGGGACACTGCAAACCAGTACGGCAGCTCCCAGCCGTACGGATTCACAAACAACGTCCCAGCCGCAAGCACGCAGAGCACACCCAGATGCATCGATACACGCATTGCATCTGCCCGCCGTCGCAGAAACGCTTCGATGCAACGCAACCCCAGCAAAGCCAGGAAAACACATAACCCCGCCAGCACTCCACCGTGCGAATTTGTCCAGAGCACCATCAGTGGCAGGCACAGCCAAAGCCACCGATATCGCGGGGCCCTGCCCTCCTGCCAGTCCGCAAATGCTCTTTCTGTCCACACAAGTTGCGCTGCGAAGAAAATGAAACTGAAGAGCTGCGGGCGCATCAGCCAGAATTCTGCAAGACACATCGCCGCCGGCAGCAGGCAAACCGCTGCACTCACCAACGGAATCTGCAAACGCACGCTCCGTCGCAGCATCACCAGTATCACTGCCAGCCCCGCCAGCGTCTTCAGGATCATCAGCCCTGCCCCGCCCACCGCACGCTGCCCCAGTGCCACCGACAACTCAAACAGGTTCTCGTGATTGATCCACGGATATCCACTGGCCGTATACGTATGCGTTGCTGTCCGCGGAAGCGTTCCACTGTAAAGCCAGTCTTCGCCGTATTGAATGTGGCCCCACAGATCCGGTTCCACAGTACGCGTCGACAGCAGTATCCCGCAACTGAGAAGCACGGCCGCCGCTAATCCCAGACGCAGCCATTCAGGTTGAGAGCTCTGAGTTGCCTGATTGTCGTGTTGCGCTGTCTGACTGGTCATCGGCCTGATCCCCGGGGGTCACCCGCTGCAGGGGGTGACCGTTGTTGCGGAAGAATACTGAACAGGCCAGACTACATCATGGAATTCCCCTGAGCCGTCTCAGGTTTCCGCGCTCAGAACAATCTCCTGGTGTCAGCGCGTTAAATCCGCTTCAGCCCACAGAAACGGACTCAGACCGAATCTTCGCGGAGCAGTGCAAAACCACGAGACACGTAGACAGCGCCGCTCCAAAGTGTCACCAGCACCGCCACAAGCAGCACTGCAGTGCGGGCAACAGGTACCCATTCCCACGCAAACTGCGGAGACATCGAAAACAAACTCACAGAGACAGCCACGCACTGCAGCGTCATCTTGAGCTTCCCGGAGAAGCTGGCAGAGAAATCCTTGCCTTCTTTTTCCAGGATTCCGCGGAGGCTGGAGACGAACATCTCTCGGCCAATAATGATGATCACCATCCATGCCCGCACACCGGAATCAGGACGATCCTGGTGCTCCAGAAGACACACAAAGGAACCACAGACAATCACCTTATCAACAAACGGATCCAGGATCCGACCGAGCACGGTAATCTGACCATTGCGGCGGGCAAAATAACCGTCGAGGGCATCCGTGGAGGCCGCAAGAATGAACAGAAACGCAGAAGTGATCCAGAATTCTGCGACCGAAATCAGTGCAAACAGGACGAAAGCCAGGAGCAGCCGCGTTCCGGTAATCAGATTGGGCAGGTTCAATACATGCCTGCCAAGCACGGGCTGCCGTCGGGAAGCGGAGACTGTGTTGGAACCACTCATAGACGACCCGTTGCGAAGTTCACCCTGCCAAAGCATGTCCCGTTCCGAACGGTACTATCACCGCTCAGTCTACCGAGTTAACTGGGCACTTAACAGCCCCCGCCGGGTGCTGCCGAAATTCCGCTGCAAGGGAATTCAGGCGAGGCGACTTGGTTGATCCGAAAGGCCAATTATGACACAGTTCGCCGCCAGGCTCTTCTTGCCCCCCGGCAACTTCCGCTCCAGTATCCCGCCCCCCTGATTCTGCTCTGAACAGAACCGGAGACGTTCGCGTGCACGCCGACATCCCACACAATTCCAGTCATTCCCCCGATTCCGGGTCCGGACCATGGTATCGCGAACTTAACCGCTACCACTGGTTTGTCTTCGTCGTTGCCGCTCTCGGCTGGCTCTTCGACACCATGGACCAGCAGCTGTTCACGCTTGCCCGCCCCCTCGCGATGGAAGAACTGATTAGTCTGACTGACGAAGAAATCGCCGCCGCCAAAGCTGCCAGCGTAAAACCGGACGAACCTGCAGACGCCGCCGACAAACGCGTCACTGAAAAACTGATCGCCAAACGTGCTCAGTACGGTGGTTACGCCACGTCCTTTTTTCTGATTGGCTGGGCCACGGGCGGGTTGTTTTTCGGTGTTCTCGGAGACCGCTGGGGGCGAGTTCGCACAATGCTGGTCACGATTGTGATGTATTCCATCTTCACAGGTATCAGCGCATTCTCCAGAAACTTCTGGGACTTCGCCGTCCTGCGACTGCTCACAGGACTTGGCGTCGGCGGCGAATTTGCCGTCGGAGTGGCGCTTGTCGCCGAAGTCATGCCCACCCGCGCACGCCCCCACGCACTGGGGCTGCTCCAGGCCCTTTCCGCAGTCGGCAATATCACGGCCGCACTCATCGGCATGGCCGGTACAGGCTGGAAGGTCATGTTCCTGATCGGCACAGCCCCCGCCCTGCTCTCGCTGCTCGTCCGCTCCCGACTTCGCGAACCCGAACGCTGGCAGGCCGTTTCAGCCACTGACGGCGTCACCAGACAACTTGGTTCCTATGGTGAACTCTTCGGCAACCCCCTCCTCCGCTACCGCGCCCTCGTCGGACTCCTGCTTGCCTGCGCCGGCGTCATCGGACTCTGGGGCATCGGCTTCTTCGCTCCCGACCTGCAGAGACGCGTGTTCGGACCCATGCTCGAAGCCCAGGGAATGACACCCGATCAGATTAAGGCCCAGCTGAAGTTTCTCTCCGGCATCACCCTGCTCATGACCAATGTCGGCGCATTCTTCGGGATTTTTCTTTACAGCTACGTCAGCCAGATCCTCGGACGCCGCGCGACCTTCGCAATCTGCTTCCTCGGTGCCATGCTCGCAACCGCCAACCTCTACTGGAACCTCGGCAAGTTCGCCGGTACCGCCGATATCTACTGGATGGCACCTCTCATGGGCTTCTTCCAGCTCTCTATCTTCGGTGGCTACGCCGTCTATTTCCCCGAACTGTTTCCCACACGACTCCGCAGCACCGGTACCAGCTTCTGCTATAACGTCGGACGGTTTGTCGCCGCCATCGGCCCCTACTTCCTTGCCAATCTCACCTCCAAAGTCTTCTCTCCCGAACGCGGTTATGTCGGCGCCGAAGGCTTTCGCTGGGCCGGCATCACAATGTGCTCCGTCTTCCTCATCGGTCTGATTGCCCTGCCCTTCGCACCGGAAACAAAGGACCAACCTCTGCCGGAATAAACCACCCCGATGGAACGCCACTCGCTGCTCCTGCTCACCATCCTCGCCACAGGTCTGCTCGCAGCCGCCGTCCCACACACGGTCGCTGCACAGGCCCAACAGCCCCCCGGCTTTCGTCTTCCCGACGATCGCCCTCCAATCGACCCCACAGCACTGGATGCCGCGGGACTCAGACTCCTCAGGTCCCGCCACCTCCTCCTTGTCACCGATGCACCCGCCGAAGACGTTAATGGTCTTCCCGAACTGGTAGACAGCTTCTTCACTGAAATCACCAAATCGCTGCCCCCTTTAAAACCCGCCGCTGATGGCGGCGAGTTCCAGGTTACCGGCTTTCTCATGGAAGCCCCCGAACGCTTTCAACAGGCCGGTTTGCTGCCGGATGAAAAATTTGTCATCCGACACGGTCGACACCTGGGCTACCGCTTCTGGATGCGAAATCAGCCCTCAGCCTACTATCGCCGCCATCTCCTGCTGCATGAATTCGTGCATTGCTGGATGATGTGCGAAGCCGGTATGCGCGACATTCCACCACTCTGGTTCACGGAAGGTCTGGCCGAATACCTCGCAACTCACTCAGTTACCACCACCGCTCCTCCACGATTCGGCATCCTCCCGGCATCACAGACCGGCTTCGAAGGCTGGGGCCGCATCACGCAGATCCGGGAACAGGCCTTCGGTCGTATCGGATTTCCGGTTGAATCGTTGCCGCCAGCAGATTCAGGACTCGTGCTCGAAGATGTCCTGTTTCCAACAGACAACACCTTTCTGTCCGAACTCAAATATGCCCAGGCCTGGACGCTCGTCTGGCTCCTCAATTCGCACCCGGAACTCCACACCCGCTTCGCCGCCGTCAACCAGGCTCGCAGCGGACAAGACTTCCAGTCAGCTTTTGCAAAAGTCGACAAGGCCACCATCGAACGACTCGCTGTCGTCTGGCTGCTGATACTGGATTGCCTCGAAGAAGACTTCGACCAGCAGCGTTCGTTTCCGGAACTTGATCCTAAGTGGAAAACGTGGACACCCGGCAGCTCAGATGTCACGCTTCAGGTCGCCGCCGACCGCTCGTGGCAGCCCACCGGAATCTTCACCGAATCCGCAACCAGCCTCGTCATCTCCGCCACCGGACGCTGCACACTTCACCAACAGCCTCGACCATGGATCTCAGAACCCGCCGGTATCACCATTCAATATTCCCACAACCGCCCCATCGGCCAACTGACCGCAATCGTCATCCCCCGAAAAGCCACTCAGCCCCCGGTACGAATACCAGTCGGAACTCAGTCAACCATCCAGCTCCCACCAAACTCAGAACTCTGGCTGCAGATCAATGACCACGAACATTCACGAGCCGGCAACTCGGGCGAGTATCAGATCACAATTCGACGCAACTGATTGCACCGCTCTGCCGCGAATCCTGTTTGCCAGCCGATAACCCACAGGAACTGATGCTTCATCATTGCTCATGCAAACAAACAAACCCGGTCCGTCCAGAGCGTTTCATGGAAACACTTGATATCGCGAATGGGTGAAAGCAGACTCGAAAAAACTCTGGTGCATGAGTCACATGGTCTGTGGCAACGGGCAAAGTCGTCACCTGCACAAAACCGTCAGCGTTCCTGTTCCAGAATGTGAATAGAGACGTACCAAATCAGGAAACAAGCCATGCGAAAGCTTGCTGTGTTGTCATCGTTGTCTGTCTGGCTGCTTCTAAGCGTTCGCATGGCGGCTGCTCAGGATCCTGTCAGTCTGCTGCTGGCCGCCCCCGCCGGAATTGAAATGATCAGCGAGTATCTTGGCATCATTGAGTCCATGGATGCGAAGTTCGAACGGCTGATTGATGCAGATTTGAAAACCGCAGTCGCGCTCTTCGAACAGGCAAAGGCCAGTCCCAACAAATCTGCAGAACTGATTCACTCTGCAAGAATCTATTACACCCGAGCTGCTGAAATTCAGTCGGACTCCATGGACGAGGACCGTCGGCACAAACGGGCGCTTGCTCTGTTGGGTTTGTTTGCCTGCTGCAAGGTGGAACAGGACAACGCAAACGCCGAACGTGCTCTGAGAAAGATCTCAGAGATTCCAAAGGGCGTTTCGGTGAGTTTTAAGATCAAGTGCGAACTCAAGCGCCCTGGTACCTATCACCCCGTTTTCCAGTTTTTTCAGAAGCAGCTGACCGAAGAAGACTATCGAAAAGCCTCCCCAGCTTACAACAGCCTCCTGTCGATCCAGGAAACCGTGAATCAGCAGCTTGCAAAGCTCACTCAGGAACAGGCGACCACAAAGCGATGAGGCTGGAAACTGTGTGAAGGGTGACATTCCGGTCTCGCCCCGGAAACACCGTGGCAACCTCGCGCGACAGGCATGAGCCAGCGTTGCAAAAGTGTTACGGCCCCGAACAGCAAGCAAGTGCAGGGTCGTGCGGGTAGCCCCATGGGCCTGGCAGTGTCCTTCGCCCGTAGGCTCCCGCCATGCGGCTATGCACTGAGCGGTCGGGCGGAAGCCCCCGGCTACGTTCCGCACCGAAGGTGCGCGCTGGCGAGTGCGTTGGCGGGGCGTGGGCAGGGGATTTTCGCCCGCAGGCTACCGCCATGCGGCTAAAGTTCCGCGCAGCTGCATCTGGATTTCCGGCTCCGTGAGAAAACTTTGCATCTGACACTGACAGACCATCTGCAAATCCATTTTTTGCAGCTAAATCATCTTCAGGTCACTGCTGACACGTTGTACAATGCATCGCCGGTCGAACGCTGGTGCTGGTTTCTGCGTCATGCTCAGGAACTGACCACCGAGCAATTGAACCTGTTACTGCCAGACAAGGAATTCACCGAAGCTACCAAAGTCCTCGATATGATTGCTAAAACCCCCGAACAACTGCAGGAATACAATGCTCGCCTGAAAGCTCAGCGCGACGAACAGGCGCGGATCATCTTTGGCCGACAGCAGGGACTGGAGATCGGCGAGGCGCGCGGGATCGAAATTGGCGAGGCGCGTGGTGAGGCGCGTGGTATCGAAATTGGCGAGGCCCGTGGCGAGGCCCGTGGTATTCGCAAAGGAATGCTGCAGGGACAGATCGTGCAGTTACAGCAACTGCTGCGACTGCCCGTCAGCACTGCCGAACAGTTGGC
>JBJTOP010000272.1:0-7108 GCA_046074645.1 Planctomycetaceae bacterium | reverse complement strand
GGCTTCGGTGGATCTTTCGAGGCTCGGTCGTTTGGTCATCGTTGCTGTCGGCGGGATGAGCGGTCGTCTCGCCAGGGTCGCCGTCTCCCTGAGCAAGCAGGAACTGGTCGATCATGTGTCTGCCGGTAGAAAGCAACCCCCGAACAGTCCACGTTCAAACTCTTTGATCACCATACCCTGCCGAACGGCTTCCTCAATCAAGGGAGAGAGGATCACGGCCAATTTCACAAACACATCTGTCTTGCCCAATTCATCTCCAGTTGTCATGCTCATCACCGGCCTCGATGCCTTGCGTCATACGGTTTGTTACACCCGCATAGCATTGCATGAAGGCCAATTTCCCACACCACCAGTTTTCTCTATTCTCACACCGCAGGTGCGGTCACACTCCAGTACGCGTGAGGCGGCCGTTCAGCGGTCTTCCGGGTGGCCCGCATGTTCAGTCGTCTTCACTTTGTGTTTCAGATCCGCTGATTGCCTTGAGCCTGCTGCGAAGTGTTGCGCGATCGAGTCCAAGGATTCGAGCGGCGGCCGTGCGATTTTGTTGAGTCAGTCGGAGCACGGCAGGCAGGAACGCAGCATCGAGGTGCTGGTGGACGATGGCGTAGAGGTCTTCCGGAAGGTGGTCACAGCCAGCATCCAGCTGACTGCGGACCCACAGCGAGATGGCTTCTGCAAGTTTCTGATCGGCATTTGGAGCTGACGCGGAAATCACGGGCGGCAGATGTTCTGCGCGCAGCATTCGTCCGCGAGCCATGACGAGTGCGTGATCGACTGCATTGCGAAGTTCTCGAACATTCCCCGCCCATGGTCGCTGTGCGAGCGCCGTGATCAGATCCGGTGAAACGCTGGCAGGCCGGAGCGAATCACCGGTGAGTGAGATCAGTCGTTCGACGAGCAGCGGCAGATCTTCGAGGCGGTCTCTGAGCGGCGGCAGCTGCACTGTGAACGCGCTCAGTCTGTGATAGAGGTCTTCACGAAACGTGCCGGCGGCAATCATCTGTGGCAGGTTACGGTGGGTGGCGGCGAGAAATCTGGCGTTGGTTGTTCGCTCTTCTCCGCTGCCTACCGGGTTGAACCGGCGTGTTTCAAGAACCCGCAGAAGTTTCACCTGCACGGCAAGCGGTGTATCGGCGATTTCATCGAGGAACAGTGTGCCGCCGGCAGCAGCTTCAAAGAGTCCGGTGCGGGCTTCCTGAGCCCCTGTAAAGGCACCACGCACGTGTCCGAAGAGTTCGCTTTCGATCAGCGTGGGATTCAGCGCCGCGGGGCAGACCGTAATCCACGGCCCTGCGGCAACTCGACTGTGCCGATGGATGGCGCGGGCAGCCAGTTCCTTGCCAGTACCGGTTTCTCCCAGCAGCAGTACCGGGAAGGGAGTCGGTGCGACGAGTGCCAGCTGTCGATAAACGGCCTGCATGGCTGCGCTGCGTCCGGTAAGTTCGGAGTCGGAGGCACCGAAGCTCTCGGCGGCAGCCAGTGGCTCTCGCTGCAAAGCTCGGACGATCACCTCGGTGAACGCATCCAGATGAAACGGCTTGACGAGATATTCGAAGGCGCCTTCGGCAAAAGCCCGGGCGGCAGTGGGCAGGTCACCAAAGGCCGTCATGACAATCACAGGAACATCGGGACGCTGGCGTCGCCATTCTGAGAGTGCCGTCAGCCCGTCAATACCGGGAAGACGCACATCAACTGCGATCACGTCCGGCTCAAAAGCCGCGAAACGCTGCCTCGATTGTTCCACAGAACCGGCCGTCTGCACGGTGTGCCCGGACTGCTTCAGAGCTTCTGCAAGGCTCCAGCAGAGTGCAGGTTCATCGTCAATGATCAAGACCCGACTCATGCAACACCGCCGATTCCGGTACATTCCGGGAGATTGAGTTCCATCACGGTCCATTCGTGGTCGCGCCGCCAGCCGAGCGAACCGTGGTGATCGCGAGCCACTGCGGTGACGATGGCCAGTCCCAGTCCGATGCCCTCGGGTTTCGTTGTCACGAAGGCCTGCTGCATTCGTTCAGCCACCTCAGGTGCAGGGCCGGGGCCATTGTCAGCAATACGAATGATGGCACGCCCCGATTCGGCCAGCAGCTGAACTCGGATGCGGCCACCGGGCCCGGCCGCTTCCACGGCATTCTGCAGCAGGTTCACACACGCCGCTCGCAGACTGTCTCGAATCCCGGAAACGAACACGCTGACCAGGGCCATCATTTCCAGCTGCAGCCCATGATGTTCGATGGAAGGTTCGACAAGCAGCACGCAGTCCTGCAGCAGCGCGACGAGATTCAGGGGTGCGAACGTGCCTTCGGCGCGACGATCGAGCGACAAAAGACCGCGGACTTCGGTCTCCAGCAGCTGCAGTTGTCGCTGGAGAATCTGCAGTGATCGGTCATCGGAGGATCGACAGCGGCTCAGGTGCAGCTGCATTGCCAGCGAGATCCCGGAGAGTCCGTTGCGAAACTGGTGCGCGAACCCCTGCACAAGCTGCGCGATGAGCTGTTCGCGTTCGGTCCGCAAAAGCTGTTCTTTGAGCGTCTGCAGGCGTTCGCCGAGCGCGTGCACGTCATCGACGAGTGCCGCCAGCTCATCCCCATGAACCGGCGGCGCTGCTGCTGCTGCGGATGCCGTGCCGACCTCGCTGCGAGCGATTTCAGCCACCTGCCGCTGAATGTCCCTGAGCCGTGCGGACCAGCGTCCGGTGATGGTGATGAGCCATGGCAGAATGGCCAGCATCGCGGCGCCTCCGATCAGAGCCGGAGGCCAGACCGCGTTCCAGCGGGCTTCGTCGCGTGTTTGCTGTGAGAGAAGCACGAGGAGCCTTGCCTGGGGCTGCCATCGCGGATTCACAAACCGTACGCGGTAACGGCTGGAACCGCTTTGCAGCTCGAACGCAGCCGATCGTCCGGTCATGGTCACCGGTGGTCCCTGCAACAGCGCTTCGACTTCGGCCGGGACCGTGGGCAGTGAAGACAGAATTGCACCGGTTGAAGGTTCCTGGACAACGATATCCTGCCCAGTCAGTCCGGAGATTTGTTTGAGCACTGAGGTGGTGAATGGCCATGCTGCGTCTTCCAGCACCTGCACGGCCTCGTCCTGACGGCGTTCCAGTTCGGCGCTTGCACGGGATGACTGCAGCCATGCGGAAACACCGGAGATACCGGAGACAACCACGAAGAAACCTGCCAGCAGGGGCACCATCAGCTGTCGGCGGATGGAAATTCCTGCAGCCAAGGCAGCTCTCCTTTCGGCCCTTTCGACGGGCGTCGGCCTGAATCAGCCGGCAACCAGCTTTTCGAAGGCCTGACGCTGTTCGATCAGAGCGGCGACCTTGTCAGCCGGGTTGCCCCGCGCTTCCAGCAGTACCCAGCCGTCGTAGCGAATGTCACGAAACAGCGCGAAGAGCAGTTGCCACGGGTAGTCGGTGCCGGTGAGTTCGCGAACGTGAGCGGTTCTGCCGAAGCGGCCGGAGACGAGGCGGAAGTTGTGTTCGAGTCCGTCGCCCTTGAGGTCTTCGGGATTTGAGTTCCAGCAGACGGCGACATTGGGGTGGTCGGCGACGTCAAAGATTGCCTTCATCACCGGAAGTTCGCTGGTGCCTGCCCCGTGCACTTCGACGCGGATCTGCTGACCGTACTGTTGGCCGTACGCTGCGATTTCGTTGAGCGATCTGCCGATCTGTTCGATGGTTTTTTCCCGCGGAACGTCCTTGACAAAGCTGTTGGGCTTGACCTTCACGCCCGATCCGCCGCAGTCGTGCATCAGCTGAACGTACTGTTTGGCCAATTCAATGTTGGCTTTGACTTTGGCAGGGTCGTTTTCGTGAAACTGGGCGTTGGAACCATAACCAACGAGCGTGACAGGGCTGTCGGCAAACCGCTTGCGGACTTCCTGTCGCTGAGCTTTGGTGAGGCTGGGTTCGACACCGTGCTTATGTTCCGTGCGAAGTTCGACACCCCCCAGTCCCGATCTGGCACAGGCGTCAATCACTGTGGGAAGGTCCATGTCCTGGCCCCACAGGTACGTGACAAGCCCGAACTTCATGGCTGATTCGGACGCTGGACGAGCGGACGCGGTCGCCATGGCGGCAAAGACGCTGGGCGCGGCTGGCACGGAGAACATCCCGGCAGCAGCGGTGGCGAGAAAATGGCGACGGTCCTGTTGCAGCATGGCGAACCCCTGAAGAGTGAATTGGGAGGGTGGAACTAGTTTTCCATGACTTCTTTTTCGCGGGAGGCCGCTTTCTCGTTGACGAGGCCTTCGTACTTCTTTGTCAGCTCCTGAACCTGCTCTTTGGTGGCCTTCGAGTCGTCCTCGGACATGGTCTTTTCTTTTTCCGCCGTGTCGGCGTGCTTGTTTGCGTCGCGGCGTACGTTGCGGATGGCCACCCGGGCCTCCTCGGCAAGTTCGCGGATGCGGGAAACCATCTGCTTGCGGCGCTCTGTTGAGAGCGGCGGGACGTTAAGTCGGATCACGCGACCGTCGTTGTTCGGCACCATGCCCAGTTCGCTGGCGATGATCCCACGGGCAATCGCGTCGAGCGTCGATCCATCAAAGGGGCGAATGAGGATCTGCTGGGGTTCGGGACAGCTGATGTTGGCGATTTGTTTCAGGGGGGTGGGTGAACCGTAGTATTCGACACGAACCGAATCAACAAGGCCCGGGTTCGCTCGGCCCGTGCGAATGCCTTTGAGTGCATTCAGGAGCACGTTGACTGCTTTCTCCATTCGTTCTTCGGCGTCGAGCAGAATTTCGTCCTGGTCCATGAGGAGCTCCGGGAGTACAGAATTTAATCAGCAGGCCACTTCATTCAGGCCCCAGTCTTATTCCCGGTATGGTAACGGGCTGGAACGAAATTCCCAGAGACACCGTCGGATTGGCAGGCGGGAAATTCGGGAAACTGCACCGCGAATTCGCCAGGGCAGTTTTCGCTGCCGATTGAATTCCGGAGAACATCGGCGGCTGATCTCCAACCGCGCACAACGTTCTGGCACTGCATTTGCTACGCATGATGCATCGAACGACAGGCTGCCAATATGGCAGTCTGCTGTTTTGCAACAAAAGTCATGCAGGATGTTCTCTTACGGAAGGTCGTTCATGTCTGCCGACGCACAGGTTCAGCAGTATTCGTTTCAGGCCGAGATCCGTCAGCTGCTGCAGCTGCTTTCGCATTCGCTGTACCAGAATCGCGAAATCACCATTCGCGAGCTCATTTCCAACGCCTCCGACGCTCTCGATAAACTCCGCTTTCAGCAGCTGACGCACGGCGGTGCTGTGGCGACCGACCTGAGGATCGACGTCGAACCGGACAAGGATTCGCGTGTTCTGGTGATTCGCGACAACGGTATCGGGATGACGCAGAGCGAGCTGATTGCAAATCTTGGCACCATCGCTCGCAGCGGGTCGCTCGAATTCCTCCAGCGAGCCCAGCAGCAGAAGCAGGGCGAAGGCAGCCCGGATCTGTCGCTCATCGGCAAATTCGGGGTCGGTTTTTATTCCGCATTTATGCTCGCAGACAAAGTCGAAGTGCTGTCCCGCAGCGACTCCGAGCAATCCGGATGGAAGTGGGAGTCCACCGGTGATGGCAGCTTCACGGTCACTCCAGCTGAGGCCCCCGTCGAACGAGGCACCAGCATTCGTCTGCACCTGAAGGAAGGGCTCGACGAATTCACCGACCCGGTGCGGCTCCGCTACATCATCCGCAAATACTCCACATTCGTGCCGCACCCGATTCACCTGCAGTCTGAACACATCAATGATCAGCCACCAATCTGGCTGGAGCCCAAAAGCAGCGTCACAGCGGAACAGTACCAGAATTTCTTCGAGTACCTCACCAACTATCCCGGTCAGAAACCGATCTGGCACCTGCACCTGTCGGCCGATTCACCGTTTCAGTTCCACAGCGTCCTCTATTGCCCTGACGCCAACCTCGAACGCATGGGCTTTGGCCGGACTGATCATGGTCTGCATCTGTGTGCACGGCGGATTCTGGTGCAGAATGACAACCGCGACCTGCTGCCCGACTACCTGCGATTCCTCCGCGGTATCGTCGATTCTGCCGACCTCCCGCTGAACGTTTCCCGGGAAGCCCTCCAGGACAACACGATTTTCCGTCGCATGCAGAAAGTGATCACCCGCAAAGTGCTCGATCACCTCGATTCACTCGCGGAAGAAAATCGCGAGAGCTACGAAAAGTTCTACGAGGAGTTCGGTGTCATTCTCAGGGAAGGCGTGAACCACGCCGACGGCAATCGCGATCGCATCGCCACATTGCTGCGGTTTGCGTCCACCACCAGTGCCGGAACCAGCCAGACCGTGTCACTCAACGAGTACTGCGACCGCGCCCCCGCGACTCAGGAACAAATCTTCTACGCCTGCGGCACGGATCACTCGACCGTGCTTCGCGATCCCAACCTCGAAGTTTTCCGCAAACGCAACCTTGAAGTGCTGCTGCTCACTGACCCCGCCGACGAATACGTTCTCTCAGCCATCGGAACGTTCCGCGACAAATCAATCGTCTCCATCGATTCTGCTGACCTGAAACTTCCCGCGGCCACGACAGACGAACAGACCGCCGACAAATCCGCCGACGCAGATTCTCAGGCTGCCGTGCCCGAAGGTTTTGATCGGCTGATCGAAGTCCTTAAGGAGGCTCTGGGCGGTCAGGTCCAGGACGTTCGCCGTTCTGATCGCCTCACAGACAGCGTCTGCTGCCTCGTGAATGCCGAAGGTTCCATGAGCACCACCATGCAGCGAATACTCAGAATGAACGCCCCCGACTTCGAAATGCGCCGCATGATCCTCGAAGTCAATCCGTCATCGCCCCTCGTGAAACGACTTGCAGAGCTCAGCGGTAATCCCGGCAACAACGAATTCCTCCGCGAATGTGGTCTGCAGCTGCACGCGAACGCCATGATTCAGGCAGGACTTGCTCCGAACGGCAACGAAATGGCCGCCCGACTCCAGAATTTCATGCTCCAGCTGGCTGCTGCAAGGCCGTAGTGCCTGGAATTTCGTCCGTCGGCCCTGCAGAATGCAGGCTGCCTCCCGCACCGTGGCCCAGCACTCCTGCCGGGCCGGGCCACTTCCCACCTCACTTCTTAAGGAGAACTCA
>JBJTOP010000271.1:0-27221 GCA_046074645.1 Planctomycetaceae bacterium | reverse complement strand
CGTTCACAGAGCGATGCGCTTTCCGAGGTCGGTTTTGGAGAAGGCATCCTGAAGGTACTGGTAACACGGAACTTAGAGTTCTACATGTATAGAGATCCCGAAAAGCAGACTGGAAACTTACGGGGACGGTTTGCAGGGATGTTGGGGGCCAGCCCCAGACCCCCGGGATTTATCGCTTTGTGCCATCAACAGGTTTGCTGCTTGCGAGGCGCGCTGAATGCGTCCGGACGAACGACGATTTCAATCATGAATCAGCCAGTTTTGGAACAGATTCAAGATCACAGGCTCGGTCGCGCATCTGTGCAATCTGCGTGATCTGTGGTTAAAACACGGGATTCGGATTTGGACCACAGATTTCACCGATTCCACAGATGATGGGAGCTTTTCAGTGCCCTGTCTGTGCGATTCTCTGTGGTTGTCACCGGGCACCGGGATATCAGTTCTGCGGGAGCAGTTTGGGTGCAGGTTTGTTGTGGCAGGCAGCCTTGAGGACCATCAGGGTGCCATGCACCTTGATTACGCGCTGCATGCGTCTGGACCAGCGATGATTTCAATCATGAATAAGTCAGTCTGGGAATAGAATCCAGATCACATGCTCGGTCGCGCATCTGTGCAATCTGCGTGATCTGTGGTGAAAACAAGGAACTCGGATTTGGACCACAGATTTCACAGATTCCCCAGATGATGGGAGTTTTTCAGTGCCCTGTCTGTGCGATTCTCTGCGGTTGTCACCGTGCACCGAGCGATCAGTTCTGCGGGATCAGTTTGGGTGCAGGATTGTTGTGGAAGGCAGCCTTGATGGCAGTCCGGATGTAGTCGAAAGGTCGCCTCCCCAGTCGACGGCAGGTTTCCGCGGTCTTCGGCTCGCTGCAAAGAAAACCGTCGTGAAGTGCATCGACGATTTCACCTTGCAGTCTGCGAGGGTGCTTATCGAACGTCGCCCGCTGAATGGTTTTTGACCGGAGTCGATTCCAGTGGTGAATCAGTTCCTGTCCGGATTCCTTCAGTCGCGTGCCGATGTTGGCAGAAACGCCACCGCGATCGATCATCGCCTGGAAGTCTCGAACGTCCGCGACAACGTCGTTGTATCCCGCGTGGGGAGCTTTGCGTCGGACGCTCAGCGGACGGCTGATTTGTCCATGGACACCTTCAACTGAAACAGGTCCAGCATTATTCCGGGCAAAAGATCAATCCTGAAACTGTGAACGATTATGCGATATCACCTGCGGCAAATCTCACTGCGAATTGAGCAGCACAATTCTTCCACGAGCGCAGCGGTCAGACTGGACAGGTCAATTGTTTGCGAAAGCTCAGCGATTTTCGATGCGATAGAGATGTCCTGACGTTCTCAGGAACAGTGCCTTTCCGGCGACGGCGGGTGAGGCCATCAGACCACCGTCGAGCTGGTTGGTGGCCAGAACTTCGTACTGGTCAGCAGCTTTGATGACGGTGCACGCACCTTCGTGATTGCAGAAATAAAGTCGATCGCCGGCCGCGAGAGGCGAGGCGGAGTAGTCGCCGGGAAGGCGTTCAAACCATTTCTCTTCACCGCTCACAGCATCCAGGCAGCGAACGATGCCTTTGTCGCTGACGAAGTACAGCCGATCTCCGACCACAATCATCGATGGTTTCTGCGGAATCTGGCGATCTGACATCCATGAGATATGGCTGGAGGTGACATCTCCGGTACCGGTGAATCTGACGGCGAGGAGTCGGGAGGCCATATAGCTGGTGGCTATATAAACGGTGTCGCCACGAATAACGGGCCGAGGTACTGTAGAGAAGCCGAGTTTGCCGTAGGAGGCCTTCCAGATTTCTTCTCCGGTTTGTGCGTCGTATCCGTAGACCCAGTTGGCGGCTGGTGAAATGAGCAGCGGGCGATCGCCCACTTCCACCAGCAGTGGAGTGCCGTATGCCTTTTGCAGTTCGGGCGTCGGATCCATCTGACCGGAACGTTTGGTTTGCCAGGCGACTTCACCGGTTGCCGTTTTGAGTGCGACGATGGACTGAGTGTTGGTGCCATCGAGGTGCACGATGAGCAGGTCCTTCCAGACAGCAGGTGAGCTGCCTGGACCGTTCTGGTGGTCGAGTTTGAGACTGTCGTTTTTCCAGAGCAGTTCTGCTGTCTCGCGATTGACGGCAGCGGTGCCATAGGTGCCGAAGTGAAAATAGACATTTCCGCCGGCGATCACGGGTGTGGGCGACGCGTAGCTGTTGAGTGCATGGCGGGGTTCCGGAGTTTCGATGCTGAACAGAGTCACAGCGTGTTGAATCGCGCCGGTTTCGCGATTCAGGCAGATTGCCTGCAGTCGCAGTGTTCCGGCCAGCTGCAGTCCCTGTGGGTTTTTGATCGAAGCGAGCCGTTTTTTGGTCTCTTCCTCTGTGAGCGGCTCGACGATCGCAGTGGTGAGCCAGATCTGGCGACCTGAAATCACGGGTGAAGAATGTCCTTCGCCCGGTATGGCGGTCTTCCAGGCGATGTTTTCGGACTCGCTCCATTTGAGCGGCAGATCGTGGGAAGTGGTGTGGCCCTGTCCATCGGGCCCGCGGAACTGGGGCCATTCGTCGTCGGCGACGACGGGCAACGATACGACCAGCAGGATCAGGAGCAGGAAGGAGAAGCGGGTTGCTGGGAAGGCAGACATGGCGAGCCCCTGTGGGAGACGGAAGAGCGAAGAGCCGGTGGTGGGGGGGACGTGGCAGGAGACACGGACGATAAGGCGAACCGTCGCTGTGGTCAACGCTGCAGAGGCTCATCACGACCGTCGGAGACGGCGCATGTCCAAAAAGGTGGTGATCAATTTTTGAGCGAGAATACTCAGGGCTGATCATCAAACACGGTGACAGATTCCGAGATGATCAGTGGCTGGGTCATTTCGTCGTATTTGAGCTGTGCCTGGATCACGGCATTTCGGACAGCCTCGCGCCCCTGCAGCGTGACCTGGAACGGCAGCTGGTCGCCGGGTTTGAGTGAGCGGACGATGCTGTAGCGGACGACGTTACCGGGAAGCAGCCTGCCAGGGATTTCGCGGGTACCAGCTGCGAGTACCTGCAGTCCGGCGGGCACCTGAATGGTGAGTTCGACGTTGCGGGCGATGGCTGTTCCGCGATTGTCCACTGCGACAGTGAAGCCGAAGCGTTCACCAACGGCCACGGGCTGATCCTGGCGGCTGATATTGGCCGTGACATTGTGCAGCCCTTCGACTTCCACCACGGTGTTTTCTTCTGCCCGTGAGCGGAAACCGGCCTTTTCGACCACCTCCACTATGGATTCCATGCGACCGGTACTATCCGGCTGCAGTTCGACTTCGAGGACTGTCTGTTCACCGGCGCTGATTCGGGGCACCTGCCAGGTGATGCGTCGAGTTTTGGGGTTGTATTCCCCGCCACTTCCGACAGCAACCACGCGCATGCCGTCCGGAACATCTTCAGTGATTACAGCGTCGAGTGCTTCGAATTCGGATTCATTGATCACAACATTCTGGAATCTGGCAGGGCGACCAACGAAGCGTTTGGCTGGTCCGAGGCGTTCGACTGTGAGTTGCGAGCCGACGATGGTGACGTTGTTACGGGCGATCACAGGAGGAATTCCGGATGCGCTGATTTCGGCTGAGATGCGAACGGGGCGACCGGGTTCAGCAGCGACTGCGGTGAGGTCCACGGTTTGTTCATCACCTGCACGGAGCAGTTCGATTTCGTACTCCAGATCCGCTCCCTCGGGATGTCGGATGGCGTTGGGGAGTACGCTGCGAAGCAGCACACCGGCCGCATCACCGCTGCCGGCGTTGCGAATCGTGAATCGCAGCTTGACATCATCACCGACGAGCACCTGTTCGGGACCGTCGATATCGAGTTGGAGTTTAGGGGCGCGAATGAGCGTGGCGGAACGGACTTCGGTTCGGAACCGCACAGTGGCGGTTCCGGTGAGCATTCCTTCTCCGGTGGGTCTGACGCGGACAACAATCTCGCGGCTTTCCTGGGGAGCAAGTTCTTCGAAGTTCCAGAGGATGACACCGCTGTTGCGGTCGTAGTCGGCTGGTGGGTTCGAGGATACGAATTCCGCGGCACCGTTGAGTTCATCTTCAACCACGACGTCGCGAGCCGCGGTATCACCATCATTGGAGACGACGATGCGATATTCGTGAGCAACGCCGATGGTGGCACTCTCGGGCGCCTTCTTTTCGATGGTGAGCTGAGGTCGGAGCTTTTCAACGGCGCGAACGGGGCTGGAGGACGGAGTTCGGCCAGGCGTTCGCTCTGGAGTTCTTTCTGGAAAGGACGATGGTGATTCACCGCCGGTCCGTGATGGAATCTCCTCAAATGGCGGCAGTGGTTGAGCCTCTTCCTGCATATCCGGACCGGGGGTCTCGGTGAGTGGGAAGGGTTCGGGTTCTGCTGGAGTCGTCGCTGGAAACGAGGGTGTCGGCTGGCTGCGAGCTGAGCTACCTCCACGCATAATGGGGAACGGTTCTGCCGTGTCAGTGGGGATCGATGGACGCTCCGGCATGGTGCGCAGATTTTCCACGGCGCGTCCGCTGGTGTTGGAGGGCACCGCGGGTTTGGTGTCTGCAGAAAACGGTCGAGGTTCGGTAGGCAGGGGAACTTCGGCGGGCAGATCAGCCGACCGGGTTGAATTCGGTCGTACCGGCGGTTCATCGAGGTCCGGGAATGCAGGCTCGGCTGACTCGGTGGGTCTTGTGGCAGGATTGGCTTCGAAGGGATTTGCTGCGGGGGTGGAAGTGATTGGTGGTGTCACGCGGGGTTTACCAGCGTCGCTGGGGAACCGCTTTGGGTTTGACGGTGCGGGCGTGACTGCGGGAGCGGCAAAAGGTGCGGGGGTGGGGACAGGTGCGGGCGACAGAGTGGGCGTGGAAGCAGGCGTTGGTGTTGGTGCTGGTGTTGGCGTGGTTGTTGGCGTGGGTTGATTTCGAGGGACGACGGGAGACTTTGTTGGTGTTGTTTCAGGGGCAGGAGTTTGCGGGCGTTGATCAACAGGGAAGGACGGGACAGCAGGGGGCACGGACAATTCCGGGAACACGGGTTCCGGAATCGCCGGGTCAACATCTGGTGGTGTGGATTTTGGTGGTGTCGGGGTGACATCCTGAGTTCGAGCGACTGGGGGATCCTTGTCCAGTTCGTTGAACGAAGGTTCGAACTTTGGCTCGACTGGCTCGACTGGCTCGGCCGGCTCGGCCGGCTCGAACGGATTGAAGGACTTTTCGGGTTCCCGAGGAGACCGCATGAAAGGAAGATCTTCGGGTGGGTTGGAAGCGGTCGCGGTGGAGTCATTGACAGGAGGTCCCGCGGCGTCGATTTTCGGCTCTTCGGCTGGCGGTTCGACGGGAGGGAAAGATGGCTCGCTGAACGGCTCTGGTTGGCTGGGACTTGGAGCAGTTGCAGTGGGGCGAGAAGCAATGGGGCGTGGTTTCGAAGTTTCATCCGGAGTTGCTGTGGCCGGGAAGTTGGCTGCTGAGGATGATCGCGACGCCTGAGTGATCATCTGTGGCTTCGGCGATTGTGCTGGGGATGACGTGATCGCGGCTGACGGAGTCGAATCCGGGCTGGGCGTTGTGCTGGCTGCGGATGCTGAAGGCTTTTCTGCGGTGGGAGCGGGCGAGTTTCCTGTAAAGAACAGATTACCAGCGGGAACAGCGGGAGTTCTGGGCTGGGGCTGCGGACGTGTTCGCGAAACCGGGGCCGGTTGCGGAGCAGCCGTTCCTTTCTGATCGGAGCCAGTTGTTGCAGGTTTGGCGGCTGCTGCAACTGTGGGGCCGGTGGCGGCCGCCGACGTTACTGGTGCGGACGTTTTTGGGGCTGGCGTCGATGAAGCTGTTCCGCGTGCGGCGCGGGAGGCGGAGACGGGCGGTTTTGCGGCATTCCGAGGACTTGTCGGCTGGGGGCTGGTGGGGGTGGCTGGCTTCTTTGTTGGGGGTGGGTCAACGGCTGGAAGCAGCGTGAAGCCACCGGCACTTCGGGCTGCGTTCGCGGAGGCCGATTTGGGTTCCGAGCCGGGTGCTGCAGATGGCGTGGTCACGTCGGTTGGCTGTTCTGACGCAGCACCTCCACTTTTTCCTGCGTTAAAAAACATCACGGAGGCTTGATCCGAGCTGGTGTCTTCGCTGGCAGGACCTGGGTCTTTGGCTGCTGTCAGAGCCGAGGGACTGCCGGTGCCGCTGTTCGTTTTCTTCCCGTCGTTCTCTGATGTGAAACTGACAGGCGTGACAGTCGCTGCAGTCTCGGACAGCTCAAATTGGAATTCTGTCTTTGTTTCGGTTGTCGGAATGCTATCGGACTGTTCTTCGTTCAGTTCTGCAAGTGCGTCAGCCGACGGTTCTGTGAGCGCGAAGGGGCTGTTATCGTCGGTGGTGGCTGTAACGCCATCGGGATCCCGCGGAGCAGTTTTGCCGTCTTCGGCCAGTGCAACGGCCTGTTTAAGACGATCACTGGCGATGGAGACAGCGCGGCCGTCGGGAGGCATCCGTTTGAAGGCAACGTATGCAATGCCGGAGCCGAGGCTGATAACACCAACCAGAACCAAAATTTTACCGACAATCAACCGCATGGGAATCCCTCCCCTTGCGCTGGAAACTTCCCTGCATCTCCGCATCGACGGAGAATCTGCGCCAGCGCAGGCTGACTAAATAGTGAATTTCCGCTGTACGGAAAAGACAAGTTTTCGGGACTCGAAAAAAAAAACATAGGTTCAAGCGAGTTTGAGTTGCAAAAGTGGCAGAAGCACGAATTGAAAACGTGAAGGCAGCGTTATTTGGGGGCTATGCGATGAATGGGAAGAATTGAATGGCGAGATGGGCCGGGAGTGCACCGGACCGTTCGGAGTGCTCCCGAATTGCCACGAACGGCAGTCCCGCATAAGCTCATGTCGTCTGAACGATTATTGGTTTTCGGTGAAGGGGTGTCTCAATGCGGCTTGGATTGATCAACAGTGCGTGGGCTCAGGCGGGCCGTGACACGGCGTGGGGCATTCGAAAGACACGTCAGATCGGGTTCGACACGATTGACATTTTTACGGACCCGCTGGACATCGACGTGCGTGAGCGTCAGCTGATTCGTCGGGAATGTTCACGTGCAGACTTGCCAATTTTGTCCGTATGCTGCGTGGCGACCGGTCTTGTGGACTTCAATCCCTCGGTGCAGCGGTTTCATCTGGAGCGGTGCCGGAAGTATCTGGACTTGTGTTTCGAGCTTGAGGCCAGCAACCTGCTGCTGGTGCTGGGAGAATACATCTGGAATCAGGAGGTGATTTCACCTGCAGAGCAGTGGCGTACGGGGGTGGAGAACTGCCGGCGGCTGGCGGACTACGCTGCGGGTCTGGGATTGCAGATCGCGCTGGAGCTGGAGCCGTTCCCGTTATCTTTGGTGAACAGCGTGGATTCGATGGTGCGTTTCCTTGACGACGCTGACCATCCGGCTTTGCGGGCCAACATCGACATTTCGCACCTGCATCTGGCGAAAGTGGTGGCGGAAGAATTGCCGAGGCTGGCGGGCCGTGCAATCCACATTCACATCTCGGACTGCGACGGCGTGCGTCACGGAGATTTGCCACCCGGGCGAGGGGTGGTGCCCTTTGGACCATATTTGCGGCAGATTCGCGAGATGGGATATTCGGGAGGGATGTCGATCGAGCTGGAGTATTCTCCTGAGCCATCGCAGATTGAGTCGTGGGTGATGGAGGCGCACGATGCGACGCGGGTGCTATTGCGGGAGGCGGGGCTTGGGGAGTGGTGAGGACCGAGGTGGTGGGATGGAGAAACGTTGTCAAATGGGTGCAGGATGAGGGGGCTTCAGATCAGCCTGCGGTTTGGTGGCGGAAATCAATAAATGCGGGGGGGGCCTTGGGGTAGGCCCACAGCATCCCTTCCAACAGCTCAACAAAATCTTCGTCGGTTTTTCAATACTTTCAACAGGCCAAACCTTGAGTCTCGTCTGACCAGTACACTTTGATCTCAGACTCTTCAAGTCCAGCACGGCATCATCAACCGCTTTGGCTATCTGCTCTGGATCATTTTTTCCAACGTCCTGCAGGCACCCGGTCTGAATACCGTCCCCAACCTTGCGGATGTCACTGTGGATCCCATCTGAGAGCCTGAACCGCTCGATCAAACCGAGATTTTCCGCAAATAGATTGCTGATACCTGTTGTAAATGGAGGTCGGCCTTCGGCGAGTTTCGGTGGCCAGCAGGATCTCTGAGTCGCTCTGGGGCGATATATCCCTGAGTGCCACTGACCTGCGACATCGGATCTGCAGCATTATCAAGGCTGATTGCAAGTCCAAAGTCCACGAGGCGTACAGATTCTCCGTTCAACGCATCAAGGAGGACGTTTTCGGGTTTGATATCACGATGCGTAAAATCTGGGAGGATGAACCCGAGTGCCTCACATAGTTCGGTGCCGATTCGACAGACTTCCCTCAGCGGCAGATATTTCCATTTTTTGATCTTCTCGGCAAGGGTACGCCCGGAGATGTACTGCAGTACAAGGAATGGCACACTCGCCCCGTGCTGGCAGGCGTGGACGCGTAAAGCCCCGACGGATGATAGCGAGCAATGGGGTCTTTGAGTAGTGGATATCTGCCACACATGTGGACCGTACACAGAATCCTGTGGATCCGCGTCCTTTATGCAGGAGCCTGAATGGTCGTGCGTACGGCAGAAACCTGGAGCTTCCGTTGTTGTCGCCCTACCCCACTTCCGCTCCGGCAACCGATCGCATCACCTAACAGGACTGCGGCCCTGCAATGCGCCGGTGCTGCATTTCCGGCTGCAGTGCTGGTTCTATGAACTGCAACAGCAGTCTCGAAGGGTCAGGGGAGAGGTGGTGAGGCTGGCGGAGATCAGTCCAGCAGTCGAGGCGTGTCTTCGGCCGCGGCGACGAGGGTCCTGGCAATGGAGTCTGTGGGCGGGGAGGACCGGTGTGTGTGGTTACTGCACGAGTCCGCGGGTGAGTTGCAGGAAGGCGGTTTCGAGATTGACTTCTTCTTCGCGGAAGAGCAGGAGTGCGAAGTCGGCCTGGATCAGAGCGGCGGGGATGGTGCTGTAGTCTTCGACGGCGGGTTTCAGAGTTGTTTCGATGATTTGATCTTTGGTAACGGACACCTTTTCGATGCAGTCAAGCTGTTCGAGGAGTTTAGCGGCCTGATCGGTGTGTTCGCGGACGCGGATTTGCAGGAGGATGCGTTGACGGGCTTTTCGCATGACTTCGGCGACGTTGCCATCGACGATCATGTGACCTTTCTCGATCATGCCAACGCGGGTGCAGACATCTGCGAGTTCGGGGAGGATGTGGCTGCTGACGATGACAGTTTTCTTCATTTCGCCCAGTCTGCGGAGGAGCCCGCGGATTTCGATGCGAGCTCGGGGGTCAAGTCCGCTGGCGGGTTCATCGAGGAGGAGGACTTCGGGGTCATGGAGGAGTGTGCGAGCGAGTCCGATGCGTTGAGTTTGTCCGCGTGAGAGTTCGTTGACCATGGCATCGCGTTTGAAGGCCATATCGACGAGTTCCAGTTTTTCTTCGACCACTTTGCGGCGACGGCTGCCTTCGATGCGGTAGGCGGCGGCGAAGAATTCGAGATATTCGATGACGGTCATATCGTCGTAGACGCCGAAGAAGTCGGGCATGAAGCCGACGAGGCGTCGGATTTCTTCCTGGTCGGTGTAGATGGATTTGCCGCAGACGTAGGCTTCGCCGTGATCCGGAGCGAGCAGAGTTGCGATCATCCGCATGGTTGTGGTTTTGCCGGAACCATTTGGTCCGATGAACCCGAAGACGTCGCCCTGATCAAGCCGGAGGGAGATGTCATTGGCGGCAATCAGGCTGCCGTAGCGTTTGGTGAGGTTCCGGGTTTCGATCATGGGGGTGAATTTCACCAGTATTCAGAAGGGCATGGCGGTGCCGCTGCGGCCTGCAGATTCTCAGAATATACGCAGTACCGCATGGTATGTTGGCAGAATCTGGCGGATTCATTTGATTCCTGCCAGCCAATCTGCCCTAATTTGCGGCATTCGCCGGACTCCCTGTATTTTTCCCTACGAGCTTCCCATGACCGCCCAACTCAGTGAATTCGCCCGATCTCTGAACGTCGAAACCGCCTTTACCGTGCTGGCTGCCGCCAAAAAACTGAAGGCCGCTGGTAAGGACGTTGTGGAACTGGAAATCGGGGACAGCCCGTTTAACAGCACCGCATCGGCCATCGCTTCCGGCCTGCAGGCTATTCGGGACAATCAGTCTCACTACTGTCCATCACCCGGCATCCCCGAATTCCGCTCTTCGGCAGCTCGATTCCTGCAACGGGAATTTGGGATACCGGTCGCCAGTGAGAATATTGCCGCCGGGCCAGGAGCGAAGGTATTTGAGCAGTTTTTCTGCGAGGCATTTCTGAATCCGGGTGACGGGTGTCTGGTGTTCAGCCCGCACTTTCCGACCTACATCCCCAACATTCAGCGTCGCGGTGCTCGTGCGGTCCTGAAACCGCTTCGCCAGGAAACTGAATTCCGTCCGCAGGTTTCCGACATTGAAGATTTTCTCAATACGGACCCATCCCCCCGTGCTGTGTTCCTCAATTCGCCCCACAATCCCACTGGCGGCATCACGACTGAACAGGACCTGCGGGACATCGCCGATTTGATTCGTGGCCGCAATGTGGCTGTGTTCAGCGACGAACCCTACTGCCACATGGTCTGGAAAGGCCGCCATCACTCACTGCTTGCTCAACCCGGGATGCTTGATCAGTGCGTGGCGGCCTACACGTTCAGCAAGTCCTATTCAATGAGCGGCTGGCGACTTGGCTTTTGTGCATCTTCCCGTGAGATCACGGACGCGATCGGCAAGATGATCAACACGACTTTGTCCTGCACACCGCCGATTGTGCAGCTGGCCGGCTGTGCGGCGCTCGACCAGGACTCCAGTGAACGCGACGAAACCATGCTCAGATTCCGCGAAAAAGTCGTCCTGCTTACTGAGGGACTCAATCGGATCCCCGGCTTTGTAACGCTGGATCCCACGGCCACCTTCTATGTCTTTCCGTGCATCCGGCCGGTCTGCAACGAACTCGGCATCACCAGTCACGGGCTTGCGTTGTATCTGCTTGAAGGGGCCGATGATCACTTTGGGGTGGCGTGCCTCGGGGGTGAATGTTTCGGCGCGGCCGGCGCTGGGTTTCTGCGATTCAGCTGTGCGGAACCCAATGATCGCCTCCAGCAGGCGCTCGACTTCCTGCCGGTCGCACTGTCGCGAACCGATCGCATCGCAAAGTGGCTGGAAGAACGCCCGCAATTCCGTCTGGCGTCGCCGTATGCGTAGACGTCAAGGCCCCGGACTGCGGGTGTCATGGTGATACCTGCCAGCACACGATCTCCAACCCTTCAGATCGCTTCCATGAATATCAAAGCATCCCGTTCAGGGCTGATTCTGTTCTTTATCTATCTGGGCTTTTATCTGGGCTTCGTAGGACTGAATGCCTTCGCACCGGCGCAGATGGAAACCGTGCTCGTTTCTGGTGTGAATACCGCAGTTCTGTATGGCTTTGCGCTCATTTTTGGAGCAGTACTGCTGTCGGCGGTCTATGGTTTTTTGAGGAGCAGCGAATAGCGGGTTGGCGGGCAGGCCGATCGGTGACGGGTTCTGATGTGTTGTCTGCGGTGGAGGTCCCTGGGCCTGCATCCGGAAACCAGCCGTCCGACAGCCGCGAAGTGCCCGACAATTGACTGCCGACAGTCGGCCATTAACCACTGACACGCTGACCAGCATCCTTCGAGGTTTTACCAATGATTTATGAGTCTTCCGGCCTGGCTGTTGGGATATTTCTTCTGTTTGTCGGCTTTACGCTGGGCCTGAGTTTTTGGCTGGGTCGGAAGGCGAAATCCGCTGAAGGTTACTTTGCTGCTCACGGTCAGATTCCGTGGTTTGTGAACGGAGTGGCATTTGCTGGGGACTACCTGTCAGCGGCTTCGTTTCTTGGCATTTGCGGGATGATTGCTTTTTACGGTTACGACGGGTTTCTGTATTCGATTGGGTATCTTGCAGGCTGGATTGTGGCATTGTTTGTGGTGGCGGAACCCATGAAGCAGCTGGGCAAGTTCACCTTCGCGGACGCTTTGGACGCTCGCTTTCAGTCAACGGGAATTCGGCTGGCTGCCGGCATCAGCACCTTGGTGGTGAGTGTGTTTTATCTGATTCCGCAGATGGTGGGTGCGGGAGCTCTTGTGACTCCGCTGCTGGGGTTTGACCAGTGGGTTGGGGTGGTGCTTGTGGGAGCGGTTGTCATTCTGATCGTTGTGACTGCGGGGATGGTATCCACGACGTGGGTTCAGTTTTTGAAGGGAGCTCTGCTGGTCGTTTTCAGTGCGCTGCTCACATGGATGATTCTGGACCGTGGTCTGAAGGTTGCGAGTGGTGGCGCGGACGGTCATGAGTTTGCTGAGCTGCGGATTTCGGCGGAGGACTTTGGCAACGACGACGGTGTGCTGGGTTCGCTGACTGACGTACGGATCCTTCCAGCAGCGGATGGCTGGGAGAAGGCGAAGGAGCGATTTGTGCGTCTGGAGTCGGCGGGCGGGACGACTGTCTGGCTGGCTCGTCGTGCGGGTGAGGGCGAATCGGCTGACTGGATCCTTCATGAAGCTCAGACGATGACGAAGACGGCCGAAGGCAAGCGACTGGTGAATGGTCGTTTGAAGGGGGTGAAGAAGGGAGAGCCGGAGTTGCATCCTGTGGGCTACGTGCAGTCGTTGCCTGGTGGCATCACTGAGACGGGACCGCTCTCAGCGGTTGGTTTTCTGCGAACGCTTCAGGACAGTACCGTGGTGTTATGGCGGAGCGAGAAGCTGGTGCATGGCGACGGCAGTGAAACGACGGTGTACTATCCGAAGCCAACTCCTGGCGGTCAGGTGCTGCGTCCTGGCGAGCACCCGACGTTTCGGGGGATTCGCAGCGAGAAGTTTTCGGACAAGCTGAATTTTCTTTCGCTGATGCTGGCGTTGTTTTGCGGAACAGCATCTCTGCCGCATATTTTGATTCGTTATTACACGGTGAAGGACGCAGCCAGTGCTCGTCGCAGTACAATTGTGGGCATTGCCAGTATTGGCGTGTTCTACGTGCTGACGCTGTATCTGGGATTAGGAGCGATGACGAGTGGCGAGCTGGACGTGAGTGATGAGAACATGTCTGCACCGCTCCTTGCTAAGGGCATGAACACGTGGCTGTTTGCTGCGATTTCAGCGATAGCGTTCACAACGGTTCTGGGGACGGTGAGTGGCTTGATTCTGGCTGCGGCCGGCGCGGTGACTCATGACCTGCTGGGAAGTGTTTTCCGGTTGAAGATGAATGACGCTGAAAAAGTGCGTTTGGCGCGGATATCGTCTGTGGTTGTTGGAGCAGCGGCGATTGTGCTGGGAATTTTATTTCAGAAGATGAATCCCACATTTCTGGTGGGCTGGGCGTTCAGCGTGGCGGCGTCGGCGAATTTGCCATCGCTGGTGATGATCTTGTTCTGGCCTCGGGTGACGAAACAGGGGATTGTGGCGGCGATTGTTGTGGGGATGGTATCTTCGATGGGGTGGATTTTGTTGAGCGGTGAGGCTTATTCGCGGGTGTACGGGCTGGACGCGTCGTCAGCGATTGTGCCGTTCAGCCAGCCCGGAATCCTGACGATTCCGCTGGGTTTCATCACGCTTGTGGGTGTTTCGCTGCTGACTACCGTTCCCGCAAAGCGGTGATGATATTCAGTCGAACGGCGCGGACGGCGGGAAGAATGCCTCCGAGAAGTCCCATGACGAGTGCCAGAGTAACGCCCTGCAGGAGAACTCGGGGTCCGAAGCGGAAAGAAAAGGTGATTTCGCTGAACTGATTTACGGTGCCGGTGGAGAGTCCATTGAAGGGCAGGGTGCCGGCGCAGCCGAGTATGCCTCCGAGCAGGCAGAGGACGATGGCTTCGAAGAGGAATGAGGAGAGGATAGCGGAGCGTGGAAATCCGAGTGCTCGCAGGGTACCGATTTCCCGGGCGCGGCTGGCGACGGCGGCATACATGGTATTGGCGGCAGCGAACATGGCTCCGAAGATGAGGAAGCCGGCGATGACGTACCCGATGTACTGGATGGCACTGGCCTGATTCATCTGATCTTCGAAGTACTGTGTTTCGCGGACTGCGGAGAGCTGAAAGCGTTTATCGGCTGCGAGAGTATCGATGAGTTGATCGCGTTGTTCGGGGGATTCGGCGCGAAGGCAGACGGAGCTGACGGCGCCAGCGGATTTGCGAGCGAGTGTGAGGTCGCGGATGTCGGTCCAGACTTCGGATTCAGCAGCGCTGCCGGCAGCTTCGAAGTAGCCGACGATGCGAAAATTGCGGCGGTTGATTTCGAGTTCTTCGCCGATGCCAAGGTTTTCGAAGCGAGCGGCCATGGTGCGGCTGGTGATGGCTTCGAATGTGCCAGGCTTAACATCTCGACCTTCGACGATGCGAAAATCAGGTCGCAGCGTGCGTCCGGTGTCATCGAGTCCGCGGACGATGAGATTAACAATTCCGCCGTTGTTGCGGCGAGGCTTTGTGAGGATGGTGACGAATTCGACGGAACAGAGCGGCCGTCCGCTGGCGTCTTTTGCGATGCCTGGGAGTGAGGCGACGTCGGAGGCGACTTTCTGTTCGAGTCCGCTGCTGATTTCGTCGGTGGAACCTTTGCGAAGTACGATCAGATCGAGTTCGTGACCGGTGACCTGAAGGGCGTAGCGGAGTCCGTCGGTGAGTCCGAAGCAGAGTACAGAAGCCCATACGACGAGTCCGGTGCTGATGACAGTCATCAGCGTGGTCATCCAGCGGACGCGAAGGTTGCGGAGGTTGTATTTTGCGGGGATCATGCGGAGACCTGTTCAGGCGATGCGGCGAAGTCCATTGATGACGGAGAGTCTGGCGGCCTGCAGGGCGGGGACGATACCGCTGACGATTCCCAGAAACGCGGCGGCGATGAGTCCGTAGGTCATCCAGAGTCCTGCAAGTTCATTGAGAGCAAGCGGGAAGAATTGTGGGATGGCCTGGTTCATGGCCTGCAGAAACACGCAGCCCACGGCGACCCCAACAACACCACCGAGCATGGAGATCAGGAAGGCTTCGCCGAGCACCAGCAAGAGGACTCGACCGCGGGAAAAGCCGATGGCTTTGAGCACTGCGATTTCCGTGACACGTTCGCGCATAGCCATGGCCATGGCGTTGGCGGTCACCAGTGACAGGGAGAAGACTACGGCGAGTCCGATGTTTCGAATGAGTACCTGTACGTTTCCGAGCATATCGGCGAACATCTTGGCGAAGGCGGCTTCGGTCTGGCTGCGAGTGGGGGTGTCGGAGCTGCCGAAGCGGTCATCGACGGCCTTGATGACACCGGTCATGTCGTCCTTTGATTCCACTCGCGCGAAGACTGTTCCGGCGTTATCGAGTTCCGGGAAGCTGACCTGGCGGAGTCCTTCGTTGAGGTAATCCCAGTGGAAGTAGAGGGAGTCGGTGTTTTTGGGGGAATCGAAGATTCCGCTGATTTCGAGATCAAGCGGGAAGGGGTAGATGGAGCTTTTGAGAGGGATGCGTGTTCCGATGCTCCAGCCGCGTCTTTCGGCGATTCGGCGATCGATGATGCAGCCCTGGCGGTTGTTCTGCCAGGCTTTGAGTTGTTCCTGGGGAATGGTGTAGTCGGGCCAGACGTCGAAGAAAGCGGCTGGGTCGGTGGCGAAGGTAGCGAACGGCATGCGTTCGTCCTGATAAGCACCACCGTACCATGCGAGCGGAACGGCGGCGGCGACGGATTTGGTGCGGCGCACATCATCGACGGCCGAAATGGGCAGGCTTCCGGCGAAGCCCTGGATGTTCATTACAACGATGCGATTGGACAGGCTGGCTTCCTGGCGATAGGTGTCTGTGGATGCGAGGAAGCCGTAGAGGACGGTCATCAGCGCGAGGCTGAAGCCGACGGAGAGTACGGTGAGCAGACTGCGGACGGAGTTGCGGCGAACGTTGCGCCAGACGTATTTGAGAGTGTACATCAGGGGGCGACTTTCTGAGTACGGTCGGAGGAGACTTCGGAGACGAGGACGCCTTTTTCGAGGTGCAGTGTACGGGAAGCGCGAGCGGCTGCGTGGGGGTCGTGTGTGACCATAATGATGGTCTTTTGGAATTCCTGATTGAGCCGCTGCATGAGATCGAGGATTTCGGAGGCGGATTTGGCGTCGAGGTCACCGGTGGGTTCGTCGGCTACGATGAGATCCGGGTCGGTAACGATGGCACGGGCGATGGCGACGCGTTGTTCCTGACCTCCGGAGAGTTGTCTGGGGTAGTGATCCATGCGGTCTCCCAGTCCGACGACCTGAAGGGCGGTGCGGACATGTTCATCGCGTTCGCGTCTGGAGAGTGAAGTGAGGGTGAGCGGGAGTTCGACGTTTTCCCAGGCGGTGAGAACGGGGATAAGGTTGTACATCTGGAAGATGAAGCCGACGTGTCGGGAGCGCCATTTGGCGAGTTCGGTTTCGGAGGAGCGTCCGAGGTCCTGTCCGCAGACGATTACGGAACCTGAGGTGGGTCGATCGAGACCGGCGATGAGATTCAGGAGGGTGGTTTTGCCGGAACCGGAGGGTCCCATCAGGGCGAGGTAGCCACCGGGATCAACGGAGAGGTTCATTCCGGCGAGGACTGGAATGGTGATCTGGTCGCGTCGAAATTCGCGGCTGACATTAATGACCTGAACGATGCTTTCAGTCATGGGGTGGCTTCTGTGTGCGGGGTGTTGGGCACAGAGTTACTGTGCGGGTTTGACGGCGAGTCCGTCGCGGAAATCCTGGGGTTTGCTGACGACAACTTTTTCACCGCCGGTGAGTCCGGAAGCGATTTCGGTGCGGTCTTCGCGGCGTTCGGCGATTTGTACGGTTGTCTTTTGGAGTCGATCGTCGCGGTTGACGATCCAGACCCAGGTTTGGTCGTTGGCGGAGTGCAGGGCGTCGTTGGGACAAAAGATGCGTGGTGCGGGCTGTTCGACTGGCTGAGTCTGGCCTTCGGGGAGAAAATAGACGGTTGCGCTCATTTCGGGGAAGAGTTTCTGATCGGCATCCTGGAAGGCGACTCGAACCTTGACGGTTGCTCGTGCGCGATCGCCCATGGGTATCACCTTGCGAACGGTTCCTCGATAGCGGCGATCGGGGACGGCATCGACGCTGATTTCGGCCATTTGTCCGGCAGTGACTCGGCTGATGAAGTCTTCTTTGACGTCGCAATCGACTTCGAGATGTTCGAGGTCGGCGATGGTGACGACGGAGCCACGTCCGGAGGCTTCGCCCATGCCTCCGGGCATGATGGATTCGCCGAGTTCGGCGTCTTTAGAGATCACGGTACCTGCGAAGGGGGCTCGGACAAACATATTTTCGCGGAGCTGGCGGGCTTCCTGAATACGGGCTTCAGCGAGGCTGAGGGCGGCTTCGAGGGAGACGCGGCGGGCGACAGCGGCGTCGCAGTCAAATTTTGCGGCATCGAATTCGGCGGCCGTCATTGTTTTTGCCGCGAAGGCTTTTTCGGCACGTTCGAAGTCCCGACGGGATCGCTGGATCGTTACATCCTGTTCCTGGAGTTCGCTGCGGCAGCGAGCGGCTGCGGCTTCTGTGGCGGCGAGTGAGGCGTCGAGGTCTGCATGTTCGAGGACAGCGAGGACGTCATTGGCTGCCACTTTGGAGCCCTCTTCGACGTTGACGTCCTGAATTCGTCCTGTGGCGCGGGCGCCGATACGGGCCTGCTGACGCGATTCAATGTAGCCGGTGGCGACGACGGTCGCGTCAGCAGAAAGACCCGTTTCGACGCTGACGATGGCAACTCGGACTTCCGGTTTGGGGCGCACGGACTCCATGAGCTTTGCGGCATCTGGGAAGACACCGCCGGAGAAGGCGAAGAACCAAACGCCACCGGCGATGCTGGCGAGTACGCTTGTGAGGAGCAGGAATCGCAGCAGGCGGCCAAAGAGGGAGGGTCCGCGCGGCGGCTGGTCGCGGCGAATTCGCAGCTTTGAAAGGGAATCGGCCTGAGGACTGGGGCTGCCGGTTGACATAAGCCGCCTGTGCAGAAGGAACAGAGCCGATGCGGAGGCCGTCAGACTTTGATGACGACGGCACTGGCCTGGCCCATGCGAGTGACGCTGGTCTTGAGAAACAGTCCGCTGGACGCCTGGCGGTGCTCGTTGTGGACGACATCGAGCGGCGTGTCGGCGTCGGTTGCGGAGAAGTTGAGTGTGCGTGGGATGAGTCCGTGCTGGAGCGCGAGCAGTGAGGCGGCGAGTTCGCAGAGAGAAGACCCGCTGCCGGCGCTGCCGGCGTAGCTTTTGATGGCCGTGACGGGGATGCGTTCGGCGTCTGGTCCGAGGATTTGTCGGAGTGCAATGGCTTCGGCGCGGTCGCGACCGGGGTTTCCGGAGGCGCAGGCGTTGATGTGTCCGAGCTGTGCGGGGGTGACGCCGGCGCGGCTGAGTGCGACGGAGGCGGCGAGCGTCACAGCCGCGGTTTCGTCGGGTTCACCGGTGCGTGAGGCGACTGAGCTGGAGCCGCAGGCAAGTACGGTACCAAGAATGGCGGCGCCGCGTTTTTCGGCGTGCTCGCGGGATTCGAGGATCAGGCTGCAGGCGGCTTCGGCGATGGCTTCACCAGAGCGACCAGCGTCAAAGGGGCGGACGCGAGTTTCTGCGGGGCCTTCAGCGAGCATATCGAGTCGGGCGGCGTGGCATGCTTTGACGGTGTGCAGACGCGTTCCGGTGACGCCGGCAATCATCACGTCCGCGCGGTTGCGGCGGATTGCATTGCAGGCTTCACCGATGACAAGACCCCCGGAGGCTTCGTCGTGGGTGATGGAGTTATTTGGGCCGCAGGCTTCGAGAGCGATGCCGATGTGACAGCCGGGCATGTTGGGAAGGTACTTGAGCAGCCA
Source organism: Planctomycetaceae bacterium (assembly GCA_046074645.1). Classification (GTDB taxonomy): domain Bacteria; phylum Planctomycetota; class Planctomycetia; order Planctomycetales; family Planctomycetaceae; genus SXXK01. The sequence goes on along the minus strand of JBJTOP010000271.1, from coordinate 8,275 downwards.
GAGGGGTTCGAGCCCCATGCGGCCGACTTCACCCCAGCGGTCGTAGTCGAAGGCGAGCGTACCGAAACGGGTGGAACGGGATTGCAGTGCCGCCTGGTGGATGACCTCAGGTGGGCTGGACATGAGGTTGGCGCCGAAATCGCAGCCGATGCGGCTGGGGGGAACGGAGCCGGGTTTGAGGCCGGCGTCTTCCATGGCCTGCAGAGCGGACGCAACGCCCATCTGGATTTCGCGGCACATCACCTTGAGACTTTTACGGAGCGTCTTCAGGTGCACCTTTTTTGCTGTTTCATCATTGAAATCACTGACCTCTCCGCCGATGCAGCCCGGAGATGCCACCCACTCTTCCAGCTGAATGCGGCGCAGACCGCAACGACCGGATGAAATACCGGTCCAGAATTCTGACCGGCCAATTCCGACCGGAGAAATGATGCCAAGACCCGTGATGACAACTTCTTTGGAAGTTTCAGCGCTCATGCAGAGAAACCGCCTAAAAACCGGAAATTGAGACGCCCGTTGGAAACCGCCAACGCTTTGAAAGTGACAGTTTACCACGGAGAAGGGATGTTTACTGCGCTGCGTTTGGCAGAATTGAAGAAGCGGAGGAGGAACGAGCGGTGGTCCGCTACGGCGAGAACAGCCCGCAGAGTTGACTGCTATCGGGAGGCGTTGCTTCACTGTCTGGAGAGAAAATCGGAAGTTTCGATCAGGAAACGACTTGCGCTGTGATTTGATGGACGAATTCTGACTTGAAGCAGGCGTTTTCGGCCGCATCCACCTGAGTCAGCCACCAACCCGGCTAAGACTCCAAAAATCCGGAATTCAATCCAAATCGGCGGGGATTTCTGCGAGTCTGGGCGATTTACGTGGAGTTGTCCGGGCGGAATTCGGCGTGGGGACCGAGCGGATAGCCGTTCGCAAACGCCGCACCATCCATCGCCCGCCGCCCCTCCGGCTGAATGCTCTGCACCTCCAGCCAGCCATCCCCGCTCCGCACACACAAACGACGATCCATGAAGCAGGCTCGCCCCGGCAGTGCACGTGCAGACGGCTGTTCAGCTTCGCCCAGTGCCCGGACCTGCTGGATCAGGCAGCGAACGGATGGGTGCCCTTCGCGGTGAAGCACAGCAGTCGCTTTGGGCCAGGGCTGCATGGCACGGATGTGGCAGTCGATTTGTCGCGAGGCAAGGTTCCAGTCGATACGTCCATTTTCGCGCTGGATTTTCGGTGCGAGAGTTACTTCGGCTGTATTCTGGGGTTCGAGTCGGGCCGTGCCGCGTTCGAGCAGATCAAGCATTTGCAGGGTGAAGGGACCGCAGAGCTGTGCGAGCCGCAGCAGGAGTTCGCCGGAGGTCTCGCAGGGCTCGATTGAAGTTTCCACCCGGCCAATCATGGGGCCGGAGTCGAGGGCGGGTTCGATCCGGAACATGGTCACACCGGTCACCGCCTCACCCTTCCAGATGGCGTACTGGACAGGCGCGGCGCCGCGATATTTTGGGAGCAGTGAGCCGTGGAGGTTGAAGGCTCCCAATCGCGGAATGGCAAGCAGTTCAGGGCGGAGAATCTGTCCGAAGGAGGCGACGAGGAAAACGTCTGCGGCGGCCAGACGTAGTTGTTCCAGAATCTCCGGCTGGTTAACTTTGGGTGGCTGAAGAACGGGCACCGAAAATTCGTCCGCCAGCTGTTTCACAACATTCACGTGCTGATGATGTCCGCGACCCGTTTTGTCGGGCTGAGTCACAACGAGGGGGACGGTGTGGGTGGATTCGAGCACGGCGCGGAAGGCCGGGAGCGCGAAGTCTCCGGTACCCATCAGCAACACCTTGAGCGACATTCGGGGAATCCCTGAACAATGATCGGGCTGGCAGATGCAGAACGCCACGATATCATAACGGGTCCCGCCGTGTCCGCCGAGCCTGCGCGGCCTTCCTTCCATCAAGCTCCAGAGCTTCCGGACCTGACCATGACTCTGCTTCCCCGCCGTCGATCATTCTGCTGGCTGCTGGTGACCACCACTGCCCTGCTGCTGCCCATGAATCCGGGCCTTGCTGACGAAAAACAAAAACAAAAGAAATCTCCCGAACGCTGGGAGGAAAACATACAGTCAATCGAGCAGAAGCTGGCGGCAGGAAATCCGCCCAAAGCGGACGTTGTCTTTGTGGGCAGCTCCAGCATTCGTAAATGGGACCTGGCGAAGTCCTTTCCGGGGCTCAACGCGGTGAATCACGGCTTCGGAGGATCCCAGCTGTCGGATTCCGTGCATTTCTTCAGCCGCATCGTGACCCCGGCCAAGCCCCGCGTCGTGGTTCTGTACGCCGGCGACAATGACCTCAGCGACGGCAAAACACCAGACACGGTCGTGAAGGACTTCGAGAAGTTTCTGGGGCGCATCGACAGCGAACTGCCGGATTGTCAAAAGGTAATCTTCGTCTGCATCAAGCCCAGCATCAAACGCTGGAAGCTGCGCGATGCGGCCCGCGAAACGAATGAACGAATACGAAAGATCTGTGACAAACATCCGCAGGCGGAGTACGCGGACGTCTGGGCCCCCGCACTCAACGCCGCCGGAGAACCTCGCAGAGAACTGCTCGATAAAGATGACCTGCATCTGACGGATGCAGGCTATGAGCTCTGGAGCAGCATCCTGCGGCCGATGCTGCAGATTCAGCCGTGAATGTCGGTTGGTTACAGCCGCATGGCGGCAGCCTGCGGGCACACGGCCCTGCAAACGGCCAACCAACGCACTGGACAGCGCGCACGCCTTCGGTGCGAAACGTAGCCGGGGGCTGCCGCCCAACCGCTGGGTCCAGTCGCAATCACAGCCGCTATCACAGCCGCATGGCGGCAGCCTGCGGGCGAACGGCCCTGCAAACGGCCAACCAACGCACTCGCCAGCGCGCGCACCTTCGGTGCGAAACGTAGCCGGGGGCTGCCGCCCAGCCGCTGGGTCCAGTCGCAATCACATCCGCTATCACAGCCGCATGGCGTCAGCCTGCGGGCGAACGGCCCTGCAAACGGCCAACCAACGCACTTGACAGCGCGGGCGTCTTCGGTGCGAAACGTAGATGGGGGGCTGCCGCCCAACCGCTGGGTCCCGTTGCTGGGGGCTGCCGCCCGACTGCTTAAAAAGGTGGCGACGTGTCCCAGGGTTTGAGTGGGAAGAGTTTGGAGGGTGTGCGATTCTGAATGATCAGCAGACTGAGCTGTTCAACGATTTCAGGATGGAGGGCGGCGAGGTTGGTTGTTTCATGGGGATCTTTTGAGAGGTCATAGAGTTCTTGTGTGGTTTGGTTTTTTGAAAGTTGCTGGCGGACCAGTTTCCAGTCGCCTTGTCGGATGCTTTGCTGCCCACCATATCCTGGGAACTCGCGATACAGATATGCCCGCGGCTTTTGATTCTGACCACGAAGCGCTGGTGTGAGGCTGATGCCATCGATGGCCGGAAGCTGGTCGCGGCTGATGCCGCAGAGTTCGGCGATGGTCGGCAGCCAGTCTTCGAAACCGCTGACAAAGTCACTTGCACTGCCCACCTGAACAGTGCCCGGCAGTTTGACAATCGTGGGAACTCGAACACCCCCTTCATACAGTGAGCCCTTCAGGCCGCGAAGGCTGCCGACACTGTTGAAGAAGGGTACGTCCACTTCTTCCTGGAGATGTGTGGTGCCATTGTCAGCACTGAAGACAATCAGCGTTTGGTCGGTCAGTCCGAGTCGATCCAGTTCTGAGGTGATGGCGCCGACATCGCTGTCGAGCCGGCTGATCATCGCGGCATAGGCGGCACGGGGAGTGAAGTGTGGTGTGTATCCGCCTTTGGAAGCCGTGAACGGAGGATCGTCCCAGCCGAGTTCGTGATAGGGCTTCAGTTCAGCATCGGGAATATGCAGTGCGACATGTGGGAGTGTGGAAGGGTAATAGAGGAAGAATGGCTGCTGCTGGTTGTTTCGAATGAATTCCAGAGCGGCCTCGCGAATGCGATCAGGAGCATAGTCCGGGCCCTGAAAAGGTGCGTAACTGTCCGGGTTGGCAGGGTCTGCATCGGGTGCAAGCTTTGCGTGGCCCGGGACTGGGGGTTTGTTGTTCAGCGGAACGCGTTCAGAGTTCTTCCAGAGGTAGTCCGGGTAGTAGCTGTGAGCATGTCTTTGACAGTTGTAGCCGAAGAACTGGTCGAAGCCCTGTCGGACCGGATCACCTTCAGTGCCGGGGCCTCCAAGCCCCCATTTGCCGAACGCTCCGGTAACGTAGCCCCGGGCCTTGAGAACTTCTGCCAGAGTCACTTCGGAGGCTGGTATGGGCAGCTGGCCTTCCGGCTGTGCTTCGCTGTTGTTGCGGATCCATGCGTGTCCCGGATGTTTACCAGTCATCAGCACGCAGCGCGACGGTGCACAGACGGCATTTCCGCTGTAGTGCTGAGTGAGTTTCATTCCCTGGGCAGCAAGCTGATCAAGGTGGGGTGTCCGAATTTTCTGCTGGCCAAAACAGCCAAGCTCCTGAAAGCCAAGATCGTCAGCGAGAATAAACACGACGTTAAGCTTCCGCGGTGACTGTTGATCGTTTCCGTTCGGCCCTGCGATCACGGTGGCTGCGGACTGCAGACAGATCGCGAGCAGGACTGTCGGGAAGAGTGATGGGCGGAGGTGGGCGAGGCGGTGCATGGGATTCTGAATCCGAGCGTGGAAGAGGCAGGAGTGAGTTCAGCGAATGGCGAGGACAGAGGCGAAATTGAAGCACTGGAACCAGGGCACCACGGACCGAAATCCGGCTCGCCTGAGCCGCTGAATGTGGGTGTCCAGCGTTTCGGGGATCAGCCGATTTTCGATGGACGTGCGTTTCTGGGCGATTTCGAGTTCAGTATAGCCATGGGCGCGTTTGAAGTCGTGGTGGAGGTCTGTCAGCAGCAGCTGGGATGCGGGATCATCGAAGCAGAGTTTTTCGGCGAGCAGGAGCGTTCCGCCGGGAAGCATTCCCGAGGCGATGTCGGTGAGCAGCTGTTCGCGATCGGACGGAGGGATGAACTGCAGAGTGAGGTTCAGAACGACAAACGAGGCAGAATGAATCTGCAGACTGCGAATGTCGGCCAGATGGACTTCGACGGGACAACCCGGCTCCCACGTGTCGCGAATGAGCGATTGCAGGCGGTTGATCATTGCATCGGAACTATCGACGGCGTGGACCGTAGCCGACGGTGGGCTGCGGCGGCGAATGAGCCTTGTAGCTGCGCCGAGGGAACAGCCGAGGTCCCAGACATGAGTGTCGGGCTGAACACAGCGGCCGGCGAGTTGTTCGATGACGGCGAGTATCGACGAATAACCGGGAACGGAACGCGAGATCATGTCGGGAAAGACACGAACAACATCGTCGTCAAATTCGAAGTCGGCAATGCGGCTGAGCGGTGCGGCGAACAGAGTATCTTTGCTGGACGGACCGGTGCGGCTGCTTGCAATATCAGTTCCTGACGAAGCAGGATCAGCAGACACATTGAACCCTTTTGTGGAATCGAGTCTGTCAGCCAGTCAGCTGACGGGTCTCAGATGACTGCTGACTGCTGGCCAGTTAAGGCTTTTTTGACTGGGATTTTGATGAGTCAGGATTTCTGAGATTCCAGGCGACGATCCAGTCTTCGCCGGATCGTGTGAAGCCGTAGTCTTTCACCATCCGTTTTTCCATATCGGCGAAGTGTCCGGCTCCGTAGAAGATGGCGACTTTCGAGGGTTTTTTGACTTTGATCTGCTGTTCCATGATTTCGAGGCAGCGGCGGTTGCGTTCCGTGATGATGGTGGACGTGCCATCGGCGCCTGCGAAGGATTCGCCGGTGCCTTCCTGGGCGAGCTGATTGGCGGCGATTCGGCGGACGGCGTAGACGCGATCTGAGGAGAGGGCGGAGAGGACGAGGTCGAGATTCATAGCGATTGGGTTTTGCTGCTTAGAGCTGGACATGGATTTGCCCATCTCAGCGAGCAGCATTCCTCCGAAGCTTTCGCCGCGGTTTTTCATGGATTCTTCGAACTCTTCGGCTGTCATGTCAGCGTGGACGAAGTTTTTGGGGGTGTAATCGACGGCTGAGAGCTGGAATTCCATTCCGAGGGCATCTTTCATGCCGAGCTGCAGGACGGAGATGGCGGCGAACCCGACTTTGGCATCATCCCATTCTTCTTCGTCCGGCAGTGCAGCACGGGCCGCTCCGCCACCGCCTGGGCGCGCATCGTTTTTGACGGCGTCTTCCGGCATGACGGCTTCGAAGAGGACCATGTCGTAGTTTTGGAAACGCTGGTTGAGTTCCTTGTAGTAAGAGCTTTCGCCGAGATGCACCGCGCCGACGAGATCGACGGTAACGCCCTTGAATTTGTCGGAGCTGCGGAAGGTGATGACAGGAGTTTCCATGGCGACGGGCAGCCGTCGCTCGTCGCGGCGTATCCGGATGTATTCCGGGCCTTTTGATTCGGATTCTGAGGTTTTCCGGGGTGCGGACTTTGCAGTGGCAGCGGCCTTCGGTGCCTTTGTTTTTCCTTCGTCTGCTGTCAGCTGCGGTGTGAGGCTGAAACAGATTCCGCAGAGCAGTGCGATGCGAATCATTTTGAGAGCTTTCCGGGGAAAAGCTTGTTTTAAGCAGGAATGCAGTTCGGGATTGGAATCGTGGGCGATGGAATCATGCCGTCGATTACTGAAAAACACCAGAGATATTATTCGCGGTCGGAGTGATTCGCCTGGCAAAATTGGTTCTGGAAAGGGGAAATTCAGGCAGAGTTTCAGGTGACACCCGATGAACGGAGCGTAAAATCACGGGAGCGTTGTTTTTTTGCAAGCGGCCGGTGGTTTTGGCGGACCAGCAATTTGCTAACCGGCTACTCTTCTTTCAGAGGTCCCTGTGACGGACTACGTTGAACCACTCGGAATGCGGGTGCTCATCCGCAAGGATGAAGCCCGACAGCGAACGCGGGGCGGAATTGTTTTGCCGGACAATTCAGAGATTCCCACGATAACCGGGCGTGTGGTTGAGGTGAGTGTTCAGGTCGAGAGAAGCGACGATTTCCCGATTCGCAAGTACGACAAAGTCCTGTTTCATCCTCGAAATGCGATTCCGGTTGATTTCGAGGGAAACAATCTGCTGTTTGTTGTGCCGGTTGAGGACATCGTGGCCGTCTTTCGCCGCGAAACGGCGCGGCGGACTGCTGTGCCGCAGGCAGAGCCTGAAGACAGCGAGTAGTCCTTCGCTTGAAGCAGTGGTCGGGCGGACTGGTCTGCTTTGCCGACGCTATTCGCCGTCTGGTTCTTCGAGGTACGTGTAGCCGTGGAGGGCTTCTTCGTAGAATTTGACGAATTGTCCGGCCTGCACGTGATCGATGCGGTTTTCGCGGACGGCGTTTTCTACGGCGACCTGGAGTTTATTGATCAGGTCGCGACCGCGGAACTGCACGTAATCAAGGACCTCGCTGACAGTTTCGCCTTTGATGATGGTGTCCAGCACCACTTCGCCGGTTTCAGACAGATCAACGTGAACTGCGTTGGTGTCTCCAAAGAGATTGTGGAGGTCACCAAGGATTTCCTGGTAGGCGCCGATGAGAAAGATGCCGAGGTAGTAGGGTGAGCCATCAAATTCGTGGAGCATCAGTGTGCGACGTACGTCGCGGCGATCGATGAAGGTGTCGATTTTGCCGTCGGAATCGCAGGTGATGTCGCTGAGGACTGCGTGACGGGTGGGGCGATGGTCCAGCTGATGGATCGGCATGACGGGGAACAGCTGTTTGATGGCCCACGAATCGGGGCAGGACTGAAACAGGGAGAAGTTGCAGAAGTAGTTATCGGAGAGCAGCTTATCGAGGCGTTCGAGTTCTTCAGGGATGAATTCCATCGCGCCGGTGAGCTGCCAGATGCGGTGACAGGTCGCGAAGTAGATATTTTCGGCCAGACACCGCTGCTCCAGAGAGAGGTAGCCGGTGTTGAAGAGGGTCATGACGGTGTCGATGGAGGTTTGGGCGTCATGATAGGTTTCGAGTGCATTGCGCTGGGTGAGTCCACGGTAGCTTTGATAGAGGTCATGCAGGACCTGTTCGGCATCCTCGGGTGGGGACAGTGCGGTGTCAGACGCATTTTCGGTGCCCTGCTGGGAGACGCCAAGGACACCGAAGACGAGCACACTGTGAAAAGCGGAAATGGCGCGGCCGCTTTCAGAGATAATGTTCGGGTGTTCGATGCCGGCTTCGTCGCAAACGGTTTGCAGGGTATAGACCACGTCGCGGGCGTATTCTTCCAGCGTGTAGTTCATGCTGGATTCGAAGTT
>JBJTOP010000270.1:0-8610 GCA_046074645.1 Planctomycetaceae bacterium | reverse complement strand
CGCTTTACGATCTGACCGCCAGCGGCATCAATCAGGACTGGGACAAGATTGAACCCAACGGCAATCGCCTGGGGAATGCCTGTGACGACTTTCACTTCGGCATGCTGCAGATCAACTGGTCCGGCAACCCGTCTGTCCAGTTCCGCATCCACGACACCACCGGCCGTTCACGGGTTCGCAGGACGGTCAGGTTGAGTGAACTGAAGTTTGGTCCCGAATAGTCGGACGCCAGGCAGGGGCTCAATGGCGTTGAAGTTCTCTGGAATCCTGTGAACAGACGGGTGAAGGCCCGGGAGGGCGAGGCTCCTGCCGAGCCACCGCACGCTGGTCCGCGCTGTGAGCGATTGCCAGCGATTTTGGCGAAACAGCGGGGAGCGGTGCAGTCCTCGCGGCAGGGATGCGGCTCAGCAGGAGCTTCGCCCTCCCGACACCCCCTCTTGCCAGAAAGTCAAGGCCATTGGGCTTCCGCCATGCGGCTGTAATAGCGGTCGGGCGGAAGCCCCCGGCGATGTTTCGCACCGAAGGTGCGCGCGCTGGTGAGGGCGTTTGCGGAGCGTTGGCAGAGCCCTTTGCCCGCAGGCTGCCGCCAAATGGCCTTGAAGTTCTCTGCTTCCGGGCGATTTTCAGGAGGCCATCTCGGGTTTGCTGCGTGCGAGGTTTGCTGAATGCGTCCGGACTGGCGACGTGCACAGAGCGATCAGTTTTGCGGGCTCAGTTTTGAAAGATCAATCCTGAAACTGTGAACGGTTACCGGCAAGACATGTGTTTGATCAGGCTGATGGTCTGACCGGATTGATGGGAGCTGATTTCTGCAGCGTGCATGAAGGCGAAGATTTCGTTGGATTCGGTGTTGGTTACAGGCGGGCGACGGGAGCGGAAGAACTGGAGGATCGCGGCGAGCAGTTCGTGGTAGGTTGCGGGGAAATGAAGTGACCGGATGGTGTGGCTGCCGAAGATGGTCATGCCAAAGCCGGGTGGCTGCACACCTTCGTGCAGGGCTCGGAATGTGCCGATGCGTCCGTTGGGCCAGATGCCGGTGGTCAGATCACCGGATTCGGTGCGATGGCGGGTGACGGTTTGGCAGCCGGTTCCCATGACAGCGTAGAGGGCTTCGATTCCATGAATGCCATACCAGGCGAGTTCGAGGTGTCCGACTCCGGTTCTCAGGGTGCCCCAGGCATCGCAGCCTGTGATGTGTTGCTTGTCGAGCTGCAGTTCGCTGAGAGTGCTGGTGAGTGCGTGCTGGAAGCGGAGTGCGGAGGCGGTGAACCAGGGAGTGCCGCATTGACTGGCGACAGCGGCAACTCGGCAGGCGGCCGGGTAGTCATGAGCGAGTGGTTTGTCGATAAAGACCGGGAGTCCGGCGGGAAAGATGCGGGCGGCGAGTTCTTCGTGCTGTCGTCCATCGACGGCTCCGAGGATGACGGCATCGACCTGTTGAAGGACTTCTTCGACAGTCGAGACGATCTGCACACCCAGGCTTTGCATTTCGGCCGTGAATCCGTCCACGCGGTCGCGGCTGAGCGGAAATTCGGGGCTGCCGCCGGGCCAGCCAGCGGTGATGGCGGCACCTGCGAGGCCCCAGGGATCAGCAGGATCCGCGGAGGCTTGCTGCAGGAGTCTGGTGAAAGCTGTGCAGTGGGAGGAGTCGAGGCTGACGAAGCCGATACGGAGCGGGGAGTGTGGCATGGAACGCTGTCCGCTGCTGGGCGATCAGGCGAGAACTTCATCGATGCGTTTGCCACCATTGACGATGGGTACGGGCCGACCAACGGGAGTGTGGTAGACTTTGTCGGAATCGACACCCAGCTGAGCAAAGATGGTGCGGAGCAGATCCTGGATGCCGTAGGGTTGAGTGATGGGGTAGCTGGCAGTTTCGTCGCTGGCCCCCACGACAGCTCCGCGGCGGATGCCACCACCGGCGAGGATCACGGTCTGGCACTGGGACCAGTGATCGCGACCGGCATCCTTGTTGACGCGTGGTGTGCGTCCCATTTCCCCCATCATGACGACGAGTGTTTCATCGAGCATTCCGCGTTCGTCGAGGTCGCTGAGAAGTGCGAACAGGGCTCGATCGGTCGGGGGGACCAGAGTTTTTTCGTGGCTGGTGAAGTTATCGAAGTGGGTATCCCAGCTGCCGTGTTCGATGCCGATGAAGCGACAGCCGGCTTCGACCAGTCGGCGGGCCATCAGAGCACACTGGCCGATGGAGGACATGCCATAGCGTTCGCGTACAGCACGATCCTCAGACTGCAGATCAAATGCGCGGCGTGCTTCAGGGGACGTGACGAGATCCACTGCTTTTTCGTAGAAGGACTGCAGGGTCTGCACGCGACCGCTGGCGGCAGCGGCCGCACCCAGCTGTTCAGATTGACTCAGCAGCTGCTGGCGACGAGAGAAGCGGTCTTCGGTGATGCCTTTGGGCAGATCCAGATCGCGGACACGGAAGTCCGCCTGGACCGGGTCATTGTCAATGGTGAATGGTGCGTATTTGGCACCGTAAAAGCCGGGGCCACCTGGTCCGAGTGCATTTGGAATTTCAACGTAGGGCGGGACTGCACCACGAGGCCCAAGTTCGCGCGAAATGATGGAACCGATCGAAGGGTAGAGTTCGTTAAATGGGATCCCTTTGGCCTGACCGTCAGCAAAGGCCGGAGGATAGCCGGTGAGCAGCCAGTGCCGACCGGTCTGGTGGGCATTGTCGGCATGGCTGTGCGAACGCAGGATCGTGTATTTGTCGGCAATCGTTGCCGAGAGCGGCAGCAGATTGCTGATCTGCGTCCCCGGGACCACGGTTGAAATCGGGTTGAACGGACCGCGGATTTCCACCGGTGCAGTGGGTTTGAGGTCCCACATGTCAATGTGACTGGGACCGCCCTCCAGCATAAAGAAGATGCAGGCTTTGGCCTTCGCCGGTCGCACCGTGGCAGCTTCGGACTGCAGCTGCAGAAGTGCGGGAAGCGACAAACCGCTGAGCCAGCCATTGCCGCCAATTCGAAGCATCCGTCGACGATTGAAGTGGGTCGTGTTCATGGGTGGGGAATGGGGTATGGGGAATGGGGAATGGGAAGGCGGAATTGAGGGGTGGGGATGTGCTGGGAGCGGGATGAAAGCTGGGCATCACAAAAACTGAACACTGAACACTGAACACTGAACACTGAAAACTCATTCATCGACAGAACACGAACTCGGGTGAGTTGAGCAGTACCCAGATGATGTCTTCGAGAGCAGTGCGGCGATCGGTGGAATTGAGGAGAGTATTCAGCATCAGGGTGTGTTCTTCGGCGGAGGGGAATCGGCTGAGTGCGGTCAGATAGAGTTCGTTGATGATTTCGTCGGGTGGCGTGTCTGAGTTGGCGAGTCGAGCGGCGCATCCGCGACCGTGCTGGATCTTTTGCATGGTGGCTGGGGAGTTCATGAGATGGAGTGCCTGGGCGATGCTGGGTTCTGACCCGCGTTCGCAGGCGCAGACGGTTTGTCTTTGGGGGCGTCCGAAGACTTCCATAAACGGGGAGGGAAGTTTGTTGTCCCAGATCTGGATTGCTCGATAGCCGACGGGCCAGCCGTTGAAAACTTCGGGGATTTCTGTGACGTGAGAGACGGCATCAAGAAGGACTTCGGCTGGGAGCGGTTTCCAGAGAGCGTGGGAGGCATTCTGATCATCGAGCTGATTGGATTCGTTGAGTGTGGTGCTGAGTTGCCAGGCGTAAGAATCGAGCAGAGTGCGGGTGAAGGCGTGGATGTCGTATTTGACATCGACGAGGTGTTGAGCGAGGGCGTGGAGGAGGGGTTCGTTGGAGGCGGGGTTGGTAGCGCGAAGGTCATCGATGGGTTCGACGAGTCCGCGACCGAAGTAGTGAGCCCAGAGGCGATTGGCAATTGTTTTGGCGAACCAGGGATTTTGGGGAGCGGTGGCCCAGTCAGCCAGTTGTTTGCGGATATCGGAGCCGGGCTGGAGGTTGAAGTCTGAGCCTCCGAGAGGTGCGGGGGCCACTTCGAGACCGGTGCGTGGATGTTTCAGCGGTGTGGGTGTGCGGGCGACGATGCGAGTGCCGCCGCGCGGGTCTGGTTTACGTTCGATCCCGGTGAAGGCACCGGCGAAGGCGAAGTAGTCTTTTTGATCCCAGCGTTCGAAGGGGTGATGGTGGCATTGAGCGCATTCGATGCGAACGCCGAGGAAGAGCTGGCTGACGCTGCGAGCGAGCTTTTCCGGTGTATCCTGAACGAGGTGGAAAGCAGCCGGAGATTCGCTGTAGGTGGAGCCCTGCACAGTCAGCACATTTCGGGCGAACTGATCGAACGGCACATTTCTGCGGAACTGGCTGTGGATCCAGCGAGTCATTGCGACGGTGCCTTCGGGAGCGACGGTGTCTTTATCGACCTGCAGCAGGTCAGCCCATCGCTGGGCCCAGAAGTCGGCGTAGGAGGGGCTTTGCAGGAGGCGATCGACGAGCTGGCGGCGTTTGTCGGGTGAGGCATCCGCGAGGAATTGGCGGGCTTCGCTGGCGGTTGGCAGTGAGCCGGTGATATCGAGGCTGGCGCGGCGGAGAAAGGCGGCGTCATCGGCGGGAGGTGCCGGGGTGATGCGAAGCAGCTGCAGTTTATCCCAGACATGTTTGTCGATGAAGTTGCGTTCGGGCGGTCTGGTGAATTCGCCGGATTCACGGGGACGGGTGATGCGGCAGACGGCCACGTGTCCGGCGTATCGCACGAGTACAGCGGCTTCACCGGGTATGTCGGCTGTTGTGGTGAGTCCTTCGCGATCGACGGTGGCAATGGCATCCTGGTTGGATTGATATTCAGCTTCTGCGGTGACGGGCCGCAGGGTGCCATCGGTGAGTTTTGCGACCACTCGGAGCTGTCGCGAGTCGCGGGCGGTCATGGAGACAGCGGCGGGCTCGACGATCAGTTCGGCAACGGGATCAGTGGCCTCGGGATCGAGCGTCATGCCTTCGTGCATCCAGCGGAGCAGGAGTCGGTGCCAGCGTCCGTCGGCCGGCACTTTCAGTCCGCCTCCGTGGGGCATGGCAGCGGTGGCTTTTCTGAGAAACAGGCTGTGTTCAGGAGCGGCGGGGAAAACGCGGCGGCCGCGGCCTTCGGAAACAATTGCGGCATGATCAGCGGCGGCGTCATAGCCGAAGACGCTGAGCTTAAAGCCGTTCTGGCCGGCCGCCTTGCCGTGACATCCGCCCGAGTTGCAGCCAGCGCGAGTGAGCAGTGGGAGGATGTCGTGGCGAAACGACACGGGCTTTGGAGCAGCGGTACCGGAGACCATCACAGCGACCTGGGCCGTGAGTCCGTCGGCCTCGGCCGTCAGGTGCAGGCGACCATCGCGGAGCGGTTCAATCCGGCCGGTGGCAGAGATCTTTGCGGAGGCCGGATCGGAAAGTGTGAAGCGAGCAGTGCGAGTGACGTCGCGAACACTGCCATCGGGGCTTTGCAGCAGAACAATCACCTGATCACTGGATTCAGGGCTGGTGAGCGAGACTTCTGCGGGGAGGATCTGCAGAGACTGTGCGAGGGCCGTACGGGGGGTGCCCGCGACCGCGCAGATTGCGGCTGCGATGGCCATGGCGAGCATCAGCGGGGAATGACGATTCCACTGCATGGCGCGGTTCCTGAGGCGCGTCGGGGTCCGAAACAGGCCGTTCTGGCGGGAAGGACACCAGAAGATGATATCGACCGGGGAAACTGGATGCGACAGAGAAAGTGGGTCTGTGAGGAATTCGCGGGGAGGATTCGGGATTTGACACTGGGCGTAAATAACACCTCTTTGTTTTGTGGAATTTCCGGAGGTTCCTTGTGCCGATTCCTGATTCCCGAGTGCAGAACGTACGCTGCAGCCTGTGAAACGGCATTCGAAACTCACCAGCCCCAAATCCCAATTTTCATGAATTTCCCCCGGTATTTTGAATGACACTTCCGCCCCGGCCGAGGATAATCTGCGGTCTTGCCCGGCACTTTTACATCCCACCCCTGTGCCTTTCGTTCCCCGACTTATGTTCATACACCCAACCACCTCTCCGCTCCGGCTCCCGCGTCCGCTCAGCCAATTGCTCTGCGGTATCGCCCGCCATCCGGCCATTTTGATTCTGCTGCTGCTGGTTGCTGCCGTCCACTCGTCCGCGCTGATTGCTGACGACCGTCTGCTTTTCTTTGAGTCCCGCGTCCGTCCAGTGCTCGTGAAGCACTGTTATTCCTGCCACAGCCAGTCCGCGAAAACTCTTCAGGGCGGCCTTCGACTGGACCTGCGGGATGGCTGGCAGCAGGGTGGCGATTCCGGCCAGCCGGCTGTCCTTCCCGGAGATCCCGACGCCAGTCCGCTGCTGAAGGCCATACGCCATAGCGGTGACTTTTCTGCGATGCCTCCCAATCAGCCACCGCTTTCGGGGGATATTGTCGCTGATCTGGCAACGTGGATTCGTGACGGCGCGGTTGACCCGCGCGATGGAACAGTCGCCAGGCCTGACCGGGCTGCCGAATGGGAGGCGACGTTTCAGCAACGTCGGCAGTGGTGGAGCCTGCAGGCTGTTGCAGTTCCGGCGATCCCCACTGTCGAATCCAACTGGCCCCGCAATTCCATCGACAACTTTATCTTCTCACAGCTTCTCCGGCACCAGCTGCGGCCTGTCGCCGAAGCACCCCGCCTTACGCTCGCACGCCGGCTCAGCTTTGCTCTGACCGGTCTGCCCCCCACCCCCGAACAGCTCGCGCACTACCTTGCTGACTCGACTCCTGCTGCCGACGACAACTATCTCGACAGTCTGCTTTCCAGTCCCCATTTCGGCGAACGCTGGGCGCGGCACTGGATGGACATCGTGCACTATGCAGACACGCACGGCTACGAATGGGACGTGCCGGCAAGGAACGCGTGGCGTTACCGCGACTACGCCATTCGCGCATTCAATTCTGACGTGCCTTATAACCGCTTCGTTCAGGAACAGCTTGCCGGCGATCTGCTCCCACCCCGCGTCAGCGCTGACACCAATACGAACGAAGCCGCCATCGCACCGCTGATGCTGCGTCTGGGTGAACGTCGCCACGGCGACAACTCCGCCGCAGAAGGAGTCACTCAGGAAGCCGTGGCCAACATGATCGACACCATCGGCAAGGGCTTTCTCGCGACCACACTTGCCTGTGCTCAGTGTCACGATCACAAGCTGGATGCCATCGAACAGCGCGACTACTACTCGCTCGCCGGAATGCTCATGAGCACTCGTTTCAGTGTCAGGCCGATTGACGCGTCTGATCCCAACGTCTCGATCATCGAACAGCTCCGGGGCATCCGCACCCAGCTCCGTGCGGCACTTGCCAAACGCTGGCTTGCTGCCACAGCCCCCGTCACCACCAGTCCCGCGTATGTTCAGATCAGCACCCTGGCTGCTGATGGCACGGCAGTTACCGGATTCCCGGGCACACTCGCCAGCTTCAGCCGTCGCGCCCATTCACAACCGATCACGGAAGAAGAATTCGTCCGCGAGCATCAGCAGCGGGGCGCGGCCAACGCCGCCAATCTCAGGCTGCTGGCCGACTTCACAACTCCCGATCCAGCAGCCGCGGGCGGCTGGCGCTGGGAGGGCTTCGGCATGCAGCACGGACTCGTCACCGACGGTGAACTCGCTGTCACCGAAGAAGGCGATCAGGCCCTCCGACATCTGCTTCCGGCCGGGCGCTGGTCGTACACGTGGTCTCCGCGACTTGCCGGTTCAATTCAAAGCCCTGCCTTCGATCCGCTTCAGCCAGTCACGTTTTCTCTCGAAGCCACTTCCGGGAAGTTTGCATCTCAGTCCTTCATCGTCGATCGAGCGCTCAATCCGGAGCGACTGCAGTTTCCCAGTCGTCCATTCCCTGTCTGGCAGACTGTCACCGCCGGTCGCTTCGATTCACTGGAGGGCACCATCGACGCGCGCTCACGACGCGTCTACTTTGAGCTCGCGACCAAAGCACTGAACAACTACTTCCCCCCCCGCATTGGATATGGCGGAGTGAGTGAAGCGGAAGTCGCCGATCAGCGGTCGTGGTTTGGCGTTTCCCGAATCTTCAGACATGAACCCGGCAAACCTCCGCTGGACGAGCTCGCTCGCTTCCTGCCCCTGTTCTCCGAATTCTCTGCCGAGCCCGACTGGAACCTGAAGCTGACCCGGCTCCTGCACGCCGCAGTCCAGCGCTGGGAACAGGCAGCCACTCTTCCCACAGATGTCGCCCTGCTCAACGATGCCATCCAGACCAAACTCCTCCCCATCGATCTTGCCGGTGACCCCGAAACCGCCCGTCTCACCGCACTCTATCGCGAATTCGAACAAAAACTTCAGCCCGACCAGACTGCCGGATCTGCTGCGGAATGGCATGAAGGTGAGGACGAGCGACTGGCGGTTCGCGGTGTTTATACGGACCTCGCTGATGCGGTTCCCCGTGGCGCCCTGCGACTCTTCCCCCATTCAACTCCGCTCCCACCGGAAGACAGCGGTCGATTGCGCTGGGCATTCCAGATCACCGCTGCCTCCAATCCGCTGTTCGCTCGCGTCTGGGTGAATCGTGTGTGGCATTTTCTGTTTGGCAGCGGCCTTGTTCGCACCACCGACGACTTCGGACATCTCGGTGAACTCCCCA
>JBJTOP010000269.1:0-26762 GCA_046074645.1 Planctomycetaceae bacterium | reverse complement strand
CAAGAAATGCCATTGGACTTGTGGGGCTAGGCTAATAACATGTACGAAGCGCGGGATATCGAACGATTTATTCCTGAGCCTGCCAAACGTCCTGGGCGAACTGAGTTCATGCGCGATCGCGCCAGATTGATTCACTCTGCTGCGCTGCGAAGACTCGCTGCAAAGACCCAAGTTGCAGTTCCTTGGGAGAATGATTTTCAAAGAACCAGACTTTCACATTCACTTGAATGTGCACAGATTGGTAGAGAGTTTGGTGCATCACTTGGTGCAGATCCCGATTTGATCGATACTGCCTGTCTAGCTCACGATTTAGGTCATCCATGGCATGGTAATTTCTTTATCAGGTGACAATTAAATATACACTGGTGTTGTGAAATCAGACCCCCATCAAGGGTACATGCCGGTTTCCACAGGAAGCAAGAAAAATCTGCAGCATTGATTAGCTTCAAGGCTGATCTTCGCCCTCGGATGACGAAACGGCGCGAACACGGTCACACTGGGATGTTTCAGTTCCGCCTGCCAGTTGACATCCCGCGGCCGGATCGAGCCAACAAAAACGGTGTGGCGTGCGGCCGACGTCAATCGGCCGGTGCGGTGCTGGTGTGGCCCCGGTGCGTTCCGGATAAGGTATTGGCCGCACGGACACGCACCGTTACCGGGGGATTGACAACCACTGCACGGCTTGTCATATGAGGCGGCGTCCGAAAGACGACTTTCGCTGTTCTTAACACCGTTTCGTCATCCCGGCTTCGACTTCCCGGCGGCACTCTTTGCCGGAAAGTCATGGCTATTGGACCCATCGCTGTTGAACACCGGCGGAAAACGCCATTGGAACTCGGCTTGTCCGGTTTTTGCCGGATCACTAGACTGCTCAGGAGGGATCGGCAGGACGCTGATTTGCGTTTCAGGCGATGAACTCGGACAGAAAAAAAAGATTCCACGGACGGTATCTGGCGGATGTTGGTCACACTTCTGGCATTTTTGACAGCGATGATTACGACCGGGATGTCGTCTGCGATTGCGCACCCGCTGACGATTGTTGGTGGAAGTGTGGTCTCGCTGCTGATGGCCGCATTTGCAATTGTCCGTCCGGACACCAGGGTGTACGGGACATTTGTCGTGGGTTCTCTGGTGATGACCGTGCTGGCGCTCGTTTCAGCCCAGGCGAATTACTGTGTGGAGTCCAGTACATTCCATGTACTTTGCTGTTATCTGGCGTTGCTGGGTATGGGATTTTCCAGCGTGCATCTGACAAGCTTCTGCAAACAGCTCATGCTGATGACAAATCTCTGGCTGACTGCGTGGGTGGTCATCCTCGGGACGCAGGTGGAAGTTTTCGAGGCATGGAAAATTTCCAATCCGGCTGGCGCCGGAAATCAGATGGCGGCCCAGATCAACATGACGATGCCGATGGTGATTGCGAGCGCGACGACGGGAGGACTCCTGCGTCGGTCTGCTTTTTCAGGGTTGGTCTGTCTGAATGTTCTGGCTGTGTTTCTGGTGATGTCCCGCAATGGGATCGCGACCATGCTGATCCTGCTGGCGCTGTACTTCATGTTCAACTACAAACGCTGGTCTGTACTCGTGATTGCTCTGGTACTGTTCGTGGCGATGTTTCCGGAATACGTTCTGCAGAACCCGACGATTCGAGCAGTTCTGGTGCGTTTTCGGTTTCTGGAGTACGACCCGACCGCACCTCGATCGGTGATCTGGGAGGTGGCGTTGCAGTACATTCGGGAACAGCCGTTTCTGGGAGTTGGTCCGGGCCGAACGCGCGTTGCCCTCGCGGTGCTCGACATCAACCACGCCCACAACAACTGGATTCAGGTGGCCATTGATACGGGGCTTCCGTCGGCCTGTCTGTATCTGCTGATGACCATTGCACTGCTCATTCTGCCCGCCAGCGCGTTGTTCAGGGAGCGTCACGTCTTTCTGCCAACGCTTGGGATTCTGGCCTATTTTTCCTATTCGATGACAGCGGGACCGGTGGTCTATCCAAACGCCACGTTGCTGCTGGCGGCCTGTGTCAATCAGGCGCGTGTGGCGAGTGATTCGGATCGCATGCGGATGAAGGTTGGGGCGGGTGGAGGTCGCAGCATGACGAGAGGGCCGTTTCAGGTGGGGACACCTGGCTTTGTGCGGTCAGCAGGGTGAACCATGTTTCAGCTCACATGGCGTCAGCGGGGGCAGAGCGACCGGGGTCAACTGCAGTTGCCGGCATCTTCGGGTGTGACCGAATCGCGGGTGAAGGCGGTGGGTTTAACGCTCTGGGAAGAGCACTGCGTGGAGTGTGCCGCCCCGCAGTGCTATCGCAGTTGCAGTCTGTATGTGCCGCGCGCGGATCGAAAGTGTGCACGGTTTGTGGCAGGCATCAGTCCGAATCCGTCCGCGCGGGGGCTGTTTCGCTTTGGGGCTGAGATTCGGTTTCGCCGCTGGGGCAAGCTGGAGGCTATTATTGCTCAGGGCCTGCCGATGTATTCGCCGACGGCACTGCGAGTGCAGCGCGGAGTGCTGGACGGACTGGAAGAACTGGTGAGTCTGGGGGCGCGGCTGTTTCAGCGGTTGTCACCCACACGGAAGCTCAACGGCGCCTTTACAGCTCTGAAACGACTCTGCCTGAAATGGCAGGCAGCACTCTGTGGACGTCCCCCCGGGCAGGCGGACTACTTTTTCCTGAAGTGCTGGTCCTTCCAGTCTGCTCCCTTTCATCTGCAACTGGAGGTGGTGACGAATGTGTGCGTGTACCGTGCGCGGCTCCCGATTGTGCCAGGCTGGAATGAGTATCTGCTGAAGGCCGCAGAAATGCTGGCGGGAATCGACCGGGCGGACAGCCGGATTCGATTTACGATCGAGGGAGACGAGGAAGTGCATGTGATGTTCACATGGCTGCACTTCGTGCGTCTTGGTGGTGAGTCGACCGGATCCGTGGAGCAGTCGCGGGGGGAAGGACAGCCGGCAGCGCGGGTGAAGTGTGTGGCGTGGGATCTGGACAACACGTTGTGGCAGGGGGTCGTGGGAGACGCGGGGGTTGACGGAGTCTCTGAGAATCCGGAAATGCTGCAGCTCATTCGGGAGCTGGACGAGCGGGGTATTCTGCAGACGATTGTGAGCAAGAACGACTATGAGGTGGCATGGAAGAAGATTGAGTCGCTGGGCCTGCAGGACTTTTTTCTGTACCCGGCGATTCACTGGGGTCCGAAGAGCGGGAGTCTGCAGTCGATTGCTGATCGTCTGAATATCAATGTGGATACGTTTGCGGTGATTGATGATTCGGAATTTGAGCGGAGTGAGATCAGTACAGCGCTGCCTCAGGTCAGGGTTTTCGATCCGGCAGTGGGGCGGTCGCTCCTGCAGGACGAAGCATTCCGGGTCCCGGTCACTGACGAGTCGCGGGCGCGGCGTCAGATGTATCAGACGGAAGCTGCGCGTCAGCAGATTCAGGCGGGATGGCGCGGTGATTTCGAGGATTTTCTGCGGAGTTGTGAGCTGCGTCTGCTGATCCGTCGGCCGGGTGAGGCGGAGCAGCCGCGGTGTCTTGAGCTGCTTCAGCGGAGCAATCAGTTCAATTTAAGCGGCAGAAAATATGATGCTGCAGCCTTCCGGAAATTGCTCCTGAGTACCGAGCACGAGTGCTGGTCGCTGGAAGTTTCTGATCGCTTTGGTTCGTACGGGATTGTCGGTTTTGCGGCTTTTGCGATGACGGGCCAGGGGATGCTGCTGGTGGACTTTGTGCTTTCGTGTCGTGTGGCACAGAAGCAGGTGGAGACTCATTTCTTTCGCTGGTTTGCGGCTCGCCGGGCTGCCGCAGGAGAGCGGGAATTCAGAGCTGCGTGGCGACGGACAGACCGCAATCAGCCGCTTCGGGAGGTGCTTGCCGCCAGCGGTTTTACGGTGCTTGCGGCGGCTGGGGATGAGCAGGTGCTGAGTTATGCCTGCAGCGGGGCGGCAGGTGGACCGTCGGTGATCACTGTTGTGGACGGCGCAGAGGAGGCGTGTTCGGTTGCGGCAGGTGTCACCGGGGTGACTGGCGGGGCTGTTTTCGGAAAGCGTGCTTCATGACGACAGTCAACGGCACTGTGATTGTGAACGCGGATGATTTCGGAATGAGCACTGCGGTGAATCGGGCGATTGTGTCCTCTTTTCAGCAGGGACTGATCTCCAGCACGACGCTGCTGGCGAATTTCGGTGGATTTGAAGACGCGTGTGAATGGGTGCGTCAGGAGAATCTGGCAGACAGGGTGGGCGTGCATCTGAATCTGACTGAAGGGCGACCGCTGTTGCAGGAATTACAGGACAATCCGGTGCTTTGCGATCCTGCGGGAAACTTTCGTCGGCAGCGTCCGCGGTTGCTGCGACGGTGTGATCTGCGTCAGATTGCGGCTGAAATTGCGGCCCAGATCGACCGCTGTCGACGTCAGGGATTGCCGCTGACTCACGCCGATTCTCACCAGCATGTGCACAACGAGCCGTGGGTTTTTGTGGTCATCCGCAGGGAGCTCCGGCGTGCCCGAATTCCCTTCCTGCGGATCACGCGAACGCTTCCGGAAGAAGGCCGCTGGTCAGTGCTGAAGGCTGCCGGGAAGCGGCTGTTTAATAGCTGGATTCAGCTGAGTGGTCTGCGGTGTACAGAGCAGTTGACATCGGTGGGTGGGTTTGAGCGGGCGCGGGGGCGCGGGGACTGGCAGGCGACGTCCTGGGAAGTGATGACGCATCCGATGTTTGACGAGCGGGGAGTGCTCATGGATCACGTGGAGGGTGTGCCTCTGGAGGCCAGGCTTCGGCAGGTTTTTGCGGGCATTCGTCTTGTATCGTTTGCGGAGGCCGGGAAGCAGCAGTGGAGAAGAGAATGAGCGGGCCGACACCGTTATTTATTGTTGGCAGTGGCAGGTCGGGAACCACGATCTGCGCTGCGCTGCTGAATCAGCTGCCGGGTGTGTTTATCTCCAAGGAAACAGGTTTTATCGGGTCCAGTCAGCGGGAACTGGTGGAGCAGTGTGACCGCGACGACTTTGCGGGCATGATTCCCCGAATCAATTCCTTTCTGGCCCATAACGACTGGCAGGCACGGGCATCGGTGGAGGGTTTGCGGGAATTCTGCAGCAAGCACCAGCTTTCGGGGGCTCGCGGGCTGCTGCATTACATCTGGCAGCTGGAATCCGGCCGGCGCTGGAACGAGCTTTCTGTGGTGGGCGACAACACTCCGCTCTACGTGATGGCGATCCCCGCACTGCTCAGGCTTTTTCCCGGCGCGAAGTTCATTCACATGGTGCGTGATCCGCGGGACGTTGTGAGTTCGATGCTGAAGATGCGTTTCGGGGCCTGTGAAGCCCTGACGGCCGCTCTGGAGTGGCATCACAGCCTTGGCTGCTGGCTGCTGGCTGAACGGCTGATCCCGGCAGCTCAGCGGATGGAGTGTCGCTACGAGGATCTGTGCACGACACCGGAAGAGACGTTTGCGAGGGTTGCGGCGTTTGCGGGTGCCACGGGTGAGGAGGCCAGCGAGGCGCTTCGGCGGCACGCATCCGGAGGTCAGCAGCCACCGGGCTTTGAGCGGATTGCGAAGTGGGAACACCACAAACGACTCACAGAACCGCTCACGCCCGCAAAGGTCGGCCGGTATCGCAGCGAACTCTCACCGAAACAGATTCGGGATGTGGAGAGTGTTGCGCAGTACGGCATGCAGGCGTATGGATATGTGATGGAGACCTGGCAGCTGCATCCGATGATTCTTGAGGATCGCATGAGACTGCTGAAGGCCGCTGCTCGCGATATGGTCAATCGGTTTCTGCAGCGTCTGCAGGGCAGATAGAGGAAGGGAACGGTCAGATGAGGGCGCAATTTCGAGCGTTTCTGAGGTCCATCGTACTGGCCGTGCTGCCGGATTCCGACCGCTTTCGATCTCTGGCCTTTCGGCCGAAGTTTGAATCGTGGTGCCGACGGCAGCGGAATCAGTTTCCGGTGTTCAGCAGTCGTGAAGAGCTGCATCAGTACGTCAACGATGTGGTGCTTGAACGTCGTCCGATCACGTATCTGGAGTTTGGTGTTTTTGAGGGTGAGAGTATCGAGCGATTTTCGAGGCTGAATACGGCTGCGGATTCACGGTTTGTTGGATTTGACACGTTCACCGGACTGCCGGAGGACTGGGTTGAGTTTTCGAGAACGGTGAAGGCCAGCACCTTTTCCACAGCAGGACGGGTCCCGCAGATCAGCGACAGTCGAGTCTCTTTCGTGAAAGGGCTGTTTCAGGAGACTCTGCCGGGGTTTCTTGCATCTTATTCCGGTCCCGAGCAGTGGGTGATTCACAACGACAGTGATCTGTATTCAGCGACGCTGTTTGTGCTCACCTGCGGGCACGCGTCCATGCGACCGGGGACGATTGTGATCTTCGATGAGTTCTGCAGTGAGATGCATGAGTTTCGGGCATTTGACGACTACTGTGCAGCCTACCGTCAGAACTTCGAGGTGATTGGTGTGACTGAAGGCTATGGCAAGGTGGCAGTGCGACTGCTGTAGCGCATAGACTGCATGCGGCCCTTTCCTGCTCTGCCATGCCATGGGCGATCTGAGTTCCCCTGGGTCTGTTGTGAAGGACACATCTGATGTGCTGGCTTTGTTCCCTTACGGTAATCGGACTGGCAATCTTCAACCCGGCCGTCATGCACGCTCCCGACGACGGGGTGGACAATCCGCAGAATCTCAGCACGGAAACGCTGGCTGAGCGACTGGGAACGGCTCCGATCTCAATTTCGCCCGCCCATCATGTTCGCGCCGGTCTGCCCTCAGGCATGATTTTTCACGGCGAGCAGGACTCGACGGTACCCCTTTCCACTGTTGTCGCCTTCGCTTCACGGATGGAGGCCGCCGGCAATCGCTGCGAGCTGCAACGATTTGCAGCTGCGCCCCATGGCGTCTTCAATCTGCGGTCCGGAAGACCTGATGTGTCAAAGCATTGGCATCTGCGAAGTCTGCTGCAGCTGGATCATTCCCTTGTATCCCTGGGCCGGCTCAACGGCCCTGCCGGACTGCCTGTTGTCGACAGCGACTACGTGCACCAGCGGGGGCATCTGCAGCAGGCGATCAGGAAGTTTCGTGAGCAGCGGGAAGGCCGAATCGTATTTCTGGGCGGGTCAATCACCGAAATGCAGGGCTATCGACCACTCGTGGAAGCATGGTTGACGGAGGCCTTCCCGCAGACGAAATTCACCTTTGTCAATGCCGGCATTGCGTCCACATGTTCGCATACAGGTGCGTTTCGTTTCCAGCGGGATGTGGCCCAGGACGGTCCGGTGGATCTGTTGTTTGTGGAATTCGCGGTGAACGACGACCAGGATGCTCATCACGATGCCGATGGCTGTCTGCGTGGCATGGAGGGCGTTGTGCGGCAGCTGTTGACCAGCAATCCTGCTGCAGGTGCAGTGATGGTACACTTTGTGAACCCGGAACTGCTGGCCGCTGCTCAGGCTGGCCAGCCGGGATTGAGCGTTCGTCAGCACGAGCGTGTCGCAGCACATTACAATGTCAGCTCTGTGGATTTGCCGGCGGATCTGGCAGCGGCAATTTCTGCAGGCACGCTTTCCTGGGAACAATGGGGTGGCACACATCCAGGGCCGGCTGGAAACCGTCATGCAGCTGATCAGGTGATTCGCATTCTGAAGTCAGCGATGGAGTCTGAAAGTTCTGAGGAGGAGTCATCGCTGCCGGCACCGCTGCTGGAGTCCAGCTTTGACCGCGGGCGATTCCTTGAATCGGCAGCGGTGATGCCGGGGGCTGGCTGGAAACGCGGCGTGCCGGAATGGGAGTCCATCGAGGGCAGCAAGCGGGAACGATTTCTGAAGCAGGATCTGTATTTCAGCAGTCATCCGGGGGCTGAGTTATCGTGTTGTTTTTCCGGCCGGGCGATCGGAGCGTTTGTGCTGGCGGGACCCGACGCGGGCAGACTGGAATATCGGATCGACGGCGGTGCGTGGCAGACGGTGGAGCTGTATCACCATCACAGCCGTGGTCTGCATTATCCGCGAACGGTGATGTTCAGCAGCGATCTGGCTGCGGGTGAACATCGTCTGGATGTGCGAGTGTCTGCCGGGCATCACCAGGACAGCAGGGGAACGGCTGCGAGGGTGCTGGAGTTTGTGGTGAATGGTGCGGGGGACGCAGGGTGCTGACGGGACTGTTCAGGGTTGCTGCAGGGGCTGGAACAGACGTCGGATGCGGCTGAGCATTGGGCCGATGGAATTGAGTGGTCGGCCGAGGCGACGAGCGGCTTCGTGCCAGTTGAGTCCGTCGAGGTAGAGCCAGCGGAGGAGCAGTCGGGATTCTTCAGGGAGCTTTTCGAGCAGGTGTTCGACGTGTTCGCGTTGTTCGAGCTGTCGACCGGCCGGGACTTCGGTGGAGGCCTTTTCGACGGCCGCTTTATGTGCGGTCACGTGGCCGAGGGCGCTGAGGAAGCGTTGTTCGGTCATGCGACGGATAACGATACGACGTGCGATGACGGCCAGATAGGTGGCGAAGGAGCAGCGACCGCGGAAGTTGCGGAGGGCAGCCATATCGCGGAGGAGGAGTTCGGCGAAGGTATCGGCGCACAGATCATCGGCGTCGTCCGCCGACAGGCGGAAGCTGTGGGCGATTGCGGTCTGGCGAATGACCTGCTGGATCAGGCCTGAAAACCGGTCCACGAACAGCCGCCAGCTGCCCGGACTGCCGGACAGCAGGTCGTTGATCAACTGACGGTCGCGGTCGGTGAGTGGCACTGGGGGACGTCCAGGGAGACATGATGCAGGGAAGTGAGACGGGAACGGAGAGGCGAGGGGGCATTCGGGAACGAGAAGACGGGTGGCGACGAAGAAGCCAACCGCCAGTTCCCGAATTCTGCGTGACATTTCCCAGGCGACAAGACCCGAATTCTGAAGTTTTGGCAGAAAACCTGCTTTTTTTTGAGCAGAAATCTGCTTTCGACAGCCAGGAAAAACGGGGGCCGCAGGGGGATCAGGCGAATTTGGGGGATGTGGCGATGACACATCCGCGGGTTGTCAGGTCCCAGTCACCTGGGAAAAAGAACCATGGCCACGTCCGTGACTCGACAGTGGACACCGTTTCTTCGGAGAGGTTATCGATGGCCTCCCTGTGTGGCTGCAGGATTCGGGTGACCTGAGTGCGAATGGCATCCGACAACTGCTGCAGGCGACGGCCCGTTTCGCGACCGGATGTCCCGGTGGCTCGGTGTTGCGCCAATTCTTCAACGGCTTTCTGCTTTTGTTCCAGGAGACCACGGATTTCTGCCGCGTGTGCGCCGGAAAATACGGGCTGATCAAGGTAGCGACCGGGGTTGAACTGCAGATCCCGGTAGTGACTGCGGAATTCCAGCAGCTGCCGCACGGCAGTTCGCTCGACCGGAAACAGGCACATTGAAGCGCTGGCCACGGCAAACGGGGGCGGAGATTCCTGCCACCAGCGGCGAATGAGTTCATCCGTGGCGGGATCGTAGTGACCGCCACCGAGTCCGTGAATGAAGAGGTCACTGAAGAGCAGCCGCAGGGTGGCTGTGATGAGTGCTCCGCGGGGTACGAGAAGCTGACCGGCCAGTTGCAGTGAGAGCAGCGTTTCGGCTTCAAATCCGTGGGGCAGTTCGGCGACCGTCTGGTATTCATTGCCGATCGAGGGGCTGTGGGAACTGGGGGAAGCAGGGGTGTGCAGCCAGGCGACGGCCCGAGTGCCCTTCCGGGGATCCACCAACCAGAAGGGCAGTTCGAGGGCGTTTGGGGCAGATCTCAGGTTGGGAAAGGGGTTGGCGTCATTGCGGATTCCCTGTTGCTGTCGCCAGTCAGTGAGGACAGTGTTGTATGTCTGGTGAAAAGCGGGGGCGGTGGCGAGCAGGTCGGAGAAGAACCTGAGCACTTCGGGGAGCCCGCAGACGGTTGTGAGCGGTACTTCAGCCATTCCGCTGCCAATTCCGGCGGCGCGACGGATGAGCGTGTTGGCGGCGGTCATCGGCAGATCGTCAGGGAGCCGGGCATAGTGGGCTGCCGTTTCGGAAAAGGCAGTGGCTGCGGCGAGGCACTCAGCTGAGCGGAGTGCCTGGAGGACGTCGGCTGTGACTTCGGATCGCCGGGAACGCGGGGCCAGCCGGCAGGCCGCGTACAGCCCGGGGCCGGCCGAGAAGGTGCTCAGAGTGCGTCGGAGTGCTGGTACGGGCAACTGAGCGGGCGGCGCCAGTCGTGTCAGAGATGAATTGAGTGTGGCCGGCCGAGGGACTTCGAACACGCCGGGATCCCCTTCATCGGTGTCGATGACGAGGGCTGCCGCTGTGCAGTGGTGGGAGGCCGCAACGGCCTGGGTGAGCTGATATTTAAAGACCAGGCCAGGATGGAAAATGACCGGCTGATGACCAGTCAGGAGGAGGGGTGTGGAATCGGGGTTGGGATTGGCGGTAGGGGGAAGTGGCAGTTGCAGGTCGGACAGTTCTGCGATTTGAGCCAGAGCGCGCAGGAACTGTGCCGACGCCTGCTGGAAAGACCTCCGGGCAGAGCTGCGAAGGCTGGAGAGCTTTGGGGATTTGGGTCGCCAGATTTCGGGCTTCCAGTGGAGGGCGGGCGGTTCGGTAATGGGACGTTCGAAGGGAGTAGGCACAGGAACGGCTTTTGGGGGTGGGTGTGGGGGTGGACTGTGTTGGACACTTCAAGGGGTGCAGGGGATTCAGGATACAGAAGCGGGCGCAGAAAACCCACTGGAGTCATGCGGAACGCGGTGGAATTGGGCGGGGGCGTGCGATTGGAGCGGGGAAAACCTGTCGTTCTCGGCAGCGAAATCGGGATCGCAGGATTGATTCTCTGCCGGGAATCGATTATCCTGCTCGACTTGCCCATAATTCTGCGCCGATAACAGGTGTCTGGAATTGGTAAGACTACTGGCATTCGACATTGGTGAACACGATTTCGGGTGCTGTTCATGCGTTTCACGTGCAGGCTGGCGCCTCGATTTCCTTCAATTTGGGTAAAATCGGGTGGCGAGTCTGATTTTGTTTCTGCTGACAACAGCGGGCGAAGGAAAGATGGTTCATGCTGGCGCTTGGTAAGACTTCGATGGTCCGCAAGGAAGACGTCTACGACCGTGACTGGTATGTGGTCGATGCGGACAATCAGGTTGTTGGCCGTCTCGCAACTCAGATTGCCACGGTTTTGATGGGTAAGCACCGCCCCGAATACACCCCGCACGTGGACGGTGGCGACTATGTGATCGTGCTGAACTGCGAGCGAGTGCGGTTCAGCGGCAGCGCCATGCAGCATGCTCGGGTGCCTTACCTGACGACGAAGATGGCTAAAAAGCAGTACGACCACTACACGGGTTTTCCCGGGGGCCGTAAAGTGCGTTCGGCGGTTGAGATGTGGGAAAAGCGCCCTGATCAACTGCTTCACGAGGCTGTCCGTCGGATGCTTCCGAAGAACAAGCTCGGCCGGCACATGCTGTCAAAACTGCGAATTTTCACGGGTACAGATCACCCGCATCAGGCGCAGCAGGCCAAGCCTTTCCCGGCTCATCTGATGCCGCGTCCGAAAGCAAAGAAGTAATCTGGCATCCCCGGGCAATTTTGATTGATACGTTTTTGGGGTGATTGAGATCTCATGAGCACAGACACATCCGCTGACACCGACATGGCACCCGAAATGCCGTCCTCCAGCCTCCCGGAACTCACCATCGGTTCTGCCCCGGTTGCCCCGGCAGATCCGTCATGGCAACCCACCATTCGCGGTAAGGTGGACCGGTTCGGCGTTGCCATGGGGACCGGGCGTCGCAAAACCTCTGTCGCTCGCGTTCGTATCAAGGAAGGGACTGGCAAGTTTATTGTGAACGGTCGTGATCTGACTGAATACCTGCGAATCGAGCGTGACCGTGACAGCGTCATGGTTCCGCTCAAGGTCGTGGGCAAAGTCGGCGCCGTGGACGTGTCGGTGCGTGTGCAGGGTGGCGGTCTGACCGGACAAACCGGCGCCATCGTCCTCGGTGTCGCTCGCGCCCTGCAGGGCATGAACCCGTCCTGGCATCACGATCTGGCGACTTCGGGCCTTCTCACCCGCGACGACCGCATGGTGGAACGCAAAAAGTATGGCTTCCGCAAAGCTCGTCGCAGCTTCCAGTTCTCCAAACGCTGATCCCAGCACGACCGCGGTGCCCTGTTGAATTCAGATCCCTGCCGGCGTCCCCCGCAGGGATTTTTTTTCGCCCCACATTTGAAGACGGTCTTACGTTCCGCCGACGGAGGGTTCTCCGATGCAGGACGCCTACCAGAATCTGATCCTTCCCGACGTCCGCATGATGCTCGACGAAGGTGACCTGCAGGGCCTGGCCGCCTTCTGTGGCGTGGTGCACCCCGCTGCAGTCGCCGAAATCCTCGAGGAGCTCGAAGATCCCCAGATCTGGACAATTCTCGACCAGTCCGGTGATCAGCTGCGGGTCGAGATTTTCGAATTCCTGTCGCTGAAGCGGCAGACGGAGCTCGTTGAATCGCTGGATTCTTCCCGGCTGTCGCATCTGCTGGAGTGGATGTCTGCGGACGACCGTGTGGACCTCCTGTCCCGGCTCCCGGAGACCCGTCGGGAGGACGCGCTGCGAATGATCGCTCAGGCCGAGCGCAACGAGATTCGGCGACTGCTCTCGTATGACGAAGACAGTGCGGGCGCGGTGATGACCACCCAATATGCATCGCTCCCGGCTGCCATCACTGTTCAGGATGCACTCAGTCGCCTTCGTCAGCAGGCTCCTGACAGTGAGACGATTTACTACGTGTACATTCTTGGCGAAGACCGACATCTCGAAGGCTTCATTTCTCTGCGTCAGCTGATACTTGCTCGACCGGATGCGCAGCTGTCGGGAATCATGCAGCGGGAGCCGATCCGGGTGCGGGCGACAGAGCCGCGTGCAGTCGCCGCTCAGCTGCTGGCGCGATACAATTTCATCGCCGTTCCGATTGTCGACGAGGCTGACCGTCTGGTGGGTATCGTGACGCACGATGACGCGCTCGATGTGGTGCAGGAAGAGGCGACAGAGGATGCGTATCTGCAGAGCGCTGTAGCGCCGCTGGAGGACACCTATCAGGACACTCCACTGCCGGTGATTTTGTGGAAGCGTGGAGTCTGGCTGTTGTTTTTGTCGGTGGTTGCGCTGATGAACGCGCATGTGATTGACCACTATCGTCTGGCAACCGATGGTGGCGGAGGTTCCGGGGTGGCGGTGGCTCCGTCTGCGGGACTGACATCCCTGATTCTGCTCTTTCTGCCATTGGTGATGGCCAGTGGTGGCAACGCGGGTTCTCAGTCAGCGACGCTCTTTATTCGGATGTTTGCCTTGCAGCCGACTGATCCCAGGAACGGTCGTGGATCGGGGATCGATGTGCCTCTGGTGGGGCGAGAATTCCTTGTGGGGCTCAGCCTTGGCGGGGCTTTGGCGCTGATGGACTTCAGCGTGGCCTGGCTGTGGTTTGGTCGAACACCGTGGGAGTCGGCAGTCATTGCCATCACGGTGATCACGGTGGTGTCACTGGGGACATCGGCCGGTACTTTGTTTCCGCTGCTGTTCCGTCGTCTGGGGATGGATCCGGCGATTATGTCGAATCCGCTGATCGCGGCGATGATTGACGTGCTGGGGGTCGTGTTATTTTACGAAATCGGGAGTTTGCTGCTTCAGTGATTGAACAGAAATTCGCGGCTGCCGACGATGCTCCAGACGAGGTCTTCAAGGACTTCGCGTTTTTGTTCGGGGCTGGCATCCATGAGCAGTGGGAGGATTTGGCTGGATTCGTCTGCTGAGGGGAGTCGGGCGAGGCACACGAGGAAGACTTCGTTGAGGAGTGCGGAGTGATCGGGGAAGTCTTTGAGCCAGCGTCCAAGTCGGTTGTCGGCGACGGCGAGTTTTTGGTTGACGGTGTCACCGTTGGAAAGGTGCAGGACCTGAACGAGGCTGGGTTCATCGGAGCGTTCGCATTCGCAGGTGATGCGTCGCTGGTTTCGGCCGAAGGTCTGGAGGAACCATGATTCGACGGCAGAATCACTCAGCTGGATCGCACGGGTTCCGCGGGGGTAGGCAGTGGTCGGTTTGCGGTCGTTTCCGGGGTAGAGAATCTGATTGAATTCGGTGGGGACGTCGGTGACCTGGGAGACGGCATCGAGGAGGACTTCGGCGGGGAGTCTGCGGGGGAAGTAGCGGGAGTACTGGCGTTGATCACCGGCGTTTTCGGGGAGCGTCTGGCTGCTGCGCTGCCATGCTTCTGACTGGAGGATCAGCCGCATCAGAGATTTGAGGTCATATTTGTTCTGGGTGAGATGTTCAGCGGTGGCGGCGAGGAGCTGTTCGTTGACAGCGGGGTTTGAGCCACGCATGTCGTCCACCTGTTCAACCAGTCCGGTGCCGAAGAAGTTTTTCCAGACGCGATTGGTGATGGAACGAGCGAAGAGGGTGTTGTCGGGGCTGGTGAGCCACGCAGCGAGGTATTCGCGGCGATCGCCGGGTGCGTCAAATTCGAGAGGTGTGGCATCAAGGGGAGCAGGTTTTTGGGGCTTGCCGGTACGAGGCTGAACGAGTTCTCCGAAGGATGCGTTGACGATAGTGCGTTTACCGTCGCCATTTCGGGAGTCACCGCCCCAGCCTTTGGCGCGGACGCGGGCGAAGAGATTGGCGAATGCGTAGTATTGGTCGTTGGTCCATTTTTCGAGCGGGTGGTTGTGGCAGCGAGCGCAGCCGATGGAAAGTCCGAGGAACGCCTGGCTGACGTTTTCGGCCATATCTTCAGGAGCCTGGTGGCGTGCGAAGAAGTTGGTGGCGCCGTTCTCGAGACTGGAGCCGTTGGAGGTGACGATTTCGCGGACGAACTGGTCCCACGGCTGGTTGCTGGAGACGCGGTTGTGAATCCATTTGTACCAGGCCTGAATGGCTTCGGGCCGAAGTTCGGTTCCGTTGAGCAGCAGGAGGTCGGACCAGCGATAGGTCCAGTAATCGACGAACTCGGGACGCTGCAGGAGTGATTCGATGAGCTGATCGCGTTTGGAGGGGTCGGTGCTGCCAAGAAAGCTGCGAACTTCATCGGCTGTGGGGAGGGTACCGATGGTATCCAGGAACGCGCGGCGAATGAAGACTTCGTCGCTGCAGCGGGGCGAGGGGACGAGGTTGAGTCGCTGGAGTTGCGGCAGGACGTGCTGGTCGATGAGGTTTCTTTGTGGTGCCGCGGTGTAGACTTCGGGTGGAATGGTGTTTGGGAAGGGGACGGTGACGCCAGCGATGACAATTCGGCTGGAGAACCACGCAGTCACGGCGCCTTCGCCGGCCCCGGCTACCTGGACAACTCCGTTTTCGTCCACAGTGGCGACGGCTTCGGCTGCGGACGTGAAGCGAGCGAACTGGGTGACGTCTTCGATCTGACCGTCTGCGTAGTGGGCGCGAACGAGCAGCGGCTGGAGCTGACCTTTGAGGAGGATAACGCGTTCGGGGATGACTTCGAGCTTCTGCAGGGCTGGTTCGTCAGCGAGTGGCCCCTGGGCGCCTTCCGCGATCCATTCCGCGAGGATTCTGTAGCCGCCGGAATCTGGCTGGAGGCGCAGACCACCGCGGTGTGGGACCGTCATGGTGGGTTTGGTGAGCAGCAGGCTGGAGGTGGGATCAAGCAGTTCGACGCGTCGGCTTTGTTGCTGCTGGACGATTGTAAAGAAGTCGCGATCGGGATCGTAGCCACGAAGTGAAAGCCGGAACCCGCCTTTTCCGGCGAGGGCACCATGGCAGGCTCCGGAGCTGCAGCCCTGCCGTGCAAGCACGGGTTCGACGTGGCGACGGAAGGACCAGCTGGTTTGATTCTGAGTACCGGAGACGGTGACTTTGGCGGGAGTTGCCGCAGGCGAGTCGGCAACTCGAATGAAGGTCGAGCCATCCGTGACCGGAATAATGGTACGACCTTCGACGCGGACGATTTCCGGGTTGTCACTGATGATCCGGACGGAATCAGGAGCGGGGCCTTCAGCCTGACCGTTGCGAAAGGTTTCTATCAGAACATGGTGAGGGAGGCGGGAGCCTGAGAGGGTCAGCTCGGCCGGAAGAATGCGAAGTTCCTGAGCGGCGGAGGTGCCGGAGAGCAGGCCGGCCATGAGCAGACAGAGGCTGATGGTCGTTGGGCGGAACGAATAGGGTGTCAGCATTTCAGGGGCTCCGAAGATCGTGCGGCGGGTACCGTACTGTCGGTATCTTCGGAGAGCAGTCGCGGGAATTCAACTGAAATGCGGCGTGGATCAGGCGGGTTGTCCCGAGAGCAGGCCAGTGCGACCGGCGGTGCGGGGGAAGCTGGAGAGCATGAGCCGGAGGATCCGTCGATCATCCGGATGCGCGTGGAGGGTGTGGATGGAATCGATGGAGAAGGCTTCGCGGAGTTCTTCGAGGAGAAACTGCCAGGCGACGGAGCTGGGAGCGGGGAGATCGCCTGAGAGCCGCAGCTGGGCGTTTCGTTGTGCGTCTTCGGGGTTAAAGGCGAGCGACCAGAGATCGAAGCGGGCCATGGAACTGCAGCAGAGCAGATCGGTCCAGGTTTCGGTCGTCTTGCGGAGATCCTGGACGATGAATCGCTGTGGAGCCGGGAGCGCTTCGTTGTGAATGACGATTTCGGCGGTTCGGCGGCGCAGTGTCAGGTATCCGCTGAGGAGATTTCGGGCGAGGGCTTCGGTTTCCTGGCGACGGTTGAAACGATCGCCGGCTATGAGGAGCAGCAACCAGACGCGGGCTGCCATCTCGTTGATGAAGATGTGCTGGGCAAGTTCGGTGAGTGGGTGAAGGCCGTGCGAAGCGTCGCGGTGCCGCCCCGGTGACGTGGGAGGATTGCAAAGGAGCCCTGCCGAGTGGTCAGCGAGGAGCCGCATCCAGCGGTTGAAGCGATTGCGACTGTGGACGTAATAGTCGCCGATGATCTGCACGGGAACGGAATCCCGTCGTTCGATGAAGCAGCGGCTGTGAGCGGACATCAGCGCCGCGATTTCGGGCAGATTTGAGAGTTTCACGGAGCAGAACCCCAGACAGTGAGACGGTGTTGAACAAGTGCAACAACACTCTGTTGGGGGTCTTTAATGCAAAAGCAGTGCCGGAGTGGATTCAGCGACGAAAGGATGAATTTTCAGGTGATTTGGCCAGTGATTTTTTGATCCTGGACCGTCGGTTGGATTTGCGGTTCGGTTGAGTGATTGCCGAGTCAAACAAAGTGTAATTGACTGTTTGACAGTGTTGCGGATTTGCAACGTGGTGTTGCACCGGTTGGGGAAGGGGGGCCACGGTTATTCACTGATCACGACCCAGGAATCTGCACGTCTTCCGGCGACCGTCACCGTGGTGGTAAGGCTCAACGCGGCGAGTCAGGGGCCGAGGAGCAGCAGGGCGAATTTTTCGAGTGCGTCGAGAAGCAAATTACCTTCCCAGGGATCTTCACTGAGATCACCAACTGACGCACCTGAATCGAGTTCAGGCAGGACCGTAGTGGTGTAGGGATCTTCGTCGGGCGTTGGTACGCTGGTACCGTCGTCGATACCGGGGCCTTCGTCGGCGCTGATAACATCGGTTTTGAGGGTAAAACCGAGTGCTGGCAAGGGGGACTTATCGCAGCTGATTCCAGAGACGACGAGGAAGTATTCGCCGGCGGGCAGCCATACGAACATACTGCCTGAGCTGCCAGCGATCGTTCCGAGACTCTTGATGGATTCGCCAGTAGCCGCATTGATGAGGCTGAGTTGTGCGCCCTGCTGGACGGAACCGGCAGCCGCTGCGAGGTCAATACGGAACAGCTGTGACTTGTTTGAGGTGAGCAGTACGGTCCGCTGCTGTCCGACAGCAACACTGGCCTGCAGCACGGTGGTCATGGTCGCCGCGGCAGTGGAGAAGTCAGCGGTAAGAGCATAGTTACCTGTAGTGACAGTGGCACCGGGGGCAGTGCGGACGCCGATGAGGTAGGTTTCTGAGGCGACAGGCTGCTGGACCTGGACCTGGACGGTGCCATCTGCATTTCTGATCATGCGGGCAGCCAGCCGATCACCAGCGGCGTTCATTACGTAGAGCTCGGCGTTCACCGGCGTTGCTCCAAGAGGAGCGAGATCAACATTCAGGACACCACCAACGGCAGCTGGTGCTTTGATCGTGTAGAAGTCTCGGTCCGATGCAGACGCGAGCGACCCGATTGCTTCGTAGTGGGTACCGCTTGCAAAACCGATTCCGCTGTCAAGGCGGGTTGCGGTTGCCGGCGTTTCGTTACTGGTGGTTTCGGGATCAATCAATGCTGAGCTGAGTCCCTGCAGAATGGCGGCCGACTCGGTGTTGGCTAAACGGCGTTTGACCATGTAGGGATCGGCATCATGGGGAGCCGGAATCACAGATGCCAGTTGACCAGTTGGGCGAAAATCGAGGTCAAGCCGGTAGTCTCCGACAGCGAAGGCGGTGTTGTTGTTTTTTCGCACGGAGACGAAGTAGGTTTCGCCGGCAGAGAGCTGACTGAGGCTGATGCGAACGTTGTTGCGGAAGATGCTTTCAGCACGCTGCAGGTCGATGCGACCACCGTTTGCGCGGTGGACTTCGACTTCCGAATCCAGGAGGCTGATACCGGCGGCCCAGAGCGTGACAGTTGCGGAGGAGTGACCGGGCAGGGTTTGGAAAGAGTACACATCGACGTCACTGGAGTCTTTGAGGCTGCCGGGGATTTGAAGTCGCTGGGCTGCCGTGGCGGAACTGTTGAAAGAGAGCGGAGTTGCCGTGGTGCTGGTATTGTTGGGGGTGGTTTCGAAGGGGTCCTGTCGGGCGCCGTAGACGGCCTGAATTGCGGAGATGTCGGCGGCGGTGAGGTAGCTGCGCGGCCCGGTGTAGCTGGGGGACATGACGGGACCGGTGGTGGATGCTTCGCCGAGGGACAGTGAATGCCCAAGTTCGTGGAGAGCAATGGTGTACAGGTCGATGGTACCAGCAGCGGAGTTCGCATTGTTGCCGGTGTTGGCCTGTTGTGAATTGGAATTTGAAACAGCCCAGCGTTCTGTGCTGTCGAGCAGGATATCGCCACCCCACGTACCGGAGATGGGAAGGTTGGCGACCGCGTTGGCAACGACGCGGCTTTGAGGGAATGCGCCGATGCGAATTTCGCCGAAGCGGGGGTCATTGGAGGCGAGTCCAACGGCACCGAAGTTGTCACCACGATCGGGGACGAGCCCGATGTTGATGTTGGCATTTTCGGCCCAGGTCTGCGCCGCGCGGAGGATGGCGGTTTGCCATTCAAGTCGGGGTGCGACCGCATCGAGGGTTGTGCGGAGGCTGTTTTTGGCCGAGCCGATTGGTGTGTTTTCGGCGGGAAAGCTGATGCTGATGTTTCTGGGATCGGCCCAGGCATTGCCGAAAGCAGCCAGCAGTTGCCTGCCTTCGAGATGCTCGACAGAGACAGCCGAGACCGTGCTGGAGATGCGAGACGCGGGTCGGCGGCGCTGAGATCGCAACATGGACAGCCTCTTTCCAAAATCATGGATTTGCAGGCAGTAACGAGCCGTTACACGCCGGGGGTCCGCTGGTTGGACATAGAAGGCCGATTGGCTTCCGCTGCCCGCCAGGAATTCCATGATTTTTGGAAAAGGGATGAAGATTAGTCGCGAGCTGGCTTTTTCCCCTCCAGCAGCCATGCTGTTCGACGAATCGTCGCGAACTCCGGATCGTCTCGCAGTGGTTCGAGATCGGGGTCTGTGTCGAGCAAAGCGGTGCCGTAGCCGGCGACGACCGCGCGAGTCAGCCATTTCCAGGCCTGTGTCCGCAGTTCAGGCTGATTTTTCGAGCAGAGGGACCAGGCGGACGCGACCTGAAACATGAGATCACCGGAGAGGGAGGGGGG
The DNA here is from genome assembly GCA_046074645.1 of Planctomycetaceae bacterium. Taxonomy (GTDB): domain Bacteria; phylum Planctomycetota; class Planctomycetia; order Planctomycetales; family Planctomycetaceae; genus SXXK01. The sequence continues at coordinate 6,898 of JBJTOP010000269.1, read as the reverse complement.
CGTCTCTAAGAGCTTGCGGATGTCGGCGATGGATGCTTCAGCATTTCCGGCCCGCGCGTGCAGAACTGCTCGTCCGGCCAGTGCCTTTTGGTAATTGGGGCGACGCTCAAGAAGTCGATTCAGTGCAGCGAGTGACTGTTCCTGTTGTTGCAGATGTTCCGAGAGCACGTGCGCCATTGACTGGAGAACAGGGATTTGCGGTCCGAAGAGCTTCTCAGTTGTCTGCAGCTCGTTCAGGGCGGCTTTCGGATCGACTGCGACCAGAGCAGACGCACGTGCGACGCGATCTTCCTGCGACTCTGCGGGGAGCAGACGAGCCTGCTCAAGGTCAGACTCCGCTTCAGTGGTGCGATTGAGCTTTTGATAAAGGCGGGCGCGAATGAGGAAGCAGCGATTCGATTTGGGGCGAAGCTGCAATGCTTTTGCGAGATCTTCGAGGGCCCCGTCGAAGTCCTTCACTGACTGTCGCACGAAGCAGCGGTGAATCAGTGCATCAGCGAGTCTGGGATTATTTTCGATGGCCCTGCTGAAATCTGCTTCTGCCTCGCGATAGAATCCCCGGGCGAGCAGCGAGATACCCCGGCATAACAGCGCAGGCTCAAAATCCGGTTGCTCATTCAGAATAATGGAGAATGCGGCCGCGGCCTCACGATACTTGCCAAGGCGGTGCTGGAGTTGGCCACGGAGCAACCAGTGAACTGTTGCAAGGCTTCCCGTTGGGCTTGTTTTTTCAAGCAACCGCAGGCCTTCGTCGTCCTGTCCGCTGTTTGACAGCCGCATAGCGGCGAGAATTTCATCGAGTGCAGTAATTGACGTGGAGACCGGAATGTCGCCTGAGGCCACGAGGGGCATTGAGGAATTGTCGACGGAGACGGGGGACGGGTTCAACAAACAATCAGTAATTCGACTGTTTTGAAGACTGAGCGGAAGCACAGAGAGGATGCTGCGAATCTGAGCTTCAGCAACGGGATCAAGCTGTTGGCCTGCCTCGTCGGTGCTGTCTCTGTGGACATTGTCTCGCGACTCTCTGACACGGGCATCCGCTGCGACGATTGTCAGAAAGATCATACAGTTGCGTGCATTGTCGCGTTCTGTGGCTGTCAGCCGGGATTCCACTTCATGCCACTTCTCATGGAAAGAGTCCTGTGGCTGACAGTCGATGGCCTGAAGAATGCTATGCAGGAGTTCATTAGAGGAAGGAGCCGCTGCGGAGCTGTTTTCCATTCGGGAATATAACAGAGCAGCCGAGGCTTTTTCTGAATTGGCCACGAGTTTTTGGGCTCGTACGGAGGCTTCTAACCGATGTTGAGTCTGTCGCGTTACCACCAGCCAGAATCCAAGCAGTCCGATGGCCATGAGCGCTGCAGCGGTGATAAAGCCTCCGGAGAACGCTCGAGGATACCGTCGGAGTGTTTTGGGCAGCTGGCCCCTGACGAACGATTCGCGGGTTCGCTTCAGGGGCTGATTGGCAATTTCACAGTCAATGTCAGCAAGCAGTTCGACGGCGGTCGGATAGCTTCCGGCCGGACCTGGAGCGAGGCAGGCAGACACAATGGCACGAAGGCCAGGTGATCCGTTGCTGGTCGTAAATTCCGGCGGCTGTTCATGGCTGTTCAGGGCCGCCTGAAGCTCTTCGGCACTTGTATTGGCTGCTGCCCGAAACGGCAGCCGACCTTCGAGGATTTCAAACATGATCACGCCGAGCGCGTGGATGTCGTATTCGGGACGTGGCGGTCCGGCTGATTTCGTCAATAGCTGCTGAAGCTGTTCGCGGGCCAGATACGGCATGGTGCCGCCCACCCAGACTCGCTGTCGTGACTCGGTGCTTTGCGACAAGTTGAAGTCGATGAGCGCCGGTTCGCCATCGTTCCGGATCAGAATGTTGGCTGGTTTCAGGTCGCCGTGAACCAGCCCGCGCTGGTGTGCGTGTGCCAACGCACTGGCAAGCCTGCGAAAAATCCACAGCGCCAGGCGACTGCTGTTCATTGACTGCAAATGCAGCAGTGGTCCGGAGGCTGCCCGGTGCCAGCGTTTCAGAGACTGCACTACGTCGGCAGTCGGATTGTTCAGCCCCACCGGCAGGGATTCGTTGCGGGATGTGAGACGTGTCTGGGCAGCTTCGACGGAGTTCCTGAGGCTTTCGCCGGTCCGGTGTTCTGGACTTTTGACCTCTCTGAGCCAGCGGGCGAGCGTTGTGGCACCGCTGTAGGGCATGCACAGCACCCAGCGCCCCTCAGCTTCGTGACAGGAATACAGGGGCACAATTCCCGTATGCTGCAGGCGTGACAGGTTGTACGGCTCCTGCATCGGGCGATTCACGACCTTGGCGGCCACGTAGCGGCGTCCAAGCGAGGTTTGACGGGCGAGGTAAACACGACTGAATGCGCCCTCACCAAGTAATGCAACCAGCTCGAAATCTCCGATCCTTTCCGACGAATGCGGCACGGCAGCGGGAGCAAACGCTGCTTCACCAGGGAGCAACTGGGAACTGATGAATGAAGCAGTAGATGGAAATTCCACGTGGCCCGAAGCCGTCGTGATCTGCGTCTCAGACTGAAGTTCCCTGAACCACGCTTCTGATTCGACAGCTTGAAATTCGGCCCAGCGACCAGGGGGACAAGACTTGCGGCGCTGCCTGCGGACACGGTAGTCCTCGAAGCAGATCGCTGCAACGTGGGAAGCTTCGCGGCTGATGTTTGGAAAACGTCGGAAGTAATCCTGCAGGTCAACGTCCCTGCCAGCGGCGTAGCGACGGTCGATATCGACTCGGATCAATTCCGCCAGCAGTTGTGAGTCGGACGGGAGTCCGGCAGCCTCGGCTGTTTGCTGAATGAGGTCCCCTCCGTCCGGGTGCCATCGCTGCTCGAACTGTTCGATCGCATCATCGATGACCTGCAGCTTTTCTGCGGCAGTCTGCATCAGCAACCTCGCAAGGGAAAGGGCGGAAAGGGTTGGGGGAACGCAGAAGTTTGCCGCCGTGATTTACCAACGGGGACTGTCCTTTGGCAACTTCAGAAAGACGTGCACAATGGATCCGGCAGGTGGTAATTTGGTCTGCCGCTGGAAACTGAAGGCCAGAATTTCGTGAAAACCCGCCATTTTTCCGAACAGGGCGTAAATTCAGTCGTCTTCTTCCGATCCGTCGCACTCCTGAAGCAGTCTGTCCGAGAGTTTCTCTCGGATCCGCTGCAGTGTGCGTTCGATTGTGCGACCACTTCGACCGACACGCTCACTGATTTCTTCCACGGTGAAACCCTGGACTCGTAATTCCACGATTTCCCGCTCCTGTGGCTGCAGGAATTCAATCGCCTCACTCAGGGAACTTTCAAACTGCTGTTCGGAAACCGTTGCGGCAATTTGCTGTGAAGAAGGCATTTCGCCATCCTTCCCGGGGAAAGATTTCGCAACAACGCTGCGATCGCGGCTGGCCTTTCGCCGGACCTTGTGGATGGCGATGATCGCCAGCAGGCTCCAAAGTGAATTTCCTTCCGGCGCCTGGTAGGATCCGGCGGACACACCTCGAAAAAGACTGCGGAATGCGCTTTGGACAATGTCATCGGGTTCAAGCGTTCGGCGAATCCCGGCAGACATCTGGCGGTCGGCAAGTCCGTGCAGCCGCGCAGCATAACGGCGGTAAAGTTCTGCGGCTGCGGCTTCGTCGCCCCGACGAAGCCTGGATACGAGCATCCGATCGGTGGGTTCGTCGGGATTTTGCAGGGCCTGTGAATCTTCGGTGGGTGACATTGGGGATTTCCAGAATTCATGGCTTTTGATAAGCCTCGAGGTTAGGGATCCGGAGCCGGAACTTCATCAAAAAAGTGGACATCGGTGAACAAATCCTCGTTTTTTATTTGCCGTTCGAGGGAATTTATGGGGAGATGGGCAGGTTTTATACTGGCGGATGCCAGCAAACCGATGCATTCTGCGGCCGAGTCAGGGGCGTATTGTTCGCCGAGCCTCGCTGCAGGGAGGATGACAAATTGCCGATGGTTTGCTGGTGGCGGAACGACTTCTGTGCCTCATTGGCCGAATTTCCGTTAATTCACCACCCATCCTTCCGGGACATACCGAAGTCTGTTGATGTGAATGTCACGGTTTTTCCAGATGGCAGGGTCAGATGGGATATCGCAATCTGCAGGAATGTCTGCGTGACCTGGACCGCACCGGCCAACTGCTGCGTGTGAAGTGCGAGGTCAGTGCGGACCTTGAGGCAGCGGAAATTCATCGGCGCGTGTGCGAACGAGGCGGCCCAGCGATTCTTTTTGAAAACGTCGCTGGCTGCAAATTCCCGATGGCCAGCAACCTCTTTGGAACGCTTGAGAGGGCTCGGTTCATCTTCCGCGACGCCCTCAAGTCCGTGGGGACTCTGGTCCAGCTGAAAAAAGATCCGGCCTACCTCCTGAAGAACCCAGCGCGCATTCCCGGGACGCTGAAGACCCTGTTCAGCATGCGGTTCGCTCCCCGCAGAACTGGCCCCGTGATGGAATGCCGCACAACCATCGACCAACTGCCGCTGCTGAAAAGCTGGCCGATGGATGGTGGAGCCTTCGTGACGCTGCCGCAGGTTTACACGGAACATCCCGATCGCCCCGGTTATCTTGGGTCAAATATCGGTATGTACCGTGTTCAGCTCAGCGGGAACCAGTACCGGATGAACACGGAAATTGGCCTGCATTATCAACTGCACAGGGGTATCGGCTTCCATCACGCGGCAGCGATTGCAAAGGGGGTGCCGTTTCGAGTGAATGTGCTGGTCGGGGGGCCTCCATCGCTGGCCGTAGCTGCAGTCATGCCGCTTCCGGACAATTTTCCAGAGGTTGCTTTTGCCGGGGCGTTGTCGCAGCGGGCCGTGCGAATGGTGCGAATGCCCGGCCGTCCGATGATCGCCGCCGAATGCGACTTCTGCATTTCCGGCACCGTTGATCCTTCTCGCCTGCTTCCCGAAGGTCCGTTTGGCGATCATCTGGGCTATTACAGTCTGGCACACGATTTTCCGGTGATGCACGTGGACGCCGTATATCACCGCAAGGACGCCGTCTGGCCGTTTACCGTCGTGGGGCGTCCGCCTCAGGAAGACACGATCTTTGGAGCATTGATCCATGATCTGACCGGACCGGCGATTTCCGCTGTGTTGCCGGGTGTCCACGCCGTGCACGCCGTGGACGCCTCGGGAGTGCACCCGCTGCTGCTGGCGATCGGCAGTGAGCGTTACGTTCCGTGGGCCAGTGAGCGGCGGCCGCAGGAACTGCTGACAAATGCCAACGCCATCCTCGGTCAGGGCCAGCTTTCGCTCGCAAAATATCTCTGGATCACGGCTCGTGAGGATCGTCCGGATCTGGATATTCACGAGATCGCGGAATTCTTCGGACACATTCTTGAACGCGTGGACTGGACCCGCGATCTGCATTTCCAGACCTGCACCACAATGGATACGCTGGACTACTCCGGCACCGGACTGAATTCCGGATCGAAGTTGGTGGTGGCCGCCTGCGGGCGACCGCGCAGGACGTTGAATTCCACGGTCACCTCCGACCTTCCACTTCCGGCCGGATTTTCAAAGCCACTGATGTGTTTTCCCGGAGTCCTTGCCGTCACAGCCCCGGCTCATGGTGCAGGCCCGCACGAGTCTGACGGAGTTCCGGAACGATTCTGTCACGAACTGGCTGAAGCTGTCCGGCAACTGGGTGGGCACGAACATGGTCCCTTCAAAGGCTGGCCGTTAATTGTGCTGACGGAAGACAGTCAATTCTGCTCAGAGTCGCTCCGGAACTTCCTCTGGGTGACTTTCACACGAAGCAATCCGGCGGCGGATATCTATGGGGTGGATGACTTTATCGAGAGCAAGCACTGGGGATGCCGCGGACCTCTGGTGATCGATGCGCGGCTTAAGCCGCACATGGCACCCCCGCTGATATCTGATCCCGAAATTGTTCGGCGAGTCGATCGTCTCGGAGCACCTGGCGGGCCGCTGCACGGGTACGTCTGAGCCGGCTCCATGATCGCCGTATGCCCGACGCAGGGCTAATAACTTCAACCAGCCGGATAAGCCGCACTCGCGGGCGCGGAAGCTATGCGGCGAGCGCCCAAGGGCCTTGAAGTTCTCTCGAATCCCGTGAAAGGATGGGTGAGGCCCTGGTGGGGCGAGGCTGGGCTGGTGAAACGGCGCGAACACGGGCAAATTGGGAGATTTCAGTTCCGCCTGCCAGTTGACATGCCGCGGCTGGATCCAGTCACAAAAACGCAGTTTGGCGTGCGGTCGATGTCAATCGGCCCGTCAGACTTTGGTGCGCTCCTGATACGGTTCTGGCGGCGTTGGCACGCCCCAGCCTCGCCCTGGGATTTGAAACAATTGGGGGCGAGGCCAAGGTGCATGGCACCTGCATGCCCCTCGTTGCGGTTTCTGGGGACTCTTCGGTTTGTGACGATTCTGCCGCCCGGCCAGCCGCCGCTGTTGCACAGCTTCCGCCGTGTCCGCGGGGACTGTCCCCGGTGCCGCACAAAATGATCCGCATACCAATAAAATCTCTGGGATTTTCGCAACAGGTGCCATGCACCTTGGGGCCGTGACGAGCCCCTTTTTGCCGGCCGCGGCCTACCTCATTTCCCCTGTGTCTGTGACTGCGGGGACTGTCCCTCGCAACAGCACAGTTGTTGCGGTTTCTGGGGACTCTTCGGTTTGTGACGATTCTACCGCCCGGCCAGCCGCCGCTGTTGCACAGCTTCCGCCGTGTCCGCGGGGACTGTCCCCTGTGCCGCACAAAATGATGCGCATACCAATAAAATCTCTGGAATTTTCGCGACAGGTGCCATGCACCTCAGGTGCCGCGTGCACCTCAGGTGTCACGCACTTTGAGGTCGTGTGCACATTGAGGTCGTGCGTACCGTTACCGGGGGATTG
>JBJTOP010000268.1:0-2668 GCA_046074645.1 Planctomycetaceae bacterium | reverse complement strand
GATTGCCGAGCCCGAAGACGGAGCCCTGCCAGCTGGCGGGGAGGAAGCCGCTGCCGAAGTTGTCGAGCCCGCCGGGGGGGATGAGCCCACCGTTGAGAATGACAAAATGTGGCAGGTCCTGGCAGTCACTTCCGAGTCCGTAGCCGAACCACGCGCCCATGGAGGGACGCCCCTGCAGGCCGGAACCGGTGTGCAGGAAATAGTTGGCGTTCGTGTGTTCCGGGAAGTTGGACGTCATGGAACGAATCACGGCCATGTCATCGACGTGTTTCGCGATTTCCGGGAACAGATCGGAGACGGGGATGCCCGATTGACCGTGGTTTTTGAACTTCCAGGGACTGGCGAGGGTGTTGCCGATGTTGTTGAACTGAGTCGGTTCGATGCGGGCAGGGAATGGTTTGCCGTGCTGACGGTCGAGCTCTGGTTTGGGGTCGAAGGAATCAACCTGGGAGACACCGCCGTCCATGTAGAGAAAGATCACGCTGGTGGCAGTGGGGGCGTGATGTGTACTTTGCGTGCCGGCCTGTTCCTGGGCAAGCAGATGATTGGCAGCGATCGCACCGAAGCCGCATGAGGCGGCTTGCAGCAGGCCGCGGCGGGTTGCAGGGAGTGGGCGAAAACGGCCACAGTGATGGCGGGACATGATGGCGGGCCCGGGCGGGTGGTTTGCGGAGACGAAGGGTGCTGAGTTTTGAGCGACGGCCTGTGCACACTGGCCGCACGCATTCTTGCTGGGCGTGTATTCTCACTGGGCACGGGGCCGATGGCAACAAAAAAACCGGGAGAACCAAAGGGATTTTAACAAATACCCCGGAAGGGTGTTTTTATTCAACAGTCCAATAGTCGAATACGAAGGGTTCCTCCAGTTTTCCGCCGAGCAATTCCACGAATTTTTTGTGTGCGGGGTGCGGCAGATAAGCGTCTCGGTCGGCTTCAGATTCGAAGGTGATCAGGTAGCCGTGAGTGAAACCTTTGGAGAGTCCTTCGGGGCTGTTGTTCGTGCCGCGTTCAAAGCCGCGAATCTCCGGAATCTGCTGCTGCAGGTCCTGAAAGGCGCGATTGATTTCATCAAGCTGAGCGGGGGTGGTTTCGGGCTTGTAGCGGAACAGCACCACGTGTCGCAGCAGACGTTTTTTCACGGGGCGTTCGCCGACGGCTTCCAGCATTCGCACGGAGACGAAGCGATTGCCTGCATCGTTGAGATGCACGCCGTCGGTGGTGAGCACTCCCTGGGACTGGCCGGCTGTGTTGTATTCTCTGAGGTAGTTCAGAAAGGCGGCTCGCAGATCCAGCAGCGTGGCGCCGGATTCTGTGGCGACGCGCCGGCTGATACCGCAGAATTCATCAAGCAGTCCATCCAGTTCGTTGCTGCCATCGGTTTTTTCTCCGATGACGCTGGGAGTGGACAGGACGACGCGAGCACCGGCATCATGGCAGCGTTTCACCAGATTTCGAAGACCCTGTTCATATTCAGCCGCCGGAGTGCCTCGACCGCTTTTCGTGTGCCAGACGTCATTGATACCGATGTAGATCACCACGACGGAAGGCTTGTGGGCCAGCACATCGCGATCGAGCCGGGCTTCGAGATTGGGGACGCGGTTGCCACTGATACCGGCACCGATGACCTTGATGCCGGAGTCGGGCCGGGCGGCTTCAATCGCTTTGCGACACAGCGTGACGAAGCCGGTTTCACCAGCACCGGCCTGAGTAATGGAGTCTCCGAGAAAGACAACCGTTTCGCCATTCTTCAGTTCCGCAGCGACTGCGGATGCTGAGATTGTCATGGCCACCAGCATAAGGGGGATCCCGAGATATCGCATGGAGGAAGAGTCCTGTGAATGACAGAGAGAAGATGCAGATGTGGGGGAGGGGGCGGGGGCGGATCAGACACCTTTGGGTCGCGCCCAGTGATCGCGGTACTGGCGCTGCACGAGTGCGTTGGCCTGTTCGCTGCTGGTGATTTGTTCCCGTTGGGGATCGAAGATGAGCACTTCACTGGTGCGGGCAGCGATGTTGGCGAGGTGTACGATGGTTGCACTGAGTCGACCGGCATCCACATCAGCGTTTGTGCGCACTTCGGGATTGCGGACGGCGTCGAGAAAATTGGAATGATGTCCAGGAAGATCCATACCACCGGTTTGTTCGGCCAGCACTTTGTTTCGCGGCCCGTAGAGCGTCCAGCCGCGGGTGTGGCCCATGACCAGCAGTCCTTCAGTACCGTAAAAGGCAGCGCCGTTTTCGTAGCCTTCCTGCACATAAGGTGACCAGATTCGCTGTTCGAAGATCAGCTGTTTGCAGCGTCCTGCGGGAGCTCCTTCCACAGGGTAGTCGCAGACCGCGTACTGCGTATCCGGGAACTGCTGATCATCATCGAAGAAATACTTGCCGCCGAGACACGCGACTCGCGAGGGATGCGTCTCCACGCCCAGTCCCCACAACGCGACATCAATATCATGAACACCATCGTTACCGATATCACCACAGCCGAAGTCGTACCACCAGCGCCAGATGCCGTGGAGCAGGTTGGGGCGGTAGGAAACAGCGGGAGCAGGTCCGAGCCATGAGTCGAAGCTGAGGTGTGCGGGCGGTTCGGAGGGCTCGCGTTTGCCAATGGTGCCACGGCGCTGACTGTTCCAGGCTTTGGCAACGAGCACTTCGCCGATGTCAC
>JBJTOP010000267.1:0-7404 GCA_046074645.1 Planctomycetaceae bacterium | reverse complement strand
CCACACGAAATGCAAACAGAGCTGCTGCAGCTGAAACATCGCGGTGTCCACTTGTTCGCTCTGACGGGCTTCCCAGGCGCTGTGCGTCCCGAATGGGCCACCGAACTGCTCGACAAAACCGAACTCCCGCTGCAGCTGTCCTGCCTTTCGTGGGTCACAGGGGGCCGACGACTATGAGTCATCCTGGGGGGCTGTCTCATTCACAGTCGTCTGTTGTGGCATTGCCATGGATTCTGCGGCTGCTGGCATGTTTTCAGTTGCTGCTGATGGGCTGCACCTGGCCGCTCTGGCTCAACAGCCGTCATTTTCCGGCCGTGCCGCTGTGGTCCCTGCCGCCGATGCCAGAGCAGTTGCCTGCGATCATTTCCGGCCTGTTCAGTCTTGCCTGTCTGTTGCTGATCTTCCGAACGACTCGTTCGACCAGTGACGTCACATCTTCAAGCGCAACGGCAGTGTGGCTGCCGAGTTTGATCCTGTTCACAGGTCTGCTTCTCGGCTGCTTCAATCAGCACTGCCTGCAGGCATGGCACGTGTTTTTCCTGTGGGCTGTGGCCAGCTGTCTGATTCGTAACTCAAGGTACCAGCTGAAAGCACTGCGACAGCTGCCAGCGTGTGTTTATGTGTGTTCGGGGCTGTCGCGACTCTCGCTGCAGCCGGAAGCAGGCCCGACCGGAATGATTCTGGGGCAGCTGACGAAATTTCTGCCTGTCGATCTGCAGCCTCAGGAGGCCGACTTTCGGTGGCTTTGTCATGCGGCTGCGTGGGGTGAGTTGTCTGTGGGATTGCTGCTGCTGACTCGCGGTCCGGCTCGCTGGATTGGAATTGTCGCGGCGATGCTGCTGCACGTCGCGCTGCTGGTGGCACTTGGCCCGATGGGTCTGAACCACAGCCCGGCAGTGTTGCTGTGGAATGTGAGTTTTCTGCTGTTGCTGCCGCTGTTGTTTCGGGAGTCCGTTCAGAAGCCTGTGGCGATCGCCTCCCCTGCTTCTGCGTCTCAGCGCGGTCGGGGAACGGTGATGTGGGCAGCATGGAGCTGTCTTCTCTGGTGTACTTCGCTCGGTGGACTCGTTGGGTTGACCGATAACTGGTCCTCCTGGCAACTGTACTCGCCTCGCCCGGAACAATGGCAGCTCTGGATTGATCGCCTCTACGCGGGACGTGTGCCGTACCCGTTTGCTGCAGCTGTATCAGGGGCATCGGTTGATGGCCTCGTGGCCGTGCGACTGGACGTGGCATCACTGCGGCAGACTGGCAGTCCGCTGTATCCCGAGGACCGGTTTCAGCTGGCGCTGATCAGACGGATTCTGGCGGGGCTGCCGCGGCACGTGCGTTTTCGGGTGAGAATTGATGAGCCGGAGGGCTGGCGGTGGTGGCGCCGCAAAGTTCGCGAGGTGGTTGATCATGAATCTCTGACGCGGGAACCGACCGGAAACTGAATTTCTGATTGCGCAGAAGAAAGTCCGGATGCATTCGGGTACAATTCCCTGCGGGCCTCTGCCAGTCCCACATTTTCGTTCAGGTCCCCCAAAGTGTCGGCAGGCCCGGAGTCTCACCGGATGTTTCTTAAACGCCTCAAGCCCTTCTCCAAAAATCAGCCAGACAACGCGGATTCCCTGCACGTGAATCTGTCGCTGAGTCTGGCGGAGGCATACGGGGGAACGGAAAGGCAATTGCTGGTCAGCCGTTACGTCCGCTGCAGTTGCTGCGCCGACGGTGGCAACCGTCCGTTGTTTGCCCGCAGAAGGGCCAAAGTCTGCCCGATCTGTGCGGGTGAATGTCGCATCATCAGGGAAAGTCTGCTCAATTTCGATCTTGCACCGATGGATCTGAATCGTGAAGAGCAGCGATTTGCGGGCGAAGGCCACGTGCGACCTGGCGGTCAATCTGCCGGAGATCTGGTGCTGCACCTGAAAGTACTGCCGCACCCCCGATTTCAGGCGGACGGGACAATGCTCACCGGCAGCGTTCAGGTTTCGGCCCGGCTGGCAGGAGACGGTGGAATCACGGAAGCCGACATCCTTGGCGTCCCCGTCAGGATCTCAATACCCCCAGGAACACTGAGTGGCTCATGGTTGACTCTGGACGGGCACGGGATGCCCGATCTGAATGCGACGGAAGGTGGTCGCGGGCCGCTGCGACTGCGAATCGACGTCATATCGCTGGAAGATCCTGAACCAGCGTCAGGTAAACCGGATCAGAACTCCGCTGAGCAATTGCTGGCCGACGCGGTTTCGTTATCCTCGCTGCCTGCAGAAAGCACAGCCCAGCGACTGCTGGAGGATTGCTGGAATCGCGTCAAAGCCATGCCCGAAGTCAGTCCCTGCATGTGCTGTGGCAAAGACACATCCGGCCTGGTGGTACAGCCCGTTCAGCATCGGCTCTTCAGCAGCGGTGTACCTCTGTCTGTTTGCTCGACGTGTGTCGGTCGTTTCCCGGTGGCTGACAAAAACAGTCGACTGATACCACCTCAGCTGACTGATCCGTTCATCGAGCGACCAGCCAATGCTGTGTTCTGCTGGGCAGCCGGGATCTGGATTCTTCAGCAGGCATCGATCCAGCGCGACCTGCCGCTTGTTCCATGGCTTCTCTGCGGTGGTTTGCTGCTGCCGATTCTGATGATTTTTGGGCTTCGCAGACTGGATCGTCTCTGGAGTCAGCGACGGACAGAGAAACGCCGCGCCCGGTTGCGGAAAATGCTGCAAACGGTGGGGCTGCAGAGCGTCTTCGCGGACGATCCGGAGGCGTTCGTGATGCTGCTCTCCCCTGTGCGGCAATTTCAGCGGCCCACAGATTCTCCGCCAGAGTTGTTCCGTGAGTGGCTGGTGCTGCACCAGCAGTTCCAGCCATATTTCGGCGAATCGCTGCGTCAGCGGGCGGGGCTGTGTCGTGAAATTCTCGAAACACTCGTGAAGCAGGTTCTGCAGCAGCAGCAGCAGGTGCTGAATGAAGCCCCGGCCGGGGCGGTCGAGGCCATCAGTGTTGGTCTGGTGCTCCTGCCAGATTGCCGCATGGACGCTGTTGTGCAGATTTATTCAAGTGGACGAGGGGTCGCGGAGCTGCAGGCGGCACTGCGAAGCTCAATTCTCCAGCTTCCACAGATTCACGTCAGCTACGCCTTACCCATGCAGATCTATTCCTGTAATCGAGCGGGCGTGGCTCTGAATCCTCTGCAGCTGCAGCCATTCAAAAGCTGGTCAAAGGCACCGGGGACCGAAGATTTGCCCGCAGGAACCAGCCTCGCAGACCTTGCGGAGCGTATCTATGACGTGCGGTCGGAAGTCCGGGATTTCATGCTCGGCGCAGAAGACATTCGCGCGTGGGTGCGCCGCGGAGCCTCGCTCCTTGAGATTCTCTCTGCTGAATGCGCGCGAATGGTCGAGAACTACCTTCAGTCTCCGTTCGAAATCGAGTGGCAGGAGCAGGTTTCGTTGCTGCTGACGTGGTTTTCTGAAAGCGATCCGGACGTACCGGAAATTCGTTTTCTGCACGCACGGTGTCTGGGGCAGATGGACTTGCCGGAGCGGGCGGCGGCTGTCTGCCAGGAGCTTCTTCGCAGTTTTCCGACATTCGCGAATGCTCATGGTCTTCTGGCCTGCCTGCAGCATCACCTCGGTCGATCTCAGGACGCCGAAGAGACTCTGCGGTCTGCCCCACGAGGTGGTTTATCGATCGAGTTCTATTTGTCGGTGGCGAGGCTGTTTCGCGACCTGAATCAGCTCAGTCGGGCGTCCGGCTACCTGCACGCGGCTGTTTTTCGGTATCCCTGCCAGCCGCAGCCGTGGCTGGAACGCGCCCAGCTGCTGGCGGCGATGGGTCTCTACGAGCGTGCGATTCAGGATCTAGACAGGTATGAAAGTCTCGCGCGAGCCGACCTGCAGACTGTCTGGTTTCGCGGACAGTGGCTCACTGCCATCGGCCGCCACAACGCTGCTCTCGATCTCTACGAACGCGCCGCAGAACAGGAACCGAATAATCCCGTTTTCCTGCAGCTGCGCGCAGAGGTGCTGGATGAAGTCGGACGATCCTCAGAAGCCGTCGCCGAAACCGCGCGGGTGCTGCAGCAGGCCCCGGATTTCCTCCCAGCACGGATGCTTCACATTCATTCGCTCATCGCTGAGGGATCGCTGTCGGAAGCTCTCGATGCCATTGACAGCCTGCCCGATGATGATGCATTGACGGGCGAGCGGCACATGCTTCGAGGTCTGGTGCTCCAGCAGCGTGGCGAGCTCGAAGAAGCGCTCTGGCAGTTCGATCGGGCCTGCGCGGCCGATGATCGTCCTCAGTTGCGCTGTCGCCGAGTCGAAGTGCTCTGGAGCCTTGAACGGTTCGACGAAGCTCTGACAGATCTGAATGAAGTGCTGGCGGATCTTCCCGATGCCGTGCCGCTGCTCGTTCTGCGCGGACGAGTACTCGTGCAGCTGCGCCGGCCGCACGAAGCTGCCATTGACTTCGACCGGGTGCTGCAGATTGATGCACAGAACGTTGATGCTCTGCACGGAAGAGCGCTTGTGTTCATTGACGATCAGCAGCTGGAACTGGCCATGAACCTGCTCGATGCCGCACTCCGAATCGCACCTGACGAGCCCAACTCACTGCTCGCCCGAGCGAGATTGCTCTGGGACGAACGCGAACTTCGACTCGCCGAAGCCGACCTCAGCAAACTGCTCACAAAATCTCCCAACTTCATCCCCGCCATCATGTTTCGCGCTGAAATCCGACTCCGTCAGCGACGTTTTGAAGACGCAAAAAGTGACTTTGATCACGCGATACAGGATGACCCTGAAAACTCTGTCGCGCTGCTGTCAAGAAGCCTCGTCCATGAACATCTTGGAAACCCCGAAGAAGCTCGCAGCGATTTCACTCGCGCCGCAGAACTCTCGCCGGATTCGCAGGAACGACTCACTGTCAACAGACTGCTGCTTCAGGCCTCACTTTCGTTCGAAGACGAACACTACGCCGATGCAATCCAATTCGTCGAGGAAGTACTCACCCTGCAGCCGGAAAACCCGCACGCACTCCGCTGCCGTGCCGCCGCACACTGGTACCTGGATCAGTTCGTCGAAGCCCTGCACGACTACGATCTGCTCCTCGAATTGCCCGAAATTCCGGACCAGCCCCGAGCCGGACTGCTGATCTCCCGTAGTGCAGTTCTGGGGGAACTGGGCGAATTCGAACAGGCACTCGACATCCTTCTGCCTGCTGTCACCGAAGCGCGCCAAACCCGTGGCCGAGACCTCGCTCGCGGACTCAACGCCCTCGCAAGAGCACTCACCGGACTCGAACGATTCACCGAAGCACACGAGGCCTTCATCGAATCGCTCAGCATGGAACCCGAAAATGCATGGCTGCACTTCAATCGCGGACTTTACCTGCTCGCCCAGGGCCAGCGTCAGGCCGCCGGAAAATGCTTTTCTCTTGCCCACAACCTCAAACGCCCACCACTCAGCCCCCGCAAACGTCTTCAGGCTGCCGCCTTCATCCGCCAGCTCAACGCAGTCACTCCGAGTGGTTTCAATGGATGAGAAACGCGGCTGCAGGAGCCCACGGCGTCCGGCAAATGCTGCAGATTCGTTTCCCGCACTGTGCATGAATGCGTGATCAGGGCACACCGTTCGTCCAACGTGTGAAACGCAGCTTATCGATTGGCAACGGGCCGGCTGACCGCTCTTGAGCAGGGCGGAACAGGACTGCTAGCATCCTGTCTGACCTGCTGAATTGTGTCTGTCGCTCGGAGCGTCCATTATGCTGCCGCGGTCCTGTTCTTCGCGTGTTCTGCTGCTGGGGTGTGCCAGTTTCGGTCTGGCTGGTCTTTGCTTTGCCGCCATGCTCACGCTCATCGGCTGTCAGACTGTGCCCGTGACGGAACGGAAGCAGTTGCTGGTCATGTCAGAACAGCGGGAAAATGAGATGGGGCTGGCGGCATGGCAGGATGTGATGAAATCTGAAAAGCCGTCGCTGAACGAAAAATACAACGAAATCGTGCAGCGCGTGGGACAACGTATTGCAGCCGTGGCGAACCGTCCGGATTTCAAGTGGGAATTCAATGTGATCGAGTCTGATACGCAGAATGCGTTCTGCCTGCCAGGCGGCAAGGTCGCAGTGTACACGGGCTTGTTGCCCGTCTGTCAGGATGAAGGCGGACTCGCCGTGGTGATGTCGCACGAGGTTGCTCATGCAATCGCCCGACACGGCGGCGAACGAATGACCTACCAGACAGCGCAGAATCTGGGCAAATCGGCGGTCGGGATGGTGCTGCAGAATCGGGAAGAGCAGCAGAAACAGATTCTGCTGACAGCCTACGGAGCAGCATCTCAGTATGGAGTGATCCTGCCGTACAGTCGCAAGCACGAGCTGGAGGCGGACCACATCGGCCTGATGATGATGGCAAAAGCGGGCTACGACCCATCGTGCGCTCCCGGTTTCTGGGAACGGTTTTCAGGTCTGAAGGCAGGCGGGGAACCGATGGAATTGTTATCGACGCACCCCTCTGACCACCGCCGGGCTGCTCAATTGAGGGAACTATTGCCGCAGGCTATGCAGCACTATGAAGCGGCAGAGGCGAAGCATGGCCTTGGTGAAATTATTCCGCCGAAGAGTTAGTCGGCGCGTCATGAACCTGGAATTACCTGCTGACTTTGCGGAGAAGTCGAAACAGCTTCGTGGCCGCAAGCTCAGAGACAACCAGGAACGATAACACCCACACGGCTGCAGACCATCCCCGACCATTCCACAGGCCGATCCAGTCGATGCCGCTGGACACGGCATTTTGCTGCCCGACCGCCAGGGTACGAATGCCACTGGCAGCTTCAGTCAGGATGGCAGATTCGAACATGGTTTTTCTCTCCCGGGGTGTCGCCTGTAATGGACAACTACAAGCCCAGCGGTTATCCAGACGAACAGCATCGTATGAGCAGACCTCTTCCAGGATGCCCGGAGCAAACACCGCGCCGCCGAAGGGTGATCAAAGCGAAAAAGGCTCGAGCGGGGAACGACTGGGGCTTTCAATCCCCAAAAATACTGGATTAATCCTGTTTGAAAAACGCCGGTACGTCCAAAGCGATTCTGCCAGGGAAACCGGGATGTTTAGAAATCTGATTTCGTTATTTACTTGTTGTGTTTCAGAATCAAATGCGGTCGCTATCGAATCTCCCTCCCGTGGCTGATTGTTTCGCAAGCCTCCAGTGCGCTGCTGCCGGAAATCGGCCCCCCCACGCTGCCGAAGATGTTCTCAGCAGTCGAACGGCAGTGCACGAGCGTAAAGGCTGATACTGTAAAAACACTGGCGATTCGTAACCAGGTGCATGGCACCGCCTTTTGCCCGGTTCCGACCGCATGCCTGCCGCACGCCAGCCGCATTCCAGCCGCATTCCAGCCGCATGGCGGCAGCCTGCGGGCAAAAGGCCC
>JBJTOP010000266.1:0-2175 GCA_046074645.1 Planctomycetaceae bacterium | reverse complement strand
GCCGGGCTGAATCGCAGGTGGAATGCCTGGAAGTCACAGGATCAGGTGCTTGTCCAAAGCGGAATCGGGCATGCTCAGAGCATCGTTGGCATTTCAAACAGCCTTGCCGGAAACCGCATGGCGACAATTGATGAGTCAGCGCATCTGTGCCTTTGGGATTCGACGAATGGACAGCTGCGTTTCCACACTCAGTTGCCGATGTCGACTGCCTACCAGGTTTCGTACTCCCCGGATAACCTGGAAGTCCTTGTCGGTGGCAGTGACACGCGGCTGATTCGATTCGCTGTTCCGCCCGGGGTCCAGTAGAGCGAAGGCTGCACTTCAATAGCCCAGGATCTGAATCTCTGTCAGTCCCGCGTGACTTGACTGAGCCAAATACTCCTTGCAGACCAGTTTCACATAGCGACCTTTGGCGAAGTTCACAGGGATCACCTGGCTGTAGTCCAGCGGATCAGCCAAGCCCGGCGCGGGCAGAAGACTTCCCTGAGAGACAGGGCGAAGAGCCGTTTGGGTGTCGCTGACGTAGATCTCGACATCCTTCCAGCCCCGATACCCGGCTCCGCTTTCATTCAGATTCCAGATGCGAACACCGGTAACAGTCTTCGAAGCACCGAGATCAAGCACCACGAATCCACTTTGACTGACCGGCGTCCACCACATCGTCATCGGGTCGATGCTGTTCCACACGCCATCCAGCAGCGCGGCTGGTTTTACCGACGCATCGGTTAATGTTGCATCCAGAATCTGGACTCCCGTAATTTTTTCCGGTGCAATCATTCGCAGAGCCATGGCCAGCTGCCTTGCAGCATCACTTGTCGCCTGCTGATCGGCGGCCAGAGCCTGCAGAGTCTTCAGCCGTTCGCTGAGCTGACTCAAATGCTGCGTCTGCGGGTCAGAAATGGACTCACTCAACGCTCGCCATTCCAACAGATCATGCTGATGGTGCGTCAGAACCGAGTGTGTGCAGGCTGAAATGGTGGCAGGCAGTTCCGAGCTGTCGTGAAAGAGAATCGGCAGCAATGACAGCGCCGTCGATTCCGGCGGATCAACGACACCAGCCAGTGCGTTTGCCGCGGCCAGACGCTGTTCCGGAAGGCTGGATGTCAGCACGAGTTGCAGCAGACGCGGTCCAGCTCCCGGATGGGCCTGCCGAACGATCTCCTTCGCTGCAGTCTCCCAAATCTCCCCCTGAGCCGGATCTTCCAGCACACTGACCATGATCGGCAATGCGATTTCCGGCTTGCGCAACTTTCGGAGAAACTCGAGCGCGTTCTTTGTTGTCACTGGATCGTCGGGCTTTATCGCCGCACGCACAAGCGGCAATGCGGCTTCCGGTTCTTCGAGCAATTGTGTCTGAGCCGTTTTAACTTCGCCAGCACTTGTGGATTTCAGCATTTTTATCCATGACGCCAGCCTCAGCTGAGCTTTCATCGATTTGTCGATCGACGATCGCAGCCCATTCAGAAGTTCTCGCTCTGCTTCACCCGGAGCGAGTGCGGCGACCGCATCAATCTGCTTCAGAGATTCGTCCCAGTCGCCGTTGTCAAAGGCCGCCTTTGCAGCCTGCAGCAGCTGCGTCCGCTCTTCTGCCCGGTACGCCTCGCGGCGATCGCTCAGCGTTTTTTCGAGGAGTCGCAACTTTTCGAGCTGAACTTCCGAAGGCGTGTCTCCAGGCGATTCTCGCAGTACGGCCAGTTTTTCATCGGCTGCATCGAGGTGGCCGCCGTCGATCTCACTTTGAATCGCAGCCATCTGTTGATCAATTGAGGGTGCGACAGGGACAGATGCCGGGGGAACCTTCGCACCATTGCCGCTGCCGGGATCCGTGTCGCCGGACGTGGCATCAACAACGGCTGCTGGTTTATCTGCCGGGACCGTGGACGGTGTTTTCCGGGAATCTGAGGACTCTGATCCACAGCCTGACAATGCCCCGCAGGTGAGCACACCAGTTGCAAACCATCCGAAAATGCGACATGACATGAGTCTGACCCTGCAAGACAGCTTTAAGACACCCATTGTTGAAGATAATCCAGCTACTCGTCTTTCGCTCCGCCCAGTGTCACGGTGATCTTGTATTTTGTCTGCAGATGAGCATGTGCCTGGCTGGCATACTGGTTTTTGGGGAATCGCTTGCACACCTGCTGAAATGACTTGATGGCTAATTCCGGCTGCGCG
>JBJTOP010000265.1:0-1007 GCA_046074645.1 Planctomycetaceae bacterium | reverse complement strand
CTGATTCATGACTGAAGTCGTCGCTGGTCCGGACGCATTCAGCGCGGCTCGCAGGCAGCAAACCTGGTGATGGCCCAAAGCGATAAATCTCTGGGGTCTGGGGGCCTGAGGGCTGGCCCTTAGCATCCCTGCAAGCCGTCCCCACAAGTTTCCAGTCTGCTTCTCGGGATCTCTATACACGCAGAACTCTAAGTCCAGTGTGACCTACATCTTCAGAATGCCTTCTCCAAAACCGACCTCGGAAAGTGCATCGCTCTGTGAACGGATACCCTTCAAGAATGTTCTGCTTGCCGGATCGCGCCGCCTGTAACATCTGATCGTGCGTGCGATTGCGAATGTCCACAAAACGGCCGCAAACTCGCACAGTCCAGTCATAAATCATCCGGGCCTTGCGGAACGTCAGCAAGCCTTCATAGCCGCAATGTCGCGGAATAAAACCGGGACTGCGTGACCCTGGCTGTCGCTGCCCACCCCTACCGTCATCGCGTGCCGTCGCCATCGCAGTCTCCGCTCAAGTGCCGTGCTGAAAGAACAACATGCCACGCAATCGGCAATCCGTATCGCGGGCAGGGTTTTCAGTGTTCGGTGTTCAGTGTGCAGTTGCAGGGTGCCACTGGTCGGCTTCGCGCATCCGTCACGGCTCTGCACATGTGTCCCATCCGTCCCATCCGTCCCATCTGCCACCGCACCAGCCACCCGCACCAGCCAGCGCCCAGCCATAACCCAGCCCCCGCAGGTTGGCTTTGATGGCCTATTTCAGCCTTTCCGACTCCGCAAAATGCCCGTTCAATTCAGCGACCGGTCGCGACATCTTTTCCTCAAAAGGTTCGCCGTCCGTTTCCGCATGCTCCGCACCAAAGTCAGCTTCAATCCCCCGCAACGCCAGGTTCATAATCGCCAGCCGCCGCGTCGTCGGATTGCTCTCCTGACCGCGTCTGCTTCGCACACGTGTCCTTCCAGAGAGTTTGGAAAACACCGGAACGCCTCTGCGGGAGCACCATTGGATG
>JBJTOP010000264.1:0-6858 GCA_046074645.1 Planctomycetaceae bacterium | reverse complement strand
GGACGATTTTCGCCCGGATGAAGAGAATTTCAAGGCGATTGGGCTGCCGCCCGGTGGTTCAGCGAGTGGGGGGAAGCGGGGAGGAAGTCCGGAAGACTCTGGACATTCTGCGATGAATGTGTGAGAATCGCAGCAGGATTTCCAGCAAGAGGTATACTGTCTAAATATGCATTTTGTTTGATTTCCCGCCTCGGATCGTCTGCATTTGCAGGAGTCCCTGTTTCACTGGCTCGGCTTCAGGAGTGACATCTGTGTCGGTACGAATGAATTCATGGTTGCAGCAGGCTGCTGCGTATTTGACGAGCGAGATTGACAGGTTTCGTGGTCGCGGACGCAGTCGGCGACCGCATAACCGCATTACGGCTTTTCTCAGCCCGGTATTTGCCGCAACTGAGGGCCTGGAACCTCGACAATTACTCTCCGCTGCAGACGTGTCTGTCATCAGCGTTTTCGGGAACCCTGGGGATTCCGTTGACGTGCCGGTTCAGGTCACCAACTGGTATGATCTGCAAACCGGAGAGTCACTCAGTGCCTTCACGATCTCCGTGCAGTACGACACTCAGCGTCTGGACCTCTCAGGCTCAGATATCGCGCTCGGCACTTTTTTTCAGGAGAACAGCTGGACATTTTCAGCAGATGTTCAGGATGAATATGGTCCGGATGGTGGGCGTGTGACGATCAGTGCCAGCAGTCCTGCTGGTCAGCCGACACCGGTACCCGATGCGTTTACAGACCTTGTACTGCTCCACTTCGCCATCTCACCGGAAGCCAGCGACGGCTCTGCAGCCGTTGAACTCCTCAACAGTCCTGACGCACAAACAGTATTGTACTCCGCGAACGCAGCGTTCTCCACCTTTGTTTCTTCGGGTGACGTGACCGCAGGTGGCGCAGATGGCAGCGTTGTTCGCTTTGACGAGTTCGCAGAGACAGTGACCTTCGGCGATGGCGACGAATCCGCATGGACCGCGTTCGCCGCCTTCGGCAATCTCGTTAACTCCCCTCCCGTCGCTCGTCCCGACTTCGCGTTTTTTTTGTATGAAGATAATTCGGTCGACGGATCGATCGATGTGCTGAGCAATGACTCAGACAGCGATGGTAATCTGGATCCGGATTCCATTGAGATTGTGACCTATCCGGAGATCGGGGAACTGGAGATTCGAGAAGGAAAGATTTACTACTATGGCGACCAAAACAATCAGGTGTCATTCACGTACCGGGTGCGGGATAACAATTCAGTATTCAGCGAGCCAGCCCTTGTCCACGTGACCACAGTTTTCAATCTCGCTCCCGTGATTGAACCTATTGGACCGAAATCTCTGTTTGTCGGCGGTGGCCTTGTCGAGGTGCCGTTGTCCTTCAGCGATCGCGAAGGAGCTCAACCTGATTTCTATGTACGGGCTGAAAGGCCCGAGCTGTTCTCAAGGCTCGAAATCGTCCAGGACATTACCGGCGGCAAACTGCTGATGGAGCCTGGCACTCGGCCCGGCGTCTCCCGCGTAACCGTCGCTCAGATGGACTACACAGGACAATTTTCGGAAACCACGTTTGATGTAACCGTGGGACTGACTATTGACGTCGGCGCAGCACGGGCCGGCCAGGGGCTCCTGACCCACCGTGGCTACGCCAATTCAGTCGCCGTTCCGTTCAGCTCCAATGCCGCAATCACTGGCGTCCCGGGTGGAGTGCCAGCTGCGATCTTCCGCACCAATGTCTTCGACAATCCAGGTGGCTCGGAACTGCTCTTCAATATCCCCACCTTCCAGGGACAACTCTACGATGTGGACCTGTGGTTTGCAGAGATCTGGAGCGGAGCGTTTGGCAAAGGACGCCGCGTGTTCGATGTGATGCTCGAGGACAAGCTCGCCATTGACGATCTGGACGTCTTCAAAGCCGCAGGTGGCGGTAATCGCGCGATCACGAGGTCATTCCAGGTGGTCGGGGACGGAAATCTTTCCATCGAACTCCGACGTGTGCTTCAGAATCCCAATATCTCCGGCATTCGAGTCAGACCAGCAGCGGGACCAAATACCCCACCGACCATCACCACCATACCAGCCCAGCAAACTTTCGAAGATAACGCGATCACTAACATTCAATTTTCCTATGCTGACGCCGAAACACAGACTCTCGACCTCAGAGCTTCCAGCGCCGACACAACGCTCATCCCGGTAACCGGCCTCAGGGTCATCGGCTTTGGAGGAAACGGAATACTGGCCATTACGCCCGCTCGTGATCGCTCCGGAACAACTCAGGTCACGGTCAGTGTTTCTGATGGACGGACGACCACGTCCACCACCTTCCCCGTCACGGTCAACGCCGTCAATGACTTTCCAAGGACCAACTACGACGAGGCGACGACACAGCTGAATACCGCCGTCACTATACCTGTGCTCATCAACGACACCGACGTCGACAGCACTCTCAACCCGGCATCTGTCACCATCCACCGTCAGCCTGCCCATGGCACTGCTGTGCCAAATGCCGACGGCACCGTCACCTTCACTCCGGATCCAGGTTTTACCGGCACTACGAATTTCACCTACACGGTTCGCGACGATTTGAACGTCGAGTCCTGGCTGGGCGGCGTTTCTGTGCTCGTTCGCAGCAACTCCCCCCCTGTCATCTCCGCCATCGCCGACCGGCAGCTTGGACTGGGTGGCAGCAGTGGCTCAATCGCATTCGCGGTCACGGACAGTGATGGCGACAACCTGACAGTCACTGCAGTTGCCGACGATTCCAATCTCGTTCGCAATGTGACCGTCGCCGGGACCGGCAGCAATCGTCAATTGTCCTTCACAGCAGGTCAGATGTTCGGTCTGACCAGCGTGACTGTCAGTGTCAGCGATGGCATCAATGCCCCGGTGACCCGCTCTGTGGCTGTATCGGTGGCCGGATTGATTGATGTTGGAACCGCCGCTCCGGTTGCGGGATCAATCGCAGACCGCGGATTCCAGAATGGCGCGGGGCTGGGTTTTGCCGGCACGGCCGCTGTCACCACGGCTGCGGGCAGCCTCGCGGCTGGCGTGCCCGATCTTTTCTACCGTTCCACCCTGTTCAGTGCCCCAGGCGGCAAGGGGCTGGAATTTGATCTGAACGCCACGGCTGGTCAGTTGTTCGCGGTGGATCTCTTCTTTGCCGAGGTCTGGAACGGTGCATTCGGCCAGGGCAAGCGAGTATTCGATGTGGTGATCGATGGCACGACGGTACTGAAGAACTTCGACGTCTTCAAGGAAGCCGGTGGCGGTAACATCGGGATCGCTCGCCGGTTTGTCATCAAGAGCGACGGCAAGATTGACATCGACCTGAAACGCATCACCCAGAACCCAATGCTCTCCGGTCTGCGAATCACCCCGCTGGGGAACTCTTCAGAGTCGTAGAATCATTAAATCATCATGCCGTGCTGCGTGCGGTCGATGTCAATCGGCCGTTCAGCTCAGATTTTTTGGATTGCGACGCGGGCGTCACAATCGCCGAGTGAGACGGTGCGACCTTCTTTGGGGGACAAGTTTTCAATGGTGTCTGCGAGAGTTTCCGTGCGAATGTAGTCGCCCCATTCGTGGATCATTTCAGCCACAGTGGCATGGTCGCTGGAGCAGCTGATGTTGATGCGATCCTGGATATTGAGTCCTGCATCTTTACGGAGTTGCTGGATCTGGCGGACGAAGTCGCGGGACATGCCTTCGCGGATGAGTTGTGGTGTGAGCACAGTGCTGATGGCGACCTGGATGCCGGCGTCATCTGCGGACATCCAGGTGGCGGCCTGCTGGGTGGAGACGAGGACGTCTTCGGGGGTGAGGTGGACGGGTTGGCCATCGAGTTCGAGGTCGATACTGCCGCCGCGTCGGAGTGGAGAGAGGACGGCATCGCCGAGTTCGGGGATACGGGTGCGGAGAACATTCAGCAGTTTGCCGTAGCGTGGTCCGAGGGTTTTGAGATTGGGTTTGTAGGAGTAAGAGACGAGGTCATCGAGGTTTTGCTGGCGGATCACGGCGTGGATATTAAGTTCTTCGCGGATGACCTCAGCGAGTGATTCAACGGCTGCGGCAGTTTCCGGGGAGCTGCAGGCGAAGCGAAGTTCTGCGAGCGGCTGGCGGACGCGGAGAGCGGCATCTTCGCGGAGTTTGTGTCCGAGACGAACAACGGCCTGAGCAGCCGCCATGCGTCGGTTGAGTTGATCATCGAGGAGTTCAGTGATTGGGGTGGGCCAGTCGCAGAGGTGGACGGAGTCGGGCAGATCTGCGGAGCCAGGTGCAGTGGAGGCCGCAGCGGGGCTGGCGAGATCACGTCCGAGCACGAGGTTTTGGTACATGCGTTCGGTGAGGAACGGGATGCAGGGTGCCAGTAATCGACAGAGCTTCACGAGGACTTCGTAGAGGGTTTCGTAGGCGGCGGTTTTGTCGCTGTCGGAGGCATCGCGGGAACGCCAGAAGCGTCGGCGGTTGCGGCGGATATACCAGTTGCTGAGGTCATCGATGAATGCGGCTGCGGCAGTGCAGAAGGCGGCGGAGTTGAAATCGAGCATTTCACGGGTGGCGACGTCAATGAGGGACTGGAGTGAGGACAGGATCCAGCGGTCGATTTCCGGGCGACTGGAGGCCGGGTGTGGCTGGCTGGCGGCGGCCCGGGCCTTTTCTGTCCCGGCGACGCGCTGACGCAACTCGTCCGACGGCGAGAACTGGTCGGCGGCGGCGTAGTCGATGAAGAATTTATAGCAGTTCCAGAGCGGGATGAGGATGCGGCGGCGGGTTTCGTCGGCAGGAGTGCTGGTGACGAGACAGGTAGGGATGCCTTCCTGGGTTTGAGTTGCGGGGCCGTCGGGTGTCTGGAGAGTCACGGGCTGGTCGGGGTGTCGGGTACCGAAGCGGAGATCGACGGCGGGATTCTGTGCAAGGTACATCCAGCGCATGGTATCGACGCCGAGTTGTTCAGCGGCTTCTTCGAACCAGATGGCGGTGCCATCGGATTTGTGCATTGGTCGTCCCAGTTCATTCTGAACAAGGCGGTGTCCCAGCAGGGTTCGGAAGGGAGCACGTTCAGCGGCCGACGGGGTTTCGTCGTGTCGCATCATGGTGGAGAGGGAGAGCATGGAATAGAACCAGTTGCGGAACTGGCCGGGGAAGCATTCGGTAACAAGATCCGCTGGATACCACTTGCGCCATTCGTCGCGGTTATGGTTGTAGCCCATGGTGCTGAAGGGGACGATTCCGGCATCGAGCCATGGGTTACCGACATCGGGGATACGGCGCATCAGATTGCCTGTGCGGGGATTACGGATCTTCACATGGTCAATCCATGGGCGATGGGGCGTATTGCCGGCGAACAGATCCCAGCCTTCGACGGCGCGGGATTTGAGTTCCGCGAGGGAGCCGATGACTTCGAAGTCACCGGTCTGTTCATCGACCCAGATGGGGAGTGCGAGCCCCCAGAAGCGTTTCTTGCTGATCATCCAGTCGCCCATGCTGGCGAGCCATTCGAGTTCGCGTTCCTGGCCGTTGATGCTGTCGGGGAGCCAGCGGATCTGGCGGGTGACATCGCGAATTTCTTCGCGCCAGTCCATGTTGATGAACCATTCATCGACGAGTCTGAAGACGAGTTCGTCTCCGGTTCGCCAGCAGTGAGGATAGATGTGAGGATAGACTTCAACGGCGACAAGAAGTCCGCGCTGGCGGAGTTTCTCGAAGACGAGTTCGGCAGTTTCGGGTGCGATGGCGGAGCGACCGGAGAATTCGCCGAATTCGCTGGAGTAGGTGCCGTCGTCGTTGAGGGGTGCGATCACGGGGAGTCCCAGAGCCGTGCCGATTTTGTGGTCAATGTCACCGCAACCGGGGGCAATGTGAACGATGCCTGTACCTTCCCCGGCGACGACATTCGCATTGCCGCGGGAATCGCGGCCACCGTCGATCACACGGTGGCTGGTGGCACCGCAGCGATCCAGCAGGCGGTCGTCGACGGGAACGCCGCCGGGCTGCTGTTGGGCGGGCAGATCATCAAAGGGACCGGAGTAGGTCCAGCCAACCATTTCGGCACCGGTGAGGGTGCCGAGTTCCGTGAAACCGCCCTGCTCTTTCAGGATCTGGGCGATGGTTTTGAGCTTGGGGACGGATTCGGGCCATTTCCATTCCGGCCGTCCGAAGCCTTCGCGAAATTCGGTGGCGAGGCGCTGGTAGTTGAGGTTTTCCTTTGCGAAGTAGTAGATGGCATTGTCGCGTGAGGACTGGACGCGGACGTATTCCAGATCCGGATTGACGGCACAGGCGACGTTGCTGGTGAGCGTCCACGGGGTGGTGGTCCAGACGAGCAGGTATTCGCGGTCCTCGGGATTGGCGCCAGGACGCTGGATAGGGAGCCGGATGAAGACGCTTTTGTGCGTGGTCAGTTTGCGTCCTTCTGCGATTTCCATCTGGGAATAGGCACTGCCACCGCGACCGGACCACGGCATCACGTCGTGGCCCTGATAGATCTTGCCGCGATTGAAGCACTTTTTGAGGAATGTCCAGATGGTTTCATTGTTTTCAGTGCTGAACGTGAAGTAGCTGCCGCCCCATTCCGGTCGGCCGAGCTGTTCGACCAGCTGATGGGCAGGCGCGGTGACGGTGGTTCCGGTCGGGGTGTGGAGGGAGACGTTGTTTGAGGACCCGAGGTGTTCGGCGAGGTTTCGCAGTTGTGCGGGATCATCCCAGTCCATCCAGTATCCAAGGCGGATGGACTGTTCGGTCTGTCGGGCGGCGAACCGCAGGACACGGCGTTTGCATTCGTTGACGAAGCGGTCGATGCCAAATTCGGTGACAGCGTTTTTGGTGCCCAGGCCCAGCTGTTTTTCGACTTCGACTTCCACCCAGAGTCCCTGGCAGTCGAAGC
>JBJTOP010000263.1:0-2200 GCA_046074645.1 Planctomycetaceae bacterium | reverse complement strand
TCCCCTCTCCCCTCGAAGGGGAGAGGGGGGATTGAGGGCGATTTTCGCCCGGAAGCAGAGAACTTCAAGGCCATTGGGCAAAGGCCCCCCGTCCGGCACGCTTTGACCTCACTTCGGCAGGGCTTGCCAGTCCCTTTCATTTGAATCCTGTAAAGTGTCCAGATTCAGTCGCTGATTGACCGGACTCCTCTGGATCCGGACCGGGCTCTGCGACTAGAAATAGCCTTCATTGGCCAGTGGGAGGTGTCTGACGCCTGTTCGTTTCGAATTCGGAGAGTTAGTTATGCATCGCGGCAATCGCCTTCGTCGATCACGAATGTCCACTGTTGCGGTGGGGGCTGTGGAGGTGCAGAGTTTGGAGCATCGTCAGCTGCCTGCGGCGGCTTTTGCCGAGCCTGTGGTGGCGATGACTGCGGAAACTCAGCCGCCGGTATTGATCGTGCCTCAGGTGATTTCGCTGCCTTATTCGGCGGGGGTTGTAACAGTGGGTGTCTCGCGTTCCGGCGAAGTCACGATCAGTGGAGATGCTGCGGCTAACTTTGTCGTCGTGGACATCAGCGGCGATAACTTGCAGGTCAGTGGATGGTGGACGGGCACAAAATTTCGGATGGCTGGGGAGTCGCGGACTGCTGATGTTCTGAATCTGCCGCTGACGTCCCGCATCCGCAGCGTGGCAGTGAATCTTCGCGGTGGCGACGACACACTACGAGTTCGGTTTCAGAGTGACGTGTCAATTTCGCGTGACTTCAGCGTGCAGCTGGGCGATGGTGATGACTTTCTGGAAATCGCCGGTTACGACGCGGATGTTCGTATTGGCAACGACGTGAGCATCGATGCGGGCAGTGGAGACGATCGAGTTGTGTGGACGCTGCACAACACTGCCAGTGTCGTGGTTAATCGCGACATCATCGTCAGAACGGGCAGTGGTGGAGACACGATGCTGTTTATGGACAATGATGTGATCGCCGCGGACGCGCTTGCGTTTCCTGACAGCTTCAGGGGAATCGTGAACAACACGGCTCAGCCGAATACGCAGCGTCTGCGAGCCGGTCGGGACATCCATCTGGAACCTGGAATCGGCGACGATCAGCTGACGCTGCTCACGGCCGAAGCGGGGCGTGACATCACAGTGAACGGCTCCCGAGGAATCGACGTGGCTGCGTTGGGCAATGTTCGGGCCGGACGCGGTCTGCTGATGTCTGAAGTCGAGTCTCAGGCATTGCAGAACGTCAACGTCGTCGGGACTCTGACCATGCGAACGGGTGCTGCGGCAAGTCGTACAGTAGCGGATCAGCTGCAGCTGGGACGGCTTGATGTTGTACTGGGAGGCGGCAGTGACAAGTTTGCACTTGGTGAAAACGTGTCGGTACGATTCTCTGGTGTGGTGAACGGAAGTGGCGGCAGCAACCTGCTGTACTCGGGTTCACTCCAGCCGCGGATTGCCTTTCGCAACCTTGTCCCGGGACTGAAGGCCGAAGAAACCATGGCGATTCTCTCCGGTATACTCAGTTCAGTGCCACGTCCGGCATGGAGTATTCAGTGGGCGGAGTGTGACCGCACTTGAGGCGGTCACGCCTGGCGGTGAGTTGGGTTGAGGTACTGCCGTTGGAATTCGTCCCAGAAGTTGGAAGCTTTCAGACATCTGAGAATAAGCATCGCTTGAGCGCCGCTGGCGGACCAGCGCATGCCGGTTCGCTCAAGGCGGTCTTTGACAAGATGGCGACAGGCGCCTTCAATCACACCCGTTGCAATCGGAAGGCCGGCTGCCAGATATTCGTCATACTTCATGCGTTTTGCGTGCGCCGTGAAATAGCCGCACGCTGCGTCCACGTCGGCGCGTTTCTCTTTGGACAACTTCTGAACCGTCGCCATGCGACGCAGGCCGCGAACAACACCGTGTACGTCGCCCCTCAGAATCCGCAGCTGGCGCTCTCGAATGAATTCCTCCTGGGCTGCTTCACCCCGAACCAGGGCCTTCGCAGCTTTCCCGACGTACCCCGCGACATGCACGATATCAAGAATATCGATCACATTGTCACCGCTGTAGTCGCTCAAACATGCATCTGCATCCGACCACAAACTATGCTGACCGTCCATCAGACGAACCAGCAACTGATTCTCCTGTCGACGCTGCTGGACTTCTCGCGCAGCCCACGACAACGCAAGGATGGAACCGCGAACAATCTCGTCACCCAGATCC
>JBJTOP010000262.1:0-4206 GCA_046074645.1 Planctomycetaceae bacterium | reverse complement strand
GCTGAATTGCAGCAGCTGCGTCGCGAAAAATTCGCCACACGCAGTGCCGCAGACCTGCAGCAGACCATACGCGATGTATTGAAACTACGCCCAGCCAATCTCCGCCAGTCGCCGGTGATGGAAGATCGTGGGCGAGTCAATCGGCCACACTATCACATTGATCGCCTTGTCCTGAAAACCGATCAGGGACATCTGATTCCCGGACTGACATGGCATCCGCCGGTTCCATCGGACGACGCTTATCTTTATTTGCATGATGCGGGCAAAACCGGTGCCGGTCAGCCGGATGGCGCGATTGAAAAGCTGGTGAACGAAGGTTTCGCGGTTGTGTCTGTGGACTTGCGCAATCAGGGAGAACTTTTGGGAACGGATTCAAAACCCAGTGCCCTGCTCACCGACTGGAAAACATTTTCACTGGCCTACCTGCTGGGAGATTCGCTGCTGGCGTATCGAGTCGAGGACGTGCTGAACGCGGCCGACTTCGTGGCCTTCTATCAGAAGCCGCGTGAAAAGCCGCGTCGGGTGCATCTGGTGGCTGAAGGCCAGACCGGCCTTGCTGCGCTGCACGCGGCCGCTCTGCAGCCTGAACTGTTTGCGTCCGTGACTCTGAAAAACTCCACTTCTGACTGGACTAAAGTCACAGGGTCATCCAGTCCGTTGGGTCAGCTGGAATACACGGTCCACGGCGTTCTGCGGCACTGGGATCTGCCCGACCTGGAAGCGGTGGTGCCGCACTTGAAGCGGCAGCCTTAAACCTGCATAATCAGGCTTTGACAGCACTTTGACATCAGCTCCCGCGGCGATCTGGCGGCGAGTGACGCGGATGGGGACAGATGTACATGCGCCGGGCCACAGTATATTGCCTGCAGATCCCCGCCGGAATTCTCAGCCGGGATGCCAACGGCTATACATTCCAGTACCTTGCGACATACCTTGAGAATGCAGACTTACCAGCCATCAGCCTGACACTCCCACGACAGGCAGCGCCGTTTCGTTCGCAGGTCTTGTTTCCATTCTTCTTTGGCCTGCTGGCCGAGGGCGAGCTCAAGACTGTTCAGTGTCGGGTGCTGCGGATTGTTGAGCATGTTCACTTCACGCGTTTGCTGAAAAGATGTTCTGTGGAGACGATTGGCGGAGTGACAATACAGGAATTGCCGTGAATTTCTGCCGTGGGTGTTTTCAAAATTGCAGGAAGTCATTTTGTCTGCGGTGCCGCAGGCAACTTTTGGACAACGCGCACGTTTCACACGTGCTTCCTTTTTCACGACCAGCCTATGAAGCGGTGCTGATGGAAGCAACACCCAAACGGCTCTCAATTTCAGGCGTTCAGACTAAGCTGCCACTCGCCCTGAGAGATCATAATCTGGAACTTGTGCAATCCGGAGGAGAGTACATACTGAAGCCAGTTCCGCACGGTGCGTTTCGGAACCTGGAAAGTGTACCTTACAACGAGCATCTGACGATGCAGCTGGCGCGGCAGGTATTCGGGATCCGGGTAGCTGCAAATGCAATCGTTGAGTTTCTGGATGGAGAACCAGTCTATCTGGTCCGTCGTTTCGACATTGCCGTGGATGGTTCGCGTCTGCTCCATGAAGATTTTGGGCAGCTGTCCGAGCGTACAGAAGAGATGCAGGGAGAAATCTGGAAATACGATGGCTCATACGAGGGGATTGGCAGGCTTATCCGAAAGCACGCTGCCAACTGAAAGGTGGATTTGGAGCGTTTTCTGCGACTGGTCTTTTTTAACTATCTGGTACACAATGGCGACGCCCATTTAAAAAACTTCACTCTGACTCGAAACGGTATGAAGGGCTCGTATTCCTTTTCACCCACCTATGATTTGCTGAATACCAGGATTCATGTGCCTAATGAATCCCGGATGGCACTCGATTTGTTTGCCGATGACTTCGAAACAGAAAGTTTTCGACTGAACGGATTTCACACGATGGGTGATTTCGAACTGCTTGCTCAGCGTCCTGGATTACAATCAGCTCGATTTCGAAAATTTTCAGACAGCATTTCCGGATGCAAAGATGCCGTTCATTCTCTGATCGATCGCTCACGACTGATTGAACCCTGCAAAGAGCTTTACCGCACGCATCTTGAGGATTCGCTTCGGGCTTTGCGGTGAACAATCGAGGCAGATCGCACAGCAATCAATGCCAGGGAACTCCCAAAAATCCGGTCGCCCAAATTTGACTTTACCGAGGCAGTGCCTGATAACGGTCCAACGCAGTCAACACTCCGTTTTTTCTCCCCGCGCCGGTGCCGCATGGCCAAAACTCAAGAATCCCTTCCCACAGACACGCCCTGCAGCACTGCACAGTCCAGCGATTGCTCGGCCTGTGACACGGGCGGCGGAACTGCGATTCCTGAGATCGCCGCGGGATTGCCACGACAGACGCGCGTGCGTGCGTGGGAACGTCCCATTGCGGACCGCTCGGCCAGCCAGTCGAAGCTCGCCCCAATCGAGAAAATTCACCGTCGCTGGGATCGTCTTGTTCGTCTGTTTGGCGACACCGGAGTACTGAGGCTGCTCAATACCCATGTGGCGGTATTCGGTCTGGGCGGAGTCGGCAGCTATGCGGCTGAGGCCTTGGCGCGGTCGGCAATTGGCCAGCTCACGCTGATTGACTTCGACGATGTCTGTCTGACAAACGTCAACCGTCAGTTACAGGCCTTTCCAAACACGGTTGGGCAGTCGAAAGCGGCCTTGCTGGCAGCGCGGGTGCAGGCGATTCATCCCGAATCCACCGTTACTCCAATCCAGGCCTTCTACGACGAACACACTTCCGAATCGCTGCTTAACCCAGTGCCCGACATCGTTGTGGATGCCATTGACAATGTCACATCCAAAGTGCTGCTGCTGGAAACCTGCGTCCGTCGCGGGATTCCTGTGATCAGCATCACCGGTGCCGGAGCACGACTGGATCCAACGCAGGTGCGAATCACCGATCTCAGCCGCACCAAAGTGGATCCGCTGGCCCGCGTCCTCAGAAAGGAACTTGCTCGCCGGGGGATTGGTGAATCCGAGGACAGCGGCATTCCCGTGGTTTATTCGGAAGAGGATATTCGTGAGCCGATTCCGCCGGCCTGGGATGCGGAGCAGGGTTTTCAGTGCATTTGTCCGCACAACGAAGATTCGCCTCACGCGTGCGAACGTCGACGCCGGATTTACGGCACAGCAGCCTTCATGACCGCCGCATTTGCCATGGCCGCTGTCAGCTGGACTGTCAGAAAAGCGACCGAAAGCAGCCACTGAAGACCTGCTTCAGCCCAGCGATAACTCCTCGCCACCCTTCCCTCGCACGCCCACTCGAATGCACGAGGGGTTCATGGCCGCGGCCAGTGCGGCAGGAGTGTCTCCCAGGGCGAACCAGCCGGATACCAGTGAATCAAATGGGAATCGGCTGCCTGCGGCCTCCAGAAACTGCACCGCTTTCAGCAGGTGCCGGGGACCATAGTTATGGATGCCACTGACTGTCAGGTTTCGCCGAACAAGCGTATCCATGGAAAATGCCACCGGGGCCGCTGGAAAAACTGCTCCAACCAGTATCAACCGAGCGCCGATCCGCAGTAAAGGCCAGAGCGTCTGGAAGGCTGAAGGCGATCCGGAAACCTCGATGGCCACGTCCGCTCCGCGGCCACCGCTGAGCTGTTTCAGCAGTTCCGGGAGCTCCTCCGGGGATGCTGCATGCGTCGCTCCAAAAGTCCCCACACGACTGCGACGCTCAGAGTTGATGTCACACAGCACCACAGCAGACGCCCCCTGCAGACGTGACATGGCTGCAGCCGTCAGTCCCAATAGTCCACCGCCCGTGACACACACCACCAGGCCGCTCACATCCCCTGCCGCTTCCATCGCCGCCGCGATCGTGGAGGTCGCACAACTGGCCGGGCTGATCGTGTTCAACGAAACACTGGCAGGAGCTTTGACGATCGCGGTACCTGCTGTCAGCAGACAGTGCTCGGCAAGTCCACCCAGCAATTCATAGCCCGGACGAAACGCCTCATGCCCATACTTTACGGCCCGCTCACACTTCTGCGGAAGATCCCGCTGACAGTTGGTGCAGCGTCCGCAGGCCGCCACAACGGCCCAGACAATCCTGTCACCCACAGACAGCAGCTGTCCGCTCAGGTCAGTCCGCACTGCCTCGGCACCAAAATCAGCTATTCGTCCAACGATTTCGTGTCCCAGCACTGTTG
>JBJTOP010000261.1:0-5285 GCA_046074645.1 Planctomycetaceae bacterium | reverse complement strand
CGTGTAGCTGGCCGATGAGACCAGCCGTGGCTTCGGGTCCCGAATTTCAAACGTGGTGTAGCGTCCCGGAGTCCACTGACCCGCGTCCAGCCGTCGCTGCAAACTGGCCAGACAAAACTCCCTGTCAAACTCAAATCGCTGCACATTCAGACGATGCCGTTTTCGTTTTCGGGCCCTGCGGGCGGCCAGAATCAGATTCGGCCACGAACGAAACTCCGTCCACAGATTACCGATTCGCTTCACACGCACTCCTTTTCCAGGCAAGAATCTGCCGGGAAATCTCGTCCAGCTGCGTGGCAGCAAACCCGTAGCTGTCGTGCGGCAGCAGTCCGAGGTCGTGAGCCGTTCGCAGCAGGAACCGGTATTCCTCGCATCTGAGAGCGGCATCCGTCAGCAAGCCCGCCTTGCCCGAAACTATCGACGCGTACTTGGCAGCCAGCAGCAACTCCATCACGCTGTGCAGTTTCACCTCGATTCGCTCTCCAAGGCCAAACCGATGCGACCGCGGAAAACGCGCCGTGTGACGAAGTGTCCACACCA
The DNA here is from genome assembly GCA_046074645.1 of Planctomycetaceae bacterium. Taxonomy (GTDB): domain Bacteria; phylum Planctomycetota; class Planctomycetia; order Planctomycetales; family Planctomycetaceae; genus SXXK01. The sequence goes on along the minus strand of JBJTOP010000261.1, from coordinate 4,745 downwards.
GCAGGTCATGCGTCTGAGAGATGACGGTCAGTTCTTTTGAGGATCGCTTGACCGCCATCGCTGCTGCCTTCAGAAAACTGAACCGGCCGGGCTTTCGGCTGCGCTACTTGCTCGGCCGGTTCATTGTCTTTTGGCTGGCAGCAAAATGCCGCCAACACCGGATGCCGACCTGGGCTCTTCGGGCCGGAAAGCTTACGCCGTCCTTCGCTTCAGCGGTCCGTAAACCACCAAACTCACACCCGGCAGATTCCATCTTTGGCAATCGTAAGAGCACTGGCCACGCGACTCAAACGACAACCTGTGTTGTTGTTGGTATTGGTCGGTTGGTTGTTGTTCCGCCTGCCACAACGCAGATTGGTTGCATCATTGTTGTTCCAGGAGCCGCCCCGCAAAACGAAGGCGGTTTTCGGTCAGCTGTCCAACCGGAAGTCTGACAAACGAAGGGACGAATTGCAATTCCCCGAAGATTTTTTGCGCTCGGCTGCGCCGATCGCTAAGTGCTGGTCGCAGGAATCACAGGGAGTCGCAGGAATCGCAGGGAGTCGCAAGGGTGGAGGGCTCAAGGTTTTCGAGCCCTGGCCACGCGACTCAAACGACAACCTGAGCTGTAGTCGGAATAGGTCGGAGGGTTGTCGTACCGCCTGCCACAACGCAGATTGGCCGCATCATAGTTGTAACAGGAGCCGCCCCGCAAAACGAAGGCGGTCTGCGGATTGGCCACCGGTGACTCGCCCTCATTGACGCAGACGTCCGGCGTCACGCGTTCCCGAACTTCATCGTTCCAAATATCCTCTTCTGTTTTTTCCTCTCTGGTGCTCGTCCATTCCCAAACCAGCCCGATCTGATCCTGCACCCCCCAGGCGTTTGCGTGTTTCGCAGTCGACCTGGGAACTTTGTTTTTGGAATTGTCCCAGGCCCAGCGTTTTGATCGTTTGTCGTCATCGTCCCACCACCGCAGCTGGCCTGGCGGGCTGCCCGCACGGCAGGCGAATTCCCATTCCTTTTCAGTGGGCAGGCGATACTCCGGTCCCATCCAGCAGGCATAGAGAAAACTATCAAAGAGACTGACATAGATCACCGTTTGTCCGTCATCTGAACTGTAACGGTTCCGCTGCGTCTTATGCCACGCATCAAACTGTTCAAACTCCAGATTCGTCACCGGGGCTGCCTGCATTTCAAAGTCAAGGGGAATCGTCACCCTCTGAAAAGGCTCTGGCAGCCATTCACTAAAATCTTTATGTCCCCGTTTCTCTTCCGGCGTGCCCATCCAGAATGTCCGCTGTGACGCATCAGTGGCCGCATTGGCGGCCTGTGGCGGACACCAGACCCAGGCCGTACGTTCCGCAGTCCTTTGCGCCGACGCTGTTTTGCTGCGAAAGTCAACCAAAATCCGCCGGGCTGTGTCGCGAATTTCGGTGAATCTACCGTCCGTCTGATTCACGGTTTTCAATTGCGGAATCAGCACGCTCACTTCGGCCCAGTCGGGAGCGGCACAGGCCAGCAGCGTCCGCCAGCAACGGTACATGTATTCAGTGGGTCGAGCGTGTCTGGCTTCGGGGACGGGCTGAAAGAGCAGTTCGATCGATCGCAGCCAGCAGCATTCAAAGCGGTTGCGTACTGCTTCCGGCATTTCGGTCAGGTGTCGCCAGACGTTGTTGATGGCTTCCACATGCCCGTCATAGTTACCTGGCAGATGCTTCCGCAGCCACTTTCGATCGTCGTCGCTGGCCCATTTCGTCAGCCACATGGCGGCGAGGAATTCGAACTGACTGGGGTTTTGAAAAGCGATTCTGGCTTCTGTTTTCTGGGGACGTCCGTAGCGTTCAAAGCCACCATGTTCAAGAATGTCGTTGATGGCCAGCAGTTTATGCATCGTATCGAAAAACTTGTTCTCATCCATCTCCCTGATTCCCAGAGCCCGACAGATATCAGCCTGCCGATCCCTGCACAGCTGCTGGATAAATTCGCCGTAGTCCGTTGCAGCCACTTCAGCCCGATTGCCGTCCTGCAGCAGTCGGAACGCAATCAGGCAAAACAGAAACTCGACATGCGGCCGCTCCAGACCCTCCACAGCATGGACGCGAAGTGCCAGCTCCAGCTGTTCATCCAGCATTTCCCAGTACACGTCGGCTTCGGTGCGAAGTTGCGAGAGACGCGTTTCGCTCAGCCGGGCGATCACCGAAATGGCTCGCGGATTTTGCCGGACATTCACACCAAGGCTCTGCAGTTGTCCGTGTCGTTTCGGACCGAGGTAGCGCTGCACCTGATCGTCCGTAAACATGCCTGGCTGCAGGATCTGCCACAATGGGTCTTTGCTTCGCTTAGCGGCGAACAGGTCATCCCAGAAATGCGTGATCGCGTGTGGCCGTCCGGCGACCACAACGGGACAATCCGTGAATTCACTGTTAAGGAACTCTGCGAGTGCCTTGATCTGAGCATCCAGGTTGCGGGAAGTCTGATCGAGGCTGTCCACAAGCAGGCAGAGGCGTTTCTGCCGCAGAAGTCGATCGAGGAGTTCACGGGGGTTTTGAGAGTGCTGACTGTGTGCACCCGTTTTTCTGCGGGACCTGAGTTTGCGCTCAAAAGACTGGCTGAGGAAATGGTCGACGTCGCTTGGCAGTTCCCGCAGTTCCAGACGGAAGGGAACCAGCTTCGAGTCCTTTTGCGACAGCTGCCGCTGCAGCCACTTCAGAAACGTACTCTTGCCAATTCCGGCATTGGTGGTGACGCACAGACGCTGCACGTGGCCACTTTTGAGGTCGTTCAGCATGCTGGCATGGGTGACCGGTTCCCACGGATTGTGGTCCACATCGGCCAGCCGCAGTTCATCATCAGGCAATCCCGCCAGCCGAAATCGTTCCGGCTTGAGCCAGTCGAGCGTTCTTCCGCCGGTCAGCTGGAGCTTCCAGAGCGGCTGATCGTGGATGAAGATCTGGCGAGCCGGGGAAGCCTGTGTCATGGCGATTCTGCGAGAGGTGACATGGGGCCGAATCAGGGATGTCCGGCAGTCTAGCGGAATGATTCACGAAAACACAAACACCCCACGAGTTGACCGCTCGTGGGGCCACGCTGATCATGGCGGTCATCAGTGCAGAGCAAGGAACAGGGCAAAGCCGACCGCCAGGATCCAGACGAGCGACGGTCGCACTCGGGGACTGTGCAGCGGCTGAAGGTCGCTCCGAAAGCGGTATTCGACGGCCAGCACTTCGCCGTCTTCCGTGGTGATGATTCCGCGTTCGAGGCGATTGTCGAACGAAGCCGGAGTGAACGAGTGGTGCGTCACCATTGCAGAGTCCCTTTTCGCTGAGAAGAAAGAGGAGAAGCCAGGGGCCAACATTCTCTGGGAGAGGGATCCACAGAGGCCTGAACGAGATGCCACTGGCTGTTTGAGCGAAGCGGGAGCGAGGGAGATCGCGCGGATGTTCTTTTTTTTTGGGGGGGCGAGGGTGAAGTTGGGCGGTTGGGGGTGGGATGGTGAAACGGTGTGAAGCCGGGCAAATTGCGATGTTTTCAGTTCTGCCTGCCCGTTGACAGCTCTCGCCGCGATCCATCGTTGCAAGGACTGTTCGTCTCTCGCAAAGGCGCAAAAACGCAAAGGCAGGACAGAAGGTTCTGATTTCCAACATTTCCAGCATTGCGCATTATCGCCTTTGCGTGAGTTAAGAGTCGGTACAGCAGGATGCCCGCCGGCGCGTCTGCATGAAATCCGAGAGACGATTTCAAGTGTCCTTACCACCGTTTCGTCATCCCAGGCTGGGGGACGGGTGTTCGTTTCGCGGAGCGAAACGCGACTATGAAAAAAGGCTGCGGGCTTTGGCCCGCAGCCTTGAGGTGGTCGATCTCCTGGAGGTGCTTACTGCGGGACAGCGTCCGCTGGTGCCGGTGTCTCTGCCGTCTGCGATTCACCCGGCAGCGGGCCAGCCAGAAAGGCGGCCACCCGTACTTTGTGGGCCGCGATCGCGTCCGACTCCTTCGGGAGCATCGCGGTGAGCGTTTCCATCATCGATACAGAGTCCGTTGGCAGATGCTGCACCATGATGCGGCTGGTCAGATAAGGCACCAGCACAATACTGGCTTCCAGCGAGTCGATGCAGGCGATGATCTGGTCGGTCTCGTTCTGCCCGTCCTGCAGATTCCTTTCCAGAAGATTGCTCGCAGCCTGAAGTGCCAGCGACCGAGCCATCAGAGTGCTGGTCCGACGCACCGCAGTCTCCCGATTGCAGATCTGAACGCCATTCAGACAAAACGGATAACAACCACGGCCGATGTGACAGTGCAGAATCTGCAGGTCCCGGCTGATCCGCCCCTGCTCCGCGTATAACTCCTGCAACTTCTGTTCAACGCCGGAACCGTCTTTGGAAAGACGGTCGCTTGCCGCCATATTCGCCCGACGCTCCTTTGCCAGTTCTTCCAGGAGCCGTGTCGCGTGCTCGACGGGATCCAGAGACGCCTCCAAAACACTCGTCGCTGTCGGAGTCGCCCGGGATGGCTCCACGGGACAGGATCCTTTCGCCTTGTCACCCGCAAAGACGAAATTCCCCGGCGATGACAAACCTACAGCCACGGCAGTCATGATCACACACGCCTTCTTCATCTCAATTCTCCTGCATTTGGTCCTGCGATACGAAACCCGCGAAACACTGCGTTCCCCGACCGGTCTCACATCCGCTGCTTCCGATGCCCGCCAACTCAACGACTGGCCGGCCGGCTATCCCCTTTCAGGCAACCGCAGGCCAGCCGTTGCG
>JBJTOP010000260.1:0-1416 GCA_046074645.1 Planctomycetaceae bacterium | reverse complement strand
ATGCTCTTCAAGCTCAAGCGAACAAATAAATTGCTGGTAGAACCGCCAGCAGTGGCCACGGGAGATATCGCGTTCAATCTGATCGTGTTTTTTCTTGTCTGCGCATCGATCCAGCCCGATCGCGGACATAAGCAGACAATTCCCCGCAGCGAAACTCAGAACGAAAAGAAAGAAAACGATACACAAAACATTGAAGTCCAGCTGACTCGAACGTCGGTCCTGATCAACGGAGCCGCTGTGCCCATTCCGGAACTTGCAACTCAGCTTCGATCACAATTCAGCAGCAGGACGCGTCCGGAGGACCGGATCGTTGTCGTGAAAAGTCAAAAGGATACCCCATATCGTCACTGGATCGATGTCACAACGCGGATCGAAGACGCCGGTGGCGTGATCACTTTGCAGCTTGAAGAAGAACGGCAGGTGCAGCTGCCGGATAAATGAGCGAGAAGAATCAGGCACAGAGTTCGTTTACCGTAGGCAACAGGCGTTGGCAAAACCGGAAAAGTGGCGGCGTCTGAGACTGTACGGCAGACGACTGATTCAGGACCAACAGCCAGTTTCACCGTTTTGCAATTGATGTCATGAAAATCTCCCGTCGTCCAACACGAGTAGACATTCCGAATACCGCGATGGGGGACATTGCGTTTAATCTGCTGATCTTTTTCGTGATACTCGCGCGAGCACAGGACGACAGTCATCTGCAATGGGATCCGGCCAGTGCAGAGAAGCTGGACAGTGCGGGGAATGCTTCCGTCAGCGTGCTGGTGGATTCAGATAACAAACTTTATCTCAACGGTCAGGAAATCGGGATCTCGCAGTTGTCAGACCGAATTGAGGACTTGCTCGGCAGTGCTCCGGCGGGCAGGCGAACGGTGTGGCTGAAGGTTCATCAGGAAGTTCTGGCTCAGCGGTTCGAGCCGATTCTGGAAGCCGTAAGTGAGGCTGGCGGAGATCTGGTTCACATCCTTGAAGAGAATAAGAAATCATCCAAATGACACAGCAAATCAAATCTGCTCTCAGTGAACAGCGAGAACGGTCGGGAATCGCCCGCGACCTGCATCATCTGAAAAAACATGGTGGCATGTCACTGGGCGAGCTGCGCGAGTTTATCAGGCAGCTCCATGGTCGAAAGCCCAGCGAAGTGATGGGAATTGTCTCCGGCAGCGCGCTGATCCGAGCGTTGCTGGAATCAACGGTCTTCCTGGGGATCCTGATTGCAGTCATGACGATCGTTCCCTTCATGATGGCAGATGAAAAAGAAAGCTCCACTTCGAACGCGGCGACAGCAGCCAGCAGCCAGCAGACGCCGTCGAGTGCAGACACCGCGGCTTCCGCCGCGACGCCTGCAAAAGCAGACGGTGCCATCAGTGCCGAAGACGCCCAAAAGGCCGTCAATGTGATGGGGCTGGGAGAAAC
>JBJTOP010000259.1:0-4388 GCA_046074645.1 Planctomycetaceae bacterium | reverse complement strand
TGCGAAACATCGCCGGGGGCTTCCGCCCATCCGCTCAGCCACATGGCGGCAGCCTGCGGGCAAACGGACTCTGCCACCATCGCACCAGCGCGCTCACCAGCGCGCGCACCTTCGGTGCGAAACAACGCCGGGGGCTTCCGCCCATCCGCTCAGCCGCATGGCGGCAGCCTGCGGGCAAACGCCCCCTGCCGACGTCCCGCCAACGCGCTCGCCAGCGCGGGCACCTTCGGTGCAAAACACAGCCGGGGGCTTCCGCCCATCCGCTCAGCCGCATGGCGGCAGCCTGCGGGCAAACGGCCCCTGCCGACGTCCCGCCAACGCGCTCGCCAGCGCGGGCACCTTCGGTGCGAAACACCGCCGGGGGCTTCCGCCCATCCGCTCAGCCGCATGGCGGCAGCCTGCGGGCGAACGGACTCTGCCACCGTTGCACCATCGCACTCGCCAGCGCGGGCACCTTCGGTGCGAAACGCAGCCGGGGGCTTCCGCCCAACCGCTGAGCCGCTGGTCAGCTCCGCTTGAACGCGGTTTGCTACCCTGCGGCGACTGCGAGCAGGCTCGATCCGAATGGCAGTTTCAGGGGGCCTGCGAGGCGCTGCTCGGCACAGGACAGGGCGAGACAGAGATGGTTGATGAGGTTTTGCGGTACCCGCGGGGGGGCAGGTTCAGTTTTCCAGAGAGCTTCCCGGAGGCGAATGAGGAGCTTGACAGGGCACGTCCAGTGGAAGAAGTACTTCAACGCAAGCAGTTCCACTCCGGCAGTTCGGGCAAGTGCCCGGAATGATCCGCGGTCGAAACGAATATAGTGATGATTGACATCGTCATGGGTTGTCCAGAGCGCGTTCAGAGCAGGGACGGTGATGAGCATTCGTCCGTTGGGATTGAGCAGACTGCGGGCGTGTTCGAGTGCTGCTGCGGGATCAGGAAGATGTTCCAGCACATCGAGCATGAGGATCAGGTCGAATGTCTGCTCAGGCTGAAACGCTCTGTCGAACGGTTGACAGTAAATCTGGCGGCGCCACAGACTGTCTGGTGCGAGCGTTGTTTCGTCGGCTTCGACGCCAAACACCTGGCCGAATCCAGCGAGCCTGGAAAAAAGCAAACCGTCTCCACAGCCGACATCCAGAATATTCGCTTCACCATTTGCGCGAAATCCCAGGCGTTGAATCTCAGCCAGAATGGCTCGCTCCCGTGCCCGCCACCACCAGTGCTGCTGATACAGATCCCGGTACAGCTGTGCGTAGTCGCTCTGCATTTGTCTGCCTGCCATTCGAAGGCGAAAGCTGTAATGTGTCTTCGGAACATTCGATGCGATCCACGAGGTACAGTGGTCGCTGCTTGACCTGCTCATAGATCCGACCGATGTACTCGCCAATGACCCCAAGGAAAATCAACTGAACACCCGCAAGAAACGTGATCGCGGTAATCAGGGCCGTGAAGCCCTGTGGTGAGCGGCTGAAGAACAGATGTGCGACGGTGGCGTACATCGTAAACATGGCTGCTCCGAAAATCGTGAGCATTCCCATCCACGAAGCAGCTCGCAGCGGCACTGCGCTGAAGGAAAAGATTCCATCAGCAGCGAGTCGAAAGAGCTTCAGCCAGTTGTACTTGCTTTCACCGCGATATCGCGCGTCTCGTTCAACTTCGATGCCAGTTTGACGAAAACCGGCCCATCGTCGAAGTCCCCGCAGGTAGCGGTGGCGTTCCGGACAGGCCCGAACGATCCGCAGAACTCGAGCCGACATCAAACCAAAATCACCGGCCCCCTGTGGAAGATCAACATCCGAGATTCTGGAAATCAGCCAGTAGAAGCTGGCATAGGCCGATCGCAGCAGCCAGCCTTCCTTGCGTTTGGTGCGGATGGCGTAGACCACATCAAAGCCCCGCTGATGCTCAGCCACAAACTTCGGAATCGACTCGGGGGTATCCTGCAGATCGCCATCCATCAGCACCACGGCATCGCCCTCAGCATGGTCAAGTGCCGCTGACAAGGCCGCCTGATGTCCAAAGTTCCTCGCAAAATGCACGGCCCTGACCTGCGGATCACAGAGCACCATTGCTGACAGAATATCTCCGGTACCGTCGCTGCTTCCATCGTTGACAAACAGGAGCTGATGCTGTCCCGGAATCCGGTTGAGCACCGCTTTCAACCGCCGATACAACTCCGGCAGGTTTGACTCTTCGTTATACAGGGGCACCGCAACGGTAAGGCTGATGGGCCGCAGTTTCAAAGACTGTGTGGGCTGAGAAGTGCTCCGCAGTTCTGCGATCGGGGAATCAAAGTCTTCCGCGGGCATCATCGTGCGGCCCCCTTGAAATAGACCAGTGACCACAGCGAAACACCAGCAAGCCGCAGCGAGAACGGTTCGAACACAACGGGCCGAAAATGCTGCTCGAAAATGCTGCTCCATTCCTGCAGCGGACGTGGATAGTCGCCCCGATCGGCCAGTGCCAGTCCGCGTGGTATCGACAGCCGCTCCGGCAACACCAGATCTACAATCTGCACGTGGCCATCTGGTGTCAGCAATCGCGCCAGCTGCCCCAGAAGCCTATGGACGCTGCCCGTGTCAATGTGGTGCAGCAGGCTGTTCACAAGTATGAAGTCAAACAACTGGCCATCAGCAGGTTCCCAACTGCAGAGGTCCGCAACTTCAAATTTAAGCGGATGCCGCTGCCGCGCGGATTCCACGTAGTCCGGATTCAGATCAAGCCCAAGGTAGTCCATTCCGTGAAAGAGATGTGCGTTCGTTCCCGGACCACAACCAGCATCCAGTACCCGCTGCACACGACTCAAATCGTTGTGCCGCAGAATGGGTTCAAACTTTGCATCCACAAACGGCGCCTGCCACATTCGGTAGACCGCAGGCCGAGCAAGCATTCCGTAAACTATGTGCAGCACCGGCATCGCCATTCTCCCCCGGAAAAGAACTTGAGGTAATCTGCCATGTTTCCGGTTTTCAAGCCCGGTTTTATTACTCTCGTCGAGCCAGTTCACCCGCTTTCAGATCGCTGCGGTCTGCATAAACATTGAATAACACAGGACCCGCAGAATCCGGTTGCCCGGCAAATCGAAACGCCCGCGGCTCTCCGAAACGCTCGCGCGCCCACGCCTCCAGTGCGCGTGAATCCCCGCTGAATTCGAGCAGAAATGGCTGCTTTACGATCACCAGCCGAATCCCCTCCCGTTCAGCCAGCAATTCAAGCTCCGAGGCAGTCCCCAACAGCTCAGGCCTGAAAAAGTCGTAGAACAATCGCGTTGGATTTCGGCGATTCGAAAGAAAGTACACTTCCGGACAATCCGGACCGGCAAGGATCGCCTCGCCTCGGCCGGTCAAGCCCTGAATCTCCTCCACCAGACGACGGTACACGTCCCCCAAAGAACGTTCCACTGTGAGCCCGCAGCGGTCCAGCTCCAGCCTCATGCTCCCCACGCTCTTCGGCACCCCTGTCACCGTTCCCAACGGCACAATCGACTTCAGTTCCAGAAATGCAAACAGACATAATGCCGTCACCAGCATTCGCCCCGGACCCAACGCGTAACGCCCAGCCTGAGAAGCTGCCGCAGCATTGCACACCAGCAGACTGGCACCGAGGAATACCAGCGGCACCACGTACAGGAAGTAACTGTCGAGTGCAAACGGAAACTGAACCATGGCTCCCATGACCAGTGTTGCCACGGCTGCGAAGAGGCGACTCCCCACTACCGACGAACCAGCTCTTGCAAGCATTACCAGCAACCCAGCTGCCACAAACGGCTCAAGATTGCGGACCGCATGGAAACAAATCAGTCGGCCACGATCAGACAGACAGCCCGCAACCAGAAACAGACAGGGCAGAACTATTGCCAGCAGTTGATGTCTCTGATCAGACGGCCTCTGAGACCTCGACCCCCACCCCATCGACAGGCCACGAAAAAAAAATGCCCCCAGAACGCCGGAAATCAGGAAGCTGGAAGGCCCCGGAAAGGACGCACCGGCATATTCCAGCCGTCGCTGCGGAAGTACCACCAAACCCTCATACAGAGCTGATAACGCTCCCTCGCTCCAGTACCACACGAGCCAGCTTCCCACAGGCAGCATCACGCCGCAGACAAACGCTGACTGCAGACGCAGCCAGCGCCAACCTCGCTCGCGCAGTGATCCAAGTCCTCGCCGCCATTCCCCGTGGAGTACGAAAAAACCCAGTCCAAGTGCCGGTAAAGTCAAATGTACGGCCGACATCAGCGGATCACGGGGAGACCACAACCGACTTGCTGCCAGACAGTAAACCAGTACGCAAAAACTGATCCAGCCAGAAAACACGAACGAACGTCGAGCCTCAGGCGCACAACATCGCTGCTCAAAATCCATCAGAAACAACACACCGGCCGCGATCAGATAGATGCCCGTCAG
>JBJTOP010000258.1:0-2843 GCA_046074645.1 Planctomycetaceae bacterium | reverse complement strand
GCCATTCTTCAGCACCTATTGTCTGCGATGTCATTCTGACAATCAGCCGCAGGGCGGGTTTCGGCTGGACACGCTGGCACGCGACTTCGGCACACAACAGACCGCTGAGCGATGGGCTGAGGTGCTCTTTCGGATCAGCGCGGGTGAAATGCCGCCACGTACCAAACCCCAGCCAAAGGCTGAAGAAATCGGCAAAGTGTCGGAGTGGATTTCGCAGCGGTTGAACGAAGGGGAAGCCGCGCGAATGGCCCGTCGTGGACCTGTAACTCTCAATCGACTCAGTCGCGATGAATACTCCAGGACGGTGTATGACCTGCTGGGTGTCCATTTCGATGCCACAATGCCGGGGGCTCTCAATGACGATCCCCGCTGGCACGGTTTCGACCGCATCGGCGCGCTGCTCACACTTTCGCCATCGCACGTCGAGCGTTATCTGAACGCTGCCGACACGATCGTCCAGCAGGCATTTCCGCAGCAGCCCCCCGCTTCAAAGACGACTCGTCAGACAGCTCCCTCCCCTCAGCGCTGGCTGATTTATCCAGGTTTGCTGCATGGTCAGATTCAGACACCGGTCCCTGGCCTGTATCGGATCCGCGTGCAGCTGAGCGGACTGGCGTCATTTCAGGGCCGACTGCCGCGTCTGAGCCTCTGGAACAGCAGCCTCAAACGCGCCGAAGTCGGTCAGGACGTGCTCGCCGCGGAAGATGCGCCGACCATTATCAAGTTCGAAACGTTCCTCCCGCAGGGCAGCTTTCAGCTGATCAATGAAGCCCCCGGAAAACTCGACGATGGACCGACTCCTTCAGCGACGCCGAAACTGCTCACCCGCGTCAGAGACTATCGCCCCAGCCCGATCGGCTACAAACTGTTCCTCGAAGACGGCCGCCCCATCTTTCCACTCATGCTGATCGACTGGTACGAGTGCGAGGGACCGATCGTGACTGAAGCGGATCTCAAAAAACGCGACGGCTTTTTTCCGGCAGGTATCAGCAGCAGTCCCCCCGAGAATGCTCAGCAGCAGGAACAGCAGCGCAGGGAGGTGAGCGAATGTCTGTCGCGGTTTATCGCTCGCGCGTGGCGACGCCCGCCCACGACGGCCGAGATCGATCGCTGTCTGGCCGTATTCGATTCTGAACGTCAGTCAGGCGAAAATCCGCGAGCCGCGTATCTGGCCGCGATGGTCGGAGTGCTTACTTCACGCAACTTTTATTACCTCGTGGAAGGCTCCGCCGATGTCCGCAGAGAACAGATCAATGACTGGGAACTGGCGTCGCGGTTGTCGTATTTCCTCTGGAGCTCACTGCCCGATGAAGAACTCGTCCTGCTGGCCGGTCGCGGAGAACTGCACAAACCGGATGTGCTGCAACGCCAGGTGAATCGGATGCTGACGGACGAAAAGTCCGCACGCTTTCGCGATTCTTTTCCCCGGCAATGGCTGCAGCTTCATCGTGTCGGTCAGTTTCCGCCCGACCCTGAACTGTATCCGGACTATGACAAATGGCTGGAACGCAGCATGGTGCTGGAATCAACACTCTTTTTCAGTGATGTGTTCGCACGCAATGCGTCGATCCGCGAGTTCCTCACTTCCGACTGGACCATGCTGAATGCGCGGCTGGCAATGCACTACGCGATAAAGTTTCCTGCGGAAACGGGCTTTCGCCGCGTGTCGCTCACCAGCCAGGATCATCGCGGTGGCCTGCTGACCCATGCTGCGGTGCTCTCGCTGACGTCGGATGGAACTCGACATCGCCCGGTGCATCGGGGCGTCTGGATATCGGAAGCGATCTTCGGTCGAACCCCGCCACCACCGCCGCCAAACGTTGAACCACTGCAGCCCACCCCCGTCGATAAGCCAAAAGCGACCATTCGCGATCAGCTGCAGGCCCACACAACCCACGCGATCTGTGCCTCCTGTCATCGAAAGATCGACCCGCTCGGTTTCGCCTTCGAGAATTATGATGCAATCGGACGCTGGCGAACAACTGAAAAAGTCCCGGGAGGCCTCGGAGACGACCCGCCTGTGCAGGCCAGCGGCTCCTTCCCTGATGGTCGCACCTACGACGGGCCCGATCAATTCCGGCAGCTGCTCGACCAGGATTCTGATCGTTTTGCAGATTCGTTCATCGAGCAACTGGCCACCTACGCCCTGCGTCGCGCTATGACGATCGACGATGCCCCACATATCAAGGCCATCGCCGAAGTCAGCAAACGTGACGATTACCGGTTGGCTGAAATCATCCGCAACCTTGTCAGCTCACCCCTGTTTCAAGAGCGTTAGCAGTCAACTCCTCGAACGTGTCCCCGGAATTCTGTTTGGAATCACGCATGGAGAGGGCAAAGAGGACGGGACGAGGACCTGTGGAAAAATGCAGTCCGGGAACACGGCAAGGCCCTTGCCCTGCGATGACGAAACGGTGTAAATTCGGGCGAATTGGGATGTTTTCAGTTCTGCTTGCCAGTTGACAGCTCTCACCGCGATCCCTTGTGCAGGGACTGTTGGTCTCTCGCAAAGGCGCAAAGACGCAAAGGAAGGACAGTAGGTTCAAATTTCCAACATTTCCAGCTTTGCGCCTTGGCGCCTTTGCGTGAGGTAAGAGTTGCTGCAGCAGGATGCCAGGCGGCGCGTCTGCATGAAATCCGATAGACGATCTCAAGTGTCCTTAACACCGTTTCGTCATCCCAGGCCCCCCCCTGCCGGCCAGTCAGAGTCTGCCGGCCGGCGGGGTTCAGGCGAGGATTTCCTGCACCACATTTCCGTAGACGTCTGTGAGTCTGAAATCGCGTCCGGCATAGCGGTAGGTCAGACGGGTGTGATCGAGCCCAAGCAGGTGCAGAATGGTGGC
>JBJTOP010000257.1:0-15885 GCA_046074645.1 Planctomycetaceae bacterium | reverse complement strand
CAGCAAGATGCCAGGCGGCGCGTCTGCATGAAATCCGATAGACGATCGCAAGTGTCCTTAACACCGTTTCGTCATCCCAGGGCGAGGCTGGGATGGTGAAAGAGTGTTAAGGACACCTGATTTCGTTCTTTGGATCCGCTCCACCGTGACAATGTGTGCAGTGGATGTCAATCCACCGGTAACGGTGCGTGCCAACGCGACCAGAACCGCATCAGGAACGCACCAAAGCCTGACCGGCCGATTGACATCGACCGCACGCCACTCTGCGTTTTTGTGACTCGATCAAGCCGCGGCATGTCAACTGGCAGGCAGCACTGAGAACATTCCAATTTGCCTGGCTTCACATCGTTTCACCATCCCGGTACTGCCTTTTGCCAGAAAATCAAGGCCATTGGGCCGGAGCCTGGCACTGTTCGGTTCAGAGAACCTGTCGACAGCATCTCTCAGACGCTCGGGTTGCTTCCCGGCAGGGCTCTGTCCTCCTGTGAGACGTTTGAGGAAACGCCAGCGTCAGGCGGTTGTCACGAGGCTTTTCGGGGCGTCGCGGATTTTCCAGCCTTCTTTGTTCAGCTCGTGCCTGCCGAGCCTCTTCGAGTTTGCTACTGCTCTGAGGATAGAACGGGCCGGTGCGGACGTGCGTCATCCCGAAGATCTTTACGAAGTTTTTGAAGTCGTTCGCGATGAACTGCGGGGCGTTGTCTCCGGAGCTTCGACTTTCTTCTCGGCAGCAGCTTCCTGCCTGCGGACGTTTGCGGCATTCGGTTTGCGATCGAAGAGCTGAGTGGCTTCCTCGAAGAGAATCTTCTGCGAGTTGCGGAAGTTGGTCACACTGATGTCGTCCTTCCGACAAATCTCAGATACCGGCAGCCCCTCAACGAGGTGGGCTCTGAGAATGGCGACCGTCTCGTCGCCGGAATAGTTGACACGTTTCATAAAAGTGGACATTCGCGACGACCTTTCCGTAATCGCCGAGCTGCAGCGCACACTCCAGACCGTGAGACGAAAATCAGCAAAGCAACGGATTCAGCACATTGCAGCAGTGTTCGCCGGCATTTCAGAGAAGATCTTCGAGGATGTAGCTTCCCGACTGGAACTCATGCCTGGCGCACGTGAATTGGTTGTGCGGTTGCGGTCTCGTGGCTATCGCGTTGGAATCATCAGTGACAGCTATTTCGTGGCAACAGAGATTATCCGCCGAAGGGTATTTGCGGATTTCAGCGTGGCGCACCTGATGCGGTTTCGCGACGGATTAGCGACTGGCGGCGTGATCCTCAGCCCAGCGATGCAGCATCCATCTGGATGTCCTGAGCACGTGATCTGCAAACGGAATGTACTGCTTCATCTCGGTCAGCAACTGCAGGTCAATCCGGATCGAATGTTGGCCGTTGGAGACGGAAAACCGGACCTCTGTATGCTTAAAGCTGCCGGAGTTTCGGTTGCATTTCAACCGAAGTGCCGGGGGGGCTTGCAGATGTCGCAGACTTCGTCATTCGCGAGGACCTTCTCCGGATTGATAGCATCCTGAATGATAAGGTCTGAATTTGTATCGCAAAATGGTGAAAGCAGCTTATTGTTCTCCCTGAGTTACAGCACTCGCCTGTACTGGTCAGACTGGAACTGACGTCAGGCGATGTTGGCGGGGAAGGGGAGGATCTGTTGAATTGAATCGGCACTCGTGGCGAGCATGACGAGGCGGTCGAAGCCAAGTGCAACTCCGGAGCAGGGTGGGAGACCGGCGGCCATGGCGTTCTGAAGGCGTGGAGCTCCTGGCAGGGGTTCTGATGCTGGCAGATCGCTGCGTATGATTTGCTGTTGCTGTTCCCGCCGTTGGAGCTCGGCAGCGTCCGTGAGTTCTTCGTAGCCATTGCACAGCTCAAGTCCTCGCACGTAGAGTTCGAAGCGGCGTGCGACTGGCGGAGATGTTTCGGCAACGACGGCGAGTGCTGCCTGGGTGGGGGGGTAATCGCACAGGAACATCGGTGTCTCTGCACCAGGCCTGCCACCTAGTTGTGGTTCGATCACCAGTCCGAGCATTATGTTTAACAGTTCATCGCGCGACAACACGGGGCCACTCTCGGGGATCGTTACCCTGGCTTGCTCAGCCGCCTGCAGCAGGTCTGCATCGGTAGCTGCGTGGACATCGAGGCCAAAGGAGTTTTGAAAGGCAGCGGCATAGGTGAGCAGCGGAAAGTGGGTATCCGGCCAGAATGGCACACGGCTGCCAGGCAAACTTTGAACGGCGTTCAGGCAGCAGCGCACAAGACTTTCCGTTAACGCGACCTGATCCAACCACGTGTCTCCGACTCCGTACCACTCCACCATGGTGAATTCGGGATTATGTCGCTCGCCAAACTCTCCTTTTCGAAAAACGCGGGCGACCTGATAGATCGACTGGCAGCCTGCGGCCAGCAGTCGTTTCATAAAGGCTTCCGGGGATGTCTGCAGGAAGCGATCCTGTTCTGTTCCACCGCCGGGCACCCGAAACGGCTCAACCCACGCATCGAGTACGACGTCACGGGACAGGCAAGGAGTTTCCACTTCCAGATATCCCCGTGCCGCAAAGAACTCACGCACGGATCGGAGCATTTCTGCACGGATGCGAAGCACGTTCAGTGAACAGGCTGGCTGCCAGCAGTGGGGATCCATGACTTCACTCGTTGCCCCCGGAGATTCGCCCGAAGACAGTTCGAACGGCGCTGGCCAGACGCCGAATGCCCTCTTCGATACCCGCCTCCGACTGCACTCCAAAACTCAGCCGCATCTCGCATCGCGGTCGATCATTCCATGAGGTTGGATAGCACAGCTCTCCCGGCACATACATGACTCGATTCACGCGTGTTGCCTGCTGGAAGAGCAGGCTGTCAAAGCCGGTCTGTACAATTGGTGGAAGTCTCATCCAAACGTACATACCGCCCTCAGGGCGGACCCAGCTGACGCCGTGCAACCCTGCGAATTCTTTGTCGATTGCCTGGAGCATTGCATTGCGTTTGCTGCGATAGCTGGCCACCACCGATTCAACGTGCTGCCGATAACTCCCGTTCTTCAGCGCATGAGCGACAATGTGTTGATTCAGGTGTGCGGAGCCAAAGTCTTCGTTGCCTTTGAGATCGGATACGGGTTTGAGGAGCTTTTCCGGGAGGACTCCGAGTCCGACGCGGATGCCGGGCGAAAAGCTTTTGGAAAATGTTTGTGCCAGAATTACGGTTTCGCGATTTCGATCAAGTGACCAGATGCTGGGCGGTGCAGTCCCTTCGTAGCGCAGTTCGCGATACGCGGCGTCTTCCAGCAGATAGATCCGGGATTCCCGGGACCACGATTGTGCAAGTTCGAGGAGTTCGTGGCGACGATCTGCAGAGATGCTTACACCACTGGGGTTTTCAAAATCGCTCACGACATAAATCAACCGCACGCGTCCGAGTTGTCCAGCGGCATGCAGGCGTTCCAGTGCGCCCCGCAGTGCCTGCGGGCGCATACCGTTTGCATCTGCCTCTACAGGAATGATTTCAGCTCCGGCCGCCTGCAGGACTCCGAGGAAAACGAAATATGTTGGCGCTGCGACAAGGCAAATATCACCTGGATCGAACATCGCCTGTACGATCAATGACAACAGCTGTTGTGAGCCTGTGGTGAGCATCATGCGGGAAAGTGGGAGATCAGCGAGGCCGTCGCTGCGGCCTTCCAGTTCTGCGAGGTAATTTCGGTACACTCGTCGCAGCGGTTCAGGGCCCTGCGTGGTGCCGTACTGCAGCAGTCTCCGACCTGATTCACCGTCAGCCAGCAGCGTATCCACGGCATCTCGGACAAGTCTGGCGGGCAGTGAACGCTCATCCACCAAGCCGGCCGCCAGTGAAATACAGCCGGGATTTTCGACAGCCTGCTGCATCAGAAAGCCGATTGCCTGATCCGCAGATCGGCGGGCCCCCTGGCTGAGATGTGTGGGCGCTTCCATGAGCTTAGAGCCTTGCAGATGTCAACACTTGAATTCCGATGTCGATTCAGGGAAGAATTTGCTGGTGCTTCAATCAGTCTGTCCGTCTGACGGGTGCCATCATTATCGCTCAGCCGGCATCGTCACCTGGGGGCTCAGCAGGAGCTGGCAGAGGCGGAGACGGCTGAGGGGCTGCCTGTGCTGCCTGGACCGCCTGTGCTGCGCGGGCGGCGGCTTCTTCAATTGAGTCCCCCGGGATCACTGCGCAGGAGACAAGGGAATCACCTTCATCAAGTCGGATGATGCGTACACCCTGAGTATTTCGTCCGATGGTATTGATATCAGCGGCACGGATGCGTTGAATCTTACCCCGGGAGGTCACCATGAGAATTTGGTCTTCGTCGCTCACCGAGAGCACATCGACAACGCGACCATTTCGGGCAGTCGTTTTGATGTCCCGCAGGCCTTTGCCACCTCGTCGCTGACGCCTGTATTTCATGTTACTTCCGGGCGCTGCGTCCTCTGCAATTTCTTCCAGCGGTTCTTCAGTGACGGTGTCTTCGGCGACGGACATCACACCATCATCAGGTAGCGGAATTTCGTCGGGCGCTGCGTCGGCAGGTCCGAACGGGGTGCGTTTTCCGTAGCCGAATTCGCAGATGCTCAGCAGCGTTCTTTCCGGATCGGCAACAACCATCCCAACGACGGTTTCGCCGCGAGTCAGCGTGATACCTTTGACGCCGCGAGTTGCTCGGCCCATTGGTCGAGCATCTTCGTGGTTGAAGCGAATGGCCATACCTCCGGAGGTTGACAGTACGAGGTCCTGGTCGCTGGAGACGATACGAACGTCCACGAGTGCATCCCCGTCATCCAGTCGAATGGCGATGATGCCTCCCTTCATTGGTCGACCGTAGGCTGAGAGAGCTGTTTTTTTGATGATACCCTGTCGGGTGGCGATGACGAGGTACTGATCGTCGGGGAAATGGCGGACATTGAAGCAGCTTGCAATTCCTTCGCCGTCTTCGAGGGTGATGAGGTTTGCGAGTGCTCGGCCTTTTCCGGTCCGTGGCTGGAGTGGCAGGTCGTAGACTTTGATCCAGTGAACGCGGCCTCGGTTGGTGAAGAAGAGCAGGTAGTCGTGGGTGCTGGAAACGAACAAGTGGGCGATAGGATCTTCTTCGTCGGCAGCGGCGCCTTTGATACCTTTACCGCCGCGATGCTGGGCCTCGTAGACGTCAAGCGGTGTGCGTTTGATGTAGCCGCGCTGTGAGAGGGTGACAACCATCGGTTGTTCGGCGATGAGGGCTTCCTTGTCGTAGTCACCAAGTTCCTCTTCGGAGATGGTGGTCCGACGTTTGTCCGGGAAACGGGCTCGGAGTTCTTCCATATCGCTGCGTACGAGTGCTCGCAGATGAGCTTCATCGGACAGCAGTCGGAGATATTCGGCGATGTTTTGCAGGAGGGTTTGGTATTCGGCTGCAAGTTTTTCGCGTTCGAGTCCGGCGAGGGAACCGAGTTGCATCGAGACGATGGCTTCGGCTTGATTGGGGGACAGGAAGTATTCGGTAGCTTCGCCGTTTTCGGACGTGAAGGCTGCGTAGCCGACATCGCCGAGGGCGCGAGCCACGAGCGGTGCTGGGACACCGATTTGCTGCAGTGCATCTTTCGCGACGGCTCGACTGGATGCCTGGCGGATGGTTTGAATGATGCGGTCGATGTCCGTTTGGGCGAGCAGGAGGCCTTCGACGGTGTGTTTGCGTTTTCGTGCTTCTCGCAGCAGGTACTCGGTGCGTCTGCGAATCACATCGACCCGGTGCCGGATGAAGGCATCGAGCAGCATTCGCAGTGTCATGAGTTGGGGACGGTTACCGTCAAGGGCGAGGAGGATCACGCTGACAGTGGACTGCAGTGGCGAATATTCAAAGAGTTGATTGAGGACTACGTCACGGTCGGCATCGCGTTTGAGCACAATATGCAGTCGGACCTGCCACGGTGGCACGTTTCGATCCGTGAGGTCGACGATGCGTGCGATTCCTTTGATGCGTTCCTCAGCGACGAGCACTTCCAGTTTTTCGCGGATGCGATCGCGGGTCTCCATGTACGGGATTTCAGTGACGACAATGACATCCGCGTTTTTTTCGGTTTCGAAGTGTGTGCGGGAGCGGAGAGTGAGCGTGGATCGCCCAGTGAGATAGGCCTGGCGGATTCCGAGAGTACCGCAGATGATACCGCCGGTCGGGAAATCGGGGGCAGGCAGCACTTCGAGAATTTCCTCCAGCCCGGCGTCCGGATT
Organism: Planctomycetaceae bacterium; assembly: GCA_046074645.1. Lineage (GTDB taxonomy): Bacteria > Planctomycetota > Planctomycetia > Planctomycetales > Planctomycetaceae > SXXK01. The sequence goes on along the minus strand of JBJTOP010000257.1, from coordinate 9,664 downwards.
ATCAATGACGCGAATCACGGCCTCGCAAACCTCTGCCATATTATGCGGCGGAATGCTGGTGGCCATCCCGACGGCGATACCGCTGGAGCCATTCACAAGCAGATTGGGGAACCGTGCGGGCAGCACGACGGGTTCGAGCCGATCGTTATCGTAGGTGGGCACAAAGTCAACGGTTTCCCGATCGATGTCCCGCATCATTTCAGCGGATGCCTGGGAGAGTCGGGCTTCGGTGTATCGCATGGCAGCGGGGGGGAGTCCGGCGAGCGATCCGAAGTTGCCCTGCTTGTCGATAAGCACTTCTCGCATGACCCAGTCCTGGGCCATGCGAACGAGCGCCGGATAGATGGCCTGTTCGCCGTGCGGGTGGTAGTTGCCGCTGGTATCACCGGCAATTTTGGCGCATTTTTTTCGGCCGGAGCCGGGGCTGAGGTTCAGGTCATTCATGGCAACAAGGATGCGGCGCTGGGAGGGTTTGAGTCCATCCCGGACGTCCGGCAGCGCGCGACTGATAATTACGCTCATCGCGTAGGTCAGATAGCTTGTCCGCATTTCTGCCTGGATGTCTGTTCGCAGGACGCGGGGATCGGAAAGAGCACCGGAATCGCTCTGACTACTGTCCGTTGACAATGCACTGCTCCTTGTGTGCCAACCTGACCGGGGGCGCCGTTTCCGGGACACTATTAAAGCGGTGGAAGGCGTTTCCGGGCAGGCGTTTTGGAATCCTGTTGCGGATCGCTGGATTGTAGCAGATCAGCAGGCAGACTCCAGCCACCCATCGGCCGCAGTCATAACTCGCCAGCATAGCCTGTTTCAGCTGCGGCGAGCGGGGATTGTCACGAGAAATTCCGTCCCTCGCGAATCCGACTGAACCAGCTCGATCTCCCCGCCAAGAGAATGTCGGGTGATGTGTCGGCAGACGAATAAACCGAGCCCGGTACCGTGGTCCTTGGTGGTGAAATACGCCTGAAAAATTTGTTTTTGGGCCTGCGCTGATATCCCATGTCCCTCGTCCCTCACACGAATCCCAATGCGTTCCGGCAAACTGCCTTCCAAAGGGATCAGTTCCGTGGAAATCTCCATCGATGCACCTTCGGACATCGCGTCGAGGGCATTGAGGGTCAGATTCAGCATGACCTGGACGAGCTGATCGTAGACGGTGCGAATGTTGGGCAGCCCGGGTGCGAAGCGGGTGGTCGCGGACTTGCCTTTCCAGCGTTTGTAGTACTTGGCGATGTTCAGTGCGTCGTTGATGGCTGCGTGGACATCCACTGAAGACAGTTGCTGATTTGCCGGTCGACTGAATGTCGTGAGTTCCCGCAGGGTCCGCTGGATTCGCTGGAGTTGCCCGTCCACCAGTTCCAGTCTTTCGCGAACGTATTCGTCGGTGTTCTTCCTTCCCAGCATTTGCACGATTGAGCTGATTGAGGCCAGTGGATTACCGACTTCATGAGCAATTCCTGCTGCCAGCAATCCAAAGGCGGCCTGTTTTTCCTGCTGCACGAGCATCGCCTGAGATTCCTGCAGCTCGCGCGTTCGATTGGCAATGCGACGCTCAAGGTGCTGCTGGTTGGACTTGAGTTCTTCATTGAGCAGAGCCAGTCGCTGTCCGGATTTTTTGAGTAGCCCTGTCAGTGAAATGATGGCCCATGCGGCCCAGCCGAGAAAGACCAGTGTGAGCAAAACTGTGACCACCTGATGATGCCGCTGCTCAGCATTGACCAGCGAAGCACCCTGAACACGTTCTCCCAGCACACCCAGCAGAATATAGCTGATCGAGTGCAGGCAGAATGTGGAGAAGGTGAGGGATGGGGAGTGCCGAATCGCACACACCAGCAGTGACAGAAAGTAATAGAATCGAAAGGGGCTGCTGAGTCCTTCGTCGAAATGGCAGAGGAGACCGATGAACAGCGCCTCCATGACGGAGATACCGATTCGGTAGTTGGTGAGCAGCAGTTTGCCGCGCCAGCTGGCAAGGGTGTCCACAAGGGCGTATGCAGCGCCCAACGCCAGCATCGCATTGAGCTCTCGCGGACTGCCGCTCTGAGAACCCAAATTCACGTAGAGAGCTCCTACGCACAGTCCGAACCAGCGAATTCGGACCGTAATGGACTCAGCTTCCAGCTCCCGCCCGACTGGGTCAAACAGTCTTGCCGCCGCGGCAGCGCGAAGACTGGCAGGCAACCGAAAAACGCCGGAGGGCGAATCCTGGCCATGTTTTGAGCCGGATGGATTGGGATTGGATTGCAGAGAGCTCATGGAAGAGGGGCGAGGATGCCAGGGGATGTTGGGTGTCTGGTGAGTCGAACGCGAGGACATTGAAAAGGGGGTGACAGTCGGGTCAGAAATTCTGTCGGCCGCGAAGTGCATCGGCCAGCATTTCGCGGTTGGCGAATTCGAGGACACTGCCTGAGGCGATGCCGCGAGCAAGGCGGGTAATCCTCACAGCGTCGTTCTGCAGCAGGTTGGTGATGAACAGGGCCGTGCCATCACCTTCCAGTGTTGGATTGGTGGCCATCACGACTTCGCGGATTCCAAGTTTACGAATGCGATGGACCAGTTGGTGAATGGTGAGATCTTCGGGTCCAACGCCTTCGAGAGGCGCGATGCGGCCACCCAGAACGTGGTAGAGCCCACCCCATGCACCGGAGGCTTCGAGTGCCACAACATCCTTCGGTTGCTCAACCACACAGACGCTTTGCTGATCCCGTCGCGGATCCCTGCAGATCCGACAGACCGGCTCTTCCGTCAGGTTGAAACACACCGAACACTTGCGAACTGTAGTTCGCACACAGCGAATGGCATCTGCCAGACCTTCCGCGTCGCCGGCTGAGCAGGACAGGATGTAATTCGCGAGTCGTTCTGCGGATTTTCTGCCGATGCCGGGCAGCTTTGCAAATTCGTCGATCAGCCGACCGACGGCCGGTCCGTAGGGGTGTTCCGAAGTTTCCTGTTTCTGTCTGCTCATCCGTGTTGTTCCTGTTGGGGTCGGAAATCAGCCGAATCCAAGCCGACTGAAGGCATCTTTCATTCCGGGCATATCCATGTCTTCTGCAAGTTTTGCCATTTCTTCTGCGGCCAGATCACGCGCTCGCTGCATAGCTGCATTGAAGGCTTCCTGGGTGAGCTGCTGCAAGAGTGCCTGATTGCGAGCTTCGACGAGCCACTGGTGAATCTGCACGCTGTTGACCTGGAAATCGCCGGACATACGGACGAGCACTGCATCGCCACCGCCATAGCCTTCAACTTCCATTCGACCGATGCGTTCCTTGAGTTCGGCGACTTTTTTCTGCAGATCGCCTGCCTGACGCGCCATGTTTGCCATGCCAGCCAGATTCTTAAGTCCTTCAAACATCGTGCTCTCCGTGAACTCCGCATGAACTGAGTGAATGAACTGAGTCAAACCGCCGCTGCTTCCTGCTCCACTGCGGCCCCGGCGCGCGCTTGCGGAGCCTTTGTGACTTTGACAACTGTTGCTCCGAAGGATTCCACCACATGTTGTACGAACGAATCACGGGCTGGATCCACGTCACCGAGGAGGTTTGCAGCGGGCGTCTCGGCAACTGCTGCCGTGGTCCGCCGAGAGGGCTGTGCATTCGCGGCGGATTGGTTTATGGTTGAATCGGAACTCGTGGAGACTCCCGGTTCATCAGCGGACGCCGAGGCCTGCTTTGACGAGTTTCTTCGCGAACTGCTGGCAGCCTTTGCTTCCGGGGGAGTAATCGACAGCCCTGATTCGGGCGACGGCGCAGCTGGACGTTCAGTGCGTACAAGACGCAGTCCGATGACCACGTTGCAGCCAGTGATTTTCAGAATCTCCTGTTCGATGCGTGCCCGGTTATCCGGCAGATCCAGCACGCGTCGAGCGAAGTCGGCGGTATCATCGAGGAGCAGTTCCAGACGAGCCGAGCCTGTGAGCTGAATTTCCTGCACCATTTTCAGACCGGCAGAGATTGTCAGACCACATGCGCGGGTGAGTTCCGGGAGGAGTGCGGCAGCGCGGTCCTGAGTCAGGGACGGAACCGGGGGCGGCGACTGTGCCGGCGGGGGCGCGGACTCTGGCGAGGCCGCGGACACAACAGGTGGACCAGCGGCGGGCGTCTGGGGCGTATTCAGGGTGCCATCAGAATTGGAGGCAGGTGAATGAACCTGGGCCGCTGGTGGTGCGATTGGGATGGCAGGCGGGAGACCGGGTGGGGGCGAATCTGCTGGCTGCTGAAGTCGGGGCCGGGGGGATTGACCAGTTATCAAAGGGGATTCGTCAAAGTTTTTTTTTTCGCTGCCGGGTTCGGCGGATGCAGCAGTTTCGATGGGAGCCGGGAGTCGACCGGAGAGCAGTTCGCTGAGGGCGCTGAGATTTTCGAGGAGGCTGAGCTGCACGAGTGCCATTTCGAGCACTGTGCGAGCGAAGGTGCTGCGAAACATCTGAGTTTTTGCGTCGGAAAGAATTTGAAATGCAGCCATGACGGTTTGCATTCCCAGCTTTCGCCCCTGAGCAAGCAGGTCGTCGCGGTGACGGGCTGCGACCGCGCACAGGGCGACGCCTGTGCCACCGGAGAGCACAACCATCATATCACGCACGTAGCCGATGACCTGATCCATGAATTCGCCGGGCTGCACACCTGCGGTGAAGCAGGCATCGAGCAGGTTCAGGACTTCGCCCGGGCGATGCTCTACGATTGCAGCGAAGAGTTCCAGCAGTCGGTCGTCACCAGCGGTTCCGAGCATCCGATGGACGTCGTCGGCCGAGACGGTTCCGTCACTGAAGGCCAGCAGTTGATCGAAGAGCGACTGGCTGTCGCGCATGGAACCGCGAGCCCTGCGGGAAACAAGTTCCAGCGCATCTTCGGTAACCTCAAATCCCTCGATCTTCGCGATTTGCCGCAGCCGTTCAGCGATCGAGGTTTCTGCGATGCTTGAGAAATCAAAACGCTGGCATCGTGAGAGAATCGTATCGGGAACCTTGTTTGGTTCTGTGGTGCAGAATACAAACTTGACGTTTGGTGGTGGTTCTTCAAGGGTTTTCAGCAGCGCGTTGAAGGCCTCCCGAGTCAGCATGTGAACTTCGTCGATGATGTAGACCTTGAATTGAGTTCGCATGGAGCGGACGCCGACGCTGGCTCGGAGGGATCGAATGTCGTCGATACCGCGATTGGAGGCGCCGTCGATTTCAAGAACGTCAACGTCGTTGCCTGCTGAAATTCCCTGGCAAATTTCGCATTCGTTACAGGGCACTCCGTCCACGACGTGCGGGCAGTTGAGGGCCTTGGCAAGAATACGAGCGGTGGACGTCTTGCCAACTCCACGGGCCCCGGTGAACATGTAAGCGTGTGCCACGCGGCCGGCCCGAATCGCATTCCGGAGTGCTCGAGCGACGTGATCCTGGCCCACCACCTCGTCAAATGCCTGAGGCCGAAAGCGACGGGCAAGTACCGTGTAATGAGAACCTGCGGTTGTCACTCACCACTCCGTTTTCACTAAGATAAACAACACGTGCCGACGGGACTACCGGAATCCCCCTGGATGCCGGACGCGGCGACATTGTAGAAACTGCGGACGGTCGGGTCCAACGATCAGGCAAGAACGGCAGAACTCGGTTTCCTGCATTTCGTTTGCCGTCTCTTCCTGTTGGCCTCCGATATGGATGGGTGTAATTGAGTATTCTTGCATTCCAGGCCTGTGCAATTCATGATCAGCGGAATCCAGTTTTGTACTACGGCAACTCCTTTGACTTCCCGGAGACCCCACCATGCCGTCCGCTACCGGAATTCGCTGTCTGATTTCCTGCGTTCGTTTCCTGATCATTGCTGCCATCTGCTGCTCCGTGACTGCGTGTACGAATCAAGTCAATGCGCAGGCTCCGGATATCCCGCGGTTTATCGACTGCTCGCTGCTGGTATCACCCGACTATCCGGCGACGTGGCCGACGGCACCATTTCCACGTTTTCAGCGAATCACGGAAATCCCGATTGGTCATCGGAGCCCTTTTAACTTTGATCTGCTTCTGATGGATGGAAATACAGGAACTCAGATGGACGTTCCACCGCATTCCGTGCTTCGTCCGGAGCTCAAACGCGACAAATCGGGACCATTTGGACTTGCATGGACGCACGTTATTGAACCATGGCAATTTGGCGGTGAAGCCTGTATCGTCGATTGTCGCCATCTTCTCGATCAGGCTCCCAATGGAGTGAGTCCACTCGTGCAGCCGGCCGACGTTGAACGTTTTGAGCAGCAGCATCGTCGCCTGCGGTTTGGTGACGTCGTGTTGTTCCACAGTGGATACACTGATCGCTACTACCGTCCATTTCCCGATGGCCACCGCTACATCGCTGATGTTGTTGATCGACTGGCTCCTGGCTATCCTGATCCGGGCCCGGAGACCATGGAGTTTCTGGCCACCCGCGGAGTGCTCACGCTGGGCACGGACAGCGCCAGTATGGGGCCATTGCCGAATCTTGCCGAACCCACGCACTACGCGGGTCTGCGGCATGGGATGATCTGGACAGAAGCTGCCACCAATCTTGCCGCTCTTCCCCCGACCGGCTCCTTCTACATCATGTTGTCACCTCGCCACAAGGACGGCATGTATTCGGAAACCCGGGCTTTTGCGATCAAGGGTGGAGAGCTTCCGCAACGGCTGATTGAGGGCATGCGAAACCGCCGGGCTGTTGATCTGTCTCCGGTCCTTGATATGAAACTGCCCCTGACCAATCCCGGCAGCCGCACTGGCAGGCATCGCCAGAGCTACGTGAAGGTGGACTTTCTTTACTCACCGGATCTTGATCTGTGGCATCACACCCATCTGATGGATGCAACGGCCGGAACGCATTTGATCCCGCCGGCGTTCGCTCTGCCAGCCGCCGGTGAGGAAGTGGAGTATTCGCCGGAGGTACGTGGCTGGCTCGCGGAATTCGAGCAAAAGTGGGGGCCGCGCGGCAGCAGCTCTCGCACGGTTGAGCAGGTACCGATCGACTGGACCTGCGGCACTGCGCGAGTCATTGACGTTCGCGGTCTGGTCGATCCCCAGCCTGGCTCTGACCTGCCACGCTCCCCCCAAATCACTCCCGCGCATATCGCTGAATTCGAAAAGTCCAGCGGACCTCTCAAACCCGGAGAAATCGTGCTCCTCCAAACCGGCTTTGTTGATCGCTTTCTGAAGCCTGCTCCCGATGATCAGGACCTCTGGGTCAGACCGCTGTCCGGGAAATCCGTCGGCTGGGCGGCTCCCACTGCCGAGACGGTCAAATACATTGCAGAGCGGGGTATTCGCTGTATTGCGACCGATGCTCCCGACCTTGGGGGCGTTGATCCGAGGTCTGCCTGCATGACCTGCTGGATGCTTGGAAAACAGGACCTCGTCGGCGTCGAGTTCCTGCAGCAGCTTGACAAGGTCCGCCCGCAAAGTGTGTTTCTGTTTGCCGCGATTCGAATCGAGGGTGGCCACGCCGCACCCGGGAGAGCGATCGCGGTCTGGTGATCCCATGACAACTGTGACCATATCAGTTCAGCAGGATGTGCTTGCGGACCGGAAGCGACAGGCGGACGAGTTCCGCACGGCCTGTTCTGCTGCCGGCACGCTGGTTGTGAATCTTGTCTCTTCCCCTGGTGCGGGTAAGACCAGCCTGCTCGAAGCGACGGCGAAGCACTGGGCGGGAAAGGTTTCCGTCGCCGTGCTTGTGGGAGATATTGCAACCGAGCGGGATGCCGACCGTCTGCGACCACTGCTGCCGGTTCATCAGCTCACTACGGGTGGTGCCTGTCATCTGGATGCTGGTCTTGTGCAGCGCGGGCTCAGTCAGCTGCCGAGCCTGACCTTTGATGTGCTTTTCATCGAGAATGTTGGAAATCTTGTGTGTCCGGCGTCGCACGATCTCGGGGAACATCTTCGCGTGGTGCTTCTGAGCGTTCCAGAGGGGGATGACAAGCCGGGCAAGTACCCCAGGATGTTCCGAACCAGTCACGCGCTTCTGATCACAAAGACGGACTTGTTACCGCACGTGCCATTCTCTCCTGAGGCTGCCATCGCTGATGCCCGACTGATTCAGCCTGGCCTGCAGTGCCTTGAAGTCTGCTCGCTGCGGGACATTGGCATCTCAGAATGGTGCTCGTGGCTGCTGGAGGCGAGACGCAGGCTCACCGCAGCAGGGCAGGGTAACTGATGTCACAAGCTTCCCTCGACGCGGGCGGCTGGTGGCTGTTGCAGGGAAGCGTACAGGGATGCGGACTGCGACCCGCTGCCGCTCAATATGCTCGCACGCAGCGGGTTGGTGGCTGGATTTGCAACACGGAGGCCGGAGTCCTGCTTCGCCTGCGGGCACCCGCTTCTGTCCAGCGGGAAATGATTGACTGGATAATCGATCGATTCTGTGGTGTGGCTGCGCCGCTCGCGGCACCGATGGTGTGGGTGACTCCAAAAGAGCACTTCGAGCATCACTCGATTGAGCGCAGATCAGTGATGTCTTTCGAGATCCGCGATCTTGCAGAATTCTCTCCGTTGGAACGTCGGTGGCTGACTACCGTTTGCCGACAGATGCCGACATCGAGTCTTCCGGGGCCGGCGGTTCCTCGCGATCGGGCCATCTGTTCGGAATGCCTGCGGGAAATTCGCGATCCCGCACATCCCCGCTGCGGCTATGTGCTGAACAGCTGCGTCCACTGCGGGCCACGTTACAGCGTTCTGCAGGAGATGCCATGGGACCGCAGCCGTACGGTGCTCGCTGACTGGCCACTCTGCAGCTGCTGCACCGCAGAATATGGGCAGCTTGAACTTCGCCGAGGGCACGCGCAGCTCTTGAGCTGCCCAAACTGCGGACCGCGACTGTGGCTGCGGCAGCGGCAGTCCATTTCTTCCACGTCGATGGCCGAGCCAAACGCGGTTGACTTCGCTCTGCACCTGTCGGAATGTCCAGCGGATGAAGCACGGTTGATGCTGCGGGCCGTGGAGTGCCTTGCAGCTGGAGGTGTGATAGGACTTCAGGGAATCGGCGGCTGGCAGCTGGTTTGTGATGCCGGCAGCAGTGAAGCCGTGACCAGACTGCGAACAGCGAAGAAGCGCCCGCACAAGCCGCTGGCCGTGATGATCCCATCTGTTGATTTTCTGGAATCGTCGCTTGCGTTGGCAGACGTGGAACTGCTGCAATCACCAGAGAATCCCATCTTGATTTGTGATCATCGCCTGCGCACACCGATTGCTCCGGAAGTCTCTGGATTGCTGAAGTCTGTGGGAATTTTTCTGCCGACAACGGCGCTGCACGATGAGCTGCTGCGGCAGCTGCAACGGCCGCTGGTGGTTTCAAGTGCCAACGTTGAGGACGACCCGATCCTCAGGGAAGCCGAAGCTGTTCAGGCACAGTTCGCCGCCGACGTCGATCTGCTGCTGGGCCATCAGCGTCCAATTCTGCGATCAATTGACGACAGTGTTGTGAGGATCATCGCAGGTCGGACTTCGGTGCTGCGGTCTGGACGCGGATTTGCACCTCTGCCACTTCCCCTGACAGTTGCTTCCGAGGGCGCCATTGTGGCGTTGGGGGGCCATCAGAAATCGAGTTTTGCTTTCGCTGGCAATGGCCGAGCGGTTCTTGGCCCCCATTGTGGTGAACTGAACTCGGAAGCCGCCCGACAGCGTTTCCTCGAACAGCTTACAGCCAATCTTGAGCTGTATCAG
>JBJTOP010000256.1:0-7282 GCA_046074645.1 Planctomycetaceae bacterium | reverse complement strand
CTTGCGGAAACAGCATCTGACTCCCCTCTCCCCGGACCGGGGAGAGGGGGGATTGTGGCCGATTTTCGCCCGGATGGAGCGAACTTCAAGGCCATCTGGCTGCCGCCCAGCCGCTGGTACCAACCGTATGGCGCTCGCGGGTGCGTGGCACTTACAAGTGTCGCAAGGCGTGGCCAGCAGCTGCCCGCGAAGGGACCGCGGAGAGGAGAATGAAGACAGAAGACCGCAGAAGAATACAGAAAGTCGAGCGTCTCCTCTCTCCTCTCTATTTTTTGACGGCGCATGCCGTCAAAAAATCCCCACCGGCCGATTGACATCGACCGCACGCCACACCGCGTTTTTGTGACTCGATCCGGCCGCCGGTTGTCAACTGGCCGGCCGAATGGTGCAGTGTTCCGTCCCCGCCCTGTGGCTGCCTTCGCCAGCCACACGTGTTTCCGTCAGCACCACGCCAACCAGCAGACCATGCAGGCAGCAGACCTGTTGATGGCGAAACGTGATAAACTCAGGGGGTCTGAGTGCTGGCCACAGCATCCCTGCAAACCGTTCCCACAAGCTTCCTGTCTGCTCTTCCGGGGCTCTTTACAGGCAGAGCTCAGTGTGCTGCCTGACCAGTACCTTCAGGATGCTCTCCTCAAAACTGACCCCGGAAAACGAATCGCTCCTCGAACGGTTACCAAAAAGCCAACTTTCCTCAGGCTCGTGAGGTTGTCGCGAAACATACCATTCTTATACTCCGATCACATTCTTCCTCCGACTCCTCCGGCCCTTCCCTGGACCTCACGCCCCATGGCACGCATTGCGATTCTCGGCGCCACTGGCTACACCGCGCTGGAACTGCTCCGCATTCTTGCTCGACATCCTTCCGCCAGACTGGTCGCTGCCACCACCCGTCAGGACGACCGTCCGCCTCTTGCAAGGATTCACCCGTCCCTGACAGGACTGTTTGATCTTCACTGCCAGAATCTCAGTCCGGAGCAGGTGGGAAAGCAGTGCGACATTTCGTTTTGCTGCCTGCCGCATACAGCCAGCATGGAAGCCGTCCCGCAACTGCTGGCAGGCGGTTGTCGCGTTGTGGATCTCAGCGCCGACTATCGACTTCAGGATCCTGCCGTCTATCAAACATGGTACGAACATCCCCACACGGATCCTCAGCGTCTGGCTCAAGCCGTATATGGTCTGCCCGAACTGTACTCAGACCGAATTCCTGCGGCGTCGCTGGTGGCCAATCCTGGCTGTTACACCAGCGCCTCCATTCTGGCTCTCGCGCCGCTGGTTGCGGCGGGGCGCATCGAACCCACCGGTATCATCATTGATGCTAAAAGCGGCATCAGTGGGGCAGGGCGGACGCCGAAGCTGTCCAACCTGTTCAGCGAATGCAACGAAAATGTCACGGCCTACAGTATTGGCAATCATCGACATACGCCTGAAATCGAGCAGGTGCTGTCGAATGTGAGCGGGGCATCCGTACAGGTCGCGTTTAATCCCCATCTGATGCCCATGGATCGCGGTATCTTCTGTTCCATCTATCCGCGGCTGACTGCTCCGGCTACCCAGCCGGAACTGCTGGAGATTTACCGCGAATTCTACCGCAGCCAGCCCTTCATTCGAATTGTCGATCACATTCCTTCCACAAAGGACACGTCCGGCACAAACTTCTGCGACATCAGTGTTCGCTTCAATCGCGGACAGCTGGTGGTCTTCGCCGCACTCGATAATTTAATCAAGGGTGCAAGCGGCGTTGCTGTACAGAATATGAACCTGATGCTGGGGCTTGACCAGCGTACGGGAATGCTTGGCGTGTAACCCTCTCAGACTCAACATCGGAATTTCAATGCAGGCTGGACGCACCTCGATCTTCATCACACTGCTGCTCGCAGCCAACTGCTCCAGCGTCACCGCGCAAAGCCGCGTCTATCGCGATCGCGTCGTACCGCACTGGGACACCAGCGGGACTCAGTTCTGGTACCGCAACGACTTGCCCGGCGAGTCGCGGGAATTCGTGCTTGTGAACGCAACCAGAGGAACGCGGGAGCCAGCATTCAATCACGCTCTTGCTGCCACTGAGTTTTCAAAGCTGCTGGAGCGCCCGATTGACGCCCAACGGATTCCAATCCAGGAACTGCAGTTTCCTGAAGGCGATGCAGGCGTCTGGAAAATGAAGGGGCCCGACGGAGAATTCACGTGGAATTCCGTTGACAACACTCTGCGGCGACTGCGTCCTGCGGCCGGTGCTGCGTTCCAGCTTTTTCTACCGCCGCGTCCCTCCGGGCCTGCTACGGAAGACACCGGTATTGTTTTCACAAACCAGTGGACAACGGCCGTTACGCTTGTCTGGATCGATCCGGATGGCGGTCGCCGCGAATATGCCACAATATCCCCGGGACAAACACATCGGCAGCACACCTTCGTCGGACATACATGGCTTTTCAAAGCGGCTGATGGACGAGAACTGGGATGCGCCTCAGCAATTGGTGGTGCCAACGAATGGACGCTGAATGAAAACGTGCTGGCAAATGTGCAGCGATCAGCCGACACGCCGCGAAACCGTCGCGGTCGCCGGTCACCGGAAGCACCGCCGGAAAATGCTGCAGCACCTCAAGGGCGTTTCATTCCGTTTGTACGAGATCACAATCTGTGGCTGAAGTCCGCCGAATCAGAAGAGTTTCAGCTGACCAGCAACGCATCCGCAGAGCACACATTCCGCCAGGATGCTCAGCGTCCGCGAGCCGTCGGCATGGACTACAATCGATCAGACTTCCCCGAACATCTGGCAGACGTTCACTGGGCTCCCGACGCAAAGCATCTCCTCGCCTTCCAGACCACTCAGGTGCCCGAACGACGCGTGCACTACATTGAAAGCACTCCCGGCGATCAGCTGCAGCCACGACTGCAGTCTTATCCGTATCTCAAACCCGGCGATCCCATTCCCACACCAACGCCCCGGCTGTTCCGAACCGCGGATCGAACTGAGATCCCCATTTCAAATGCACTGTTCCCCAATCCGTGGTCGCTGGAGTTTCAGCGCTGGCGACCGGATGGAAGCGGTTTCTGGTTGTTGTACAACGAGCGTGGACACCAGCGACTGCGGCTGCTGGATGTGAATGTCGCAGATGGTTCCGTTCAGACTGTCATCGACGAATTCAGCCCCACATTCATTCATTACTCATCCGAAGGCAAGTTCGAGCTGCGGTGGCTGGACGATCAAACAGTGCTGTGGGCCAGCGAACGATCGGGCTGGAATCACTTGTACCGCTACAGCCTCCAGTCACAAGCCCTGCTGAACGCAGTCACTCAGGGGGAATGGAACGTGCGGCGGATCGAACATGTCGATCAGTCGCAGGGATGGATCTGGTTTTACGCCGTCGGAGCAGTTGCTGGTCAGGATCCGTATCACGAGCATTTCTGCCGAGTTCGTTTGGATGGCTCCGGCTTTCAGGTACTCACGGATGGTGACGGCACGCATTCTGTTGAGTGGTCGCCGGACCGCCGCTGGTTTCTTGATCGCTGGTCGCGAATTGATCATCCGCCGGTGACAGAACTGCGATCAGCTGAAGGAACATCCCTGTGTCTGCTGGAATCCGCAGACGCCAGCGAAGTGCTCGCAGAATACCGCCATTTCCCCCAGCGTTTTGTCGCTCCAGGACGCGATGGCAGCACCAGCATTCATGGGATCATCCTGCGGCCGCGGGACTTTGATCCAGCGAAGAAATATCCGGTGATTGAAAACATCTACGCGGGGCCGCATGATTATCACGTGCCAAAAACCTTCAGGGCTGGACGTGGACATCAGCAGCAATTGGCGGACCGTGGCTTCGTAGTGGTGCAGATTGACGGCATGGGCACCGCCTGGCGTTCAAAAGCATTCCACGACGTCTGCTGGCAGAACCTGAAAGACGCCGGCTTTCCGGATCGAATTGCCTGGCTGCGAAAGGCGGCCGCTGCGCACCCGGAACTGGATCTTTCGCGAGTCGGGATTTACGGCGGATCGGCCGGTGGACAGAATGCCATGGCCGCTCTGTTGTGGCATGGGGACTTCTATCGCGCCGCTGTTGCCGACTGCGGCTGCCACGATAACCGGATGGACAAAATCTGGTGGAACGAACAGTGGATGGGCGTTCCAGCCGGCGATGTGTATGAACGCAATTCGAATCGCGAGCACGCGCAGCAGCTGCAGGGAAACCTGCTGCTGGTGGTTGGCGAGCTGGACCGCAACGTGGATCCCGCCAGTACCATGCAGGTGGCACGGAAACTCGTGGAAGCTGGCCGGGACTTCGATTTGCTGGTCGTACCCGGTGCCGGCCACGGGGCCTGCGAAACTCCCTGGGCTTCCCGGCGACGAACCGAGTTTTTTGTGCGGCATCTGCAGCCCTGAACTGAAGCAGACATCTTATATCGAAAGCATGAATCCTATGTCTCAACCTCCATTCCGCGGCGTCTGTGCTTCGTCCGTCACTCCATTCCACCCGGACGGCAGCCTCTGGCTGGAACGACTGCAGCCACATATCGACTGGCTGATTTCCGAATCCGTCGATGCAATTTCACCGCTGGGAAGTTCCGGTGAGTTTCCTGCGATGGAGTGCGATGATCGGCGACGGGTGCTGGAAGCAGCCATCACTGCGGTGGCTGGGCGAGTTCCCGTGGTGGCCGGAACCCATGATTACTCCACCGCCCGCACTGTTGATCTCTCGCGTTTTGCTGAATCCTGCGGAGCCAGTGCGCTGCTGATTGTCCCTCCCTACTACATGGCGCCCACGCCAGCGCAGGTCATGGACCATTACCGCCGGATCGCCGAAGCTGTCAGAATTCCAATTCTTGTCTACCACAATATTCCACTCACCTCCGTCGATCTCACCACAGACCATCTGTTGAGGCTGTTCGAGGAAGGAGCGATTGCCGGAGTAAAAATGTCGCATCCGGAGCCGGATCGGCAGTGTCAGCTGCTGCAGGCCACTGACGGGCGGTTTGCCGTTTACGCAGGGATTGATACGGCCGCGTTTGAGGGATTGTGTCATGGCAGTCACGGCTGGATTTCCGGGATTCCAAGCACCGTTCCGCGAGCCGCTCGGAAGCTGTACGAGTTCATTGCTGTGGAGGGGAATCTTCCAGAGGCACGCAGGCTGTGGCAGAAACTGGCGCCGCTGATGCGGCTGCAGTTCCAGGCCTATCATTCCAAAGGAGAAGGTGCCCACTGGTTCAGCACCATGAAAGCGGCTCTCAACCTGATCGGTCCGCCAGTGGGAGACCCGCAGCCCCCCGTGCTGCCGCTGCCGCAGGCATGGCGAGCACCACTGATACAGATGCTCAAGGAGCTTGGCTACACCCCAAACAATGACTCGTAATACTGGTTTGCATTCCCATCGTTTTTTGTCGATATTCCACCGCGTGTTTCCGGCTTAACCACTCTCTTTTTCAGCTCGTGGCCGGCAAAATGCTTTCACAAACCGTCGAATATGCACTCCGTGCCATCGTCACGATCGCTCAAAACGCAGGCCGTTTCTGCACGGCACGGGAAATCGCCGAGGCCACTCGGGTGCCGCCATCCTATCTCCCAAAGCTGTTGCAGGCGTTGGCAAGGGGAGGCATCGTGTCCGGGCATCGCGGTCCAAATGGCGGTTTTCAGCTTCTGCGGGACCCTCAGGAATTGACGCTGTGGCACGTTGTGAGTGCGATTGAGCCGTTTCAGAGGATTCATGAGTGTCCGCTGGGAATTCGTTCGCATTCGGGACAGTTGTGTCCGCTGCACAGCAGCCTTGATCAGGCAATGGCGACTATGGAGCAGTTGTTTCGGCAAATGACTGTGGCTCAAATGCTGCAGCAGCCCGGTCGAGTGACTCCGTTGTGCGAAGGAGCCCCGCAGCCGCTGTTGCAGTTGGGGGGGCTGTCCCAGCCGTCCACCGCCACAGCGAATGATGTTTCATCACACTAAGGTCTGAAATGATTCGATCAGCAGTGACCATCAGCCTGGTTGAGCAGGCTCGCAGAGGGCCGTTCGTATTCCACGACGATCTGACCGCAGGCTGCCGCACAGCGGCAGAACTGGGGTTTGATGCCGTGGAAATTTTTGCGCCCTCGGCACGAGCCGTTCGGGAGCTGCCGCTGAAGTTGCTGTTGCAGGCAAACGGACTGAAACTGGCTGCTCTGGGGACCGGTGCCGGAATGGTGGTGGAAGGATTGCAGCTGTGTGATGCTGATTCGGAACGCCGAAACAGGGCTGAGGATTTTATTGGGGACATGCTGAGGGCAGGGGCCGAGTTTGGTGCGCCGGCCATTGTTGGGTCGATGCAGGGGCGATGGAGTGATGCGGTTCCACGGCCCGTCGCCATGCGGATGCTTGCTGATGCCCTCGGGAGGCTTGGAAATCTTGCCCAAACCCTGGGGACAGCTGTACTTTATGAACCGCTGAATCGCTATGAAACCAACCTGTGCAACACGATGCGCGATGCGGCAGAACTGATCCGGGGACTGGGGACAGAGCACGTGAAGATCCTGGCGGATTTGTTTCACCTGAATATTGAAGAATCCAGCATCGAAGGGGGGCTTCGCGATACGGACGGGTTTCTGGGGCATGTCCATTTTGTGGATTCCAACCGCCAGGCGGCCGGACGCGGTCACCTGGACCTTCATCAAGTTGGTGCGGTGTTGACCGAACTGAAATATGCGGGGTATGCGTCGGCTGAGGCGTTTCCGATACCGGATTCACGGACGGCGGCAGAACAGACGATAAGGTCGTTTCAGGCAGTGTTTGGTGAGCGGGCAAGTGTAACAGTGTGAACCAATAGTCGCGTTTCGCTCTGCGAAACGTCCCACGAGATTTTTGCCTGCTGAAGAACGTTGGGCAGAACTTTTGATGCCGGTCGCGTTGTTACCACAGGCGTCGCGCGGTGAGTCAGCGGGCGGTGGCCTGCGAGGCGGTGGCCTGTGAGGTGCCAGGGGTTCTTGGGGTGGCGCGTGCGAGCGGGCTTTGGTCAGAGAACCAAACCTGTTCGTACCATGCGTGCAGTTCGACAGTCTGGCCGTTGCGGGTGACCGGGAGCACAAAGCGGAGCCGCAGGTGAGGGCGCTCACGGAACCAGCCGTTGAGCGCGTGAGACAGATAGCAGGCGACTTCGCCAGTGGGATCGCCCTGTCCGAGATAGACGCGGACCCAGCCACCCATGTCCAGTTGATTGATGCCGATTCGAGGTGTACCGGGAGTGGCAGGAGGACCTGGAGTGGACGAGGGTGACGGCGGTGATGACGGCGGTGATGACGGCGGTTGCATGGAGCCTGGTGTCCTGAG
>JBJTOP010000255.1:0-27542 GCA_046074645.1 Planctomycetaceae bacterium | reverse complement strand
GGAGGGATGTCGGTTCGTCCCAGACCGCATCGCCGTGGTAGATCAGCAGCGGGACCACCACACAAGGGCTGAGTTGGTTGCGCTGACGCCAGCGCTGGATTTTGAGCACATATTCAAGCAGTTGCCGGGCGATGGCACGATCGATGTAGCTTTTGTGTTCAAAAAGCAGGTAGATCAGGACCTGGGTGTCGTCGTCCAGTTGGGCGGAATAGAGCAGATCAAGTCGCTTTTCGTGTTCGTCGGCACTGAGGAAGGATTCTTTGGCCCGCTGGAGCGATCCGAGCCGCAGGCGGTTGAGGACCTGAACAGGCAGGCGGTGCCCGAGCAGCGCGTGGGTGTGTTCGGCCACACCGAATGTGCGGCGAAAGAAGTGATCGTGAGGACATATAGGGTGCAATGTTGTTATGCACTCATTATGTTAGAGATGACCTACTCATTCCAGCAAATTCGGACTGGAGCCATGTCGAATTCAGGCTGAGGTATCGGTTGTACCGATTTCCGCGATTTTGCCGCGCTGTGTTCCACAGTACTTCCTCGCTCATCGCCAGTTGTCACCGGCTCCCGCAGATGCACCTGTGCTCACCACGCTTTTTCGTGCACTGCCATTTGCTTCCGAAATCACTATGATCTGCCCCACCGTCTCTCCTTCCCCACTTCACCGGGAATACTCCAGTGACTGTTCGCCTGTGCCAATATCTGATTCCATTGCTCGCCACCGCACTCCCCGTCGCTGCCGATGACTGGCCACAGTGGGGCGGACCGGCTCGTGATTGCGTCTGGCGGGAGACGGGGATCGTCAGCAGGTTCTCAACGACGGACCTGCTGCCACGGGTCTGGTCTGTCCCAATCGCCGACGGCTACTCCGGTCCTGCCGTTGCCAACGGTCGCGTCTGGGTCACCGACCGCGTTCCTTCTCAGGATCTCGAACGTGTCCTGTGCTTCGACGCAGAGACCGGCAGGGAACTCTGGAAGTATTCGCATCCGGTTCGCTACACAGTCAGCTATCCCGCCGGCCCGCGGACAACTCCGGTGATTCACGACGGCCTGTGCTATACCATCGGCGCTCAGGGGCACATGTTCTGTTTTGACGCCAACAGCGGTGAAATCCGCTGGTCTTATGAATTCCCCAAAGACTTCGGCACGGAACTTCCAACCTGGGGAATGGCCGCTTCGCCGCTCGTCGATGGCGATAAACTCATTACTCTGACCGGCGGCAGCGACAATGGGCTGGTGATCTGTTTCGACCGACGCACCGGCAGGGAACTCTGGCGGTCACTCTCTGATGCACAGGTCGGCTACTGCCCTCCGATCATCCTTGAATTCGGCGGTCGCCGTCAGCTCATCATCTGGCACCCAACCGCCGTCTCATCGCTTGATCCGGAGACCGGCAAGCTCATTTGGGAGCACCCGTGGGACATCAAATACGGTCTCACGGTCCCCACTCCCCGCAAGCTCAACGACCAGCTGTTCCTCACGGCCTTCTACGACGGCCCGCTGATGCTCAAAGTCACCGCCGACTCTGCATCTGTCGTCTGGAAGGGCCGCAGCAGCAGCGAAATCGAAACCGACGGTCTGCATTCCATCATGCCCACACCTATCGTCAATGAAGATTTCATCTTTGGCGTTTGCAGTTACGGCCAGCTCCGCTGTCTCAACACCAGCGACGGCAGTCGTCGCTGGGAAACTCTGAAAGCCACCGGCAGCGGTCGCTGGTGGAATGCCTTTCTCATCCCAAACGGTGATCGTGTGTTCCTGCACAACGAACAGGGTGATCTGATCATCGCCCAGTTGACAGGTGAGGGTTACAACGAAATCAGCCGTGCGAAGCTGGTGGAACCCACTCGCCCGGTGCAGCGCCGCAGCACCATCTGGTCTCACCCGGCCTTCGCGATGAAGAGTGTCTTTGCGCGCAACGATCGGGAGCTGGTACGAGTCAATCTTGCTGAATAACGGCGTCTACGCCAGTACTTCCTGAACCACGCGTCCATGTACGTCGGTCAGCCGGAAGTCACGTCCTGAATAGCGAAACGTCAGCTTCTCGTGGTCGATGCCCATTAAATGCAGAAGCGTGGCGTGCAGGTCGTGCACGTGAACCTTGTTTTCCACGGCCGCAAATCCGAATTCGTCCGTGGCCCCGAAAGCCATCCCGCCACGTACGCCGCCACCTGCCATCCAGACGCTGAAGCCGTGATTATTGTGATCCCGTCCTTTGGCGCCTTCAGAGACGGGCGTGCGGCCAAATTCGCCTCCCCAAAGAACAAGCGTATCTTCCAGCAGTCCGCGTTCCTTCAGATCCGCAAGCAGGGCAGCGATCGGCTGATCCACGGCCCGCGCCTTGTCTGCATGGCTGGCGATGTTTTCATGATCATCCCAGGGCTGGCCATTGCCATAGAACACCTGCACCATTCGCACACCGCGTTCCACCAGTCGTCTGGCCGCCAGACATCCATTGGCAAATTCACCGTTGCCGTAGGCATCCCGCGTGATTTTGGACTCGCGCGACAGGTCGAAGACTTCCTGAGCTTCCGTCTGCATGCGAAAGGCCATTTCAAGCGACTGAATCCGCGCTTCCAGCGGATTGTCTCCGCTGCGCTGCTGCAGATGCATTTCGTTCATTCGTTTGAGCAGATCCAGTTGTTCGCGCTGGGCTGTACGTGAAACGCTGCCGTTGTTGATGTCACGGATGACGGTTTGAGGATTCATCTGGGAATTGTTGATCTGCGCCCCCTGGTAGATACCAGGAAGAAAGCGGTTTCCCCAGAGTGCTGGCCCAACTACTGGCTTGCCGGGACACAGGACCACAAAGCCCGGCAGGTTCTGATTGTCGGTGCCGAGTCCGTAGAGCAGCCATGAGCCCATCGAGGGCCTGGTGGGCTGCGTTTCACCGCTGGTCATCATCAGCAGTGACGGTTCGTGATTGGGGATATTTGTGTGCATCGAGCGGATCACGCAGAGGTCATCTGCGTGTTCACCAAGCCGCGGAAAAATTTCGCTGATCTCGAGTCCCGACCGGCCGCGTCGATGGAACTTAAAGGGTGACTGGAGCAGGCCACCCGTGCGACGTTCGGTTTTCAGATCAGCACCCTGCGGACGCTGGCCATTGTATTTTTCCAGAGCAGGTTTGGGGTCGAAAGTATCGACCTGCGAAGGTCCGCCATTCATGAACAGGTGAATGATCCGCTTTGCCCGCGCGGGAAACATCGGCGGTCGGGGTGAGAGCGGTCCTGCGGGGGCATTTGCGGGGCCGGCATGAATCACGTCGCCAGCGAGTGCCTGTGGTGCGAGAACACTGGCCAGACCAACGGCGCCAGCACCCGCGCCGAGTCGGTTGATCCAGGAGCGGCGGCTGATGAGGTTTTCAGCGGGATTGAGATGGCCGAACATGCGATGCCCCTTTAGTCGATGTACAGAAATTCGTTCGCTGCAAGCAGAATCTGAGCATACCGTTCCCAGCGACTCAGCGCGTTCTGTGGCTGGTCTTCGGCGTCTGTCGCCAACACGTAGTCGAGGCCCGCCTGCAGTTCTGCGTCGGTCGGTTCACGGCTGAAGGCCAGCTGAAACGCCAGTCGAATTCGGGCTGCAGCGTCATCACCTGCTTCCTTTTGCAGCCGGGCTGCAAATGCCCGCGCCTGATTCAGCATGAATGGGCTGTTGAGCACAAAGAGCTGCTGCTGGGGAACCGTTGTCTCCGCCCGTGTTGCACTGGTGATGTTGGCGTCCGGGAAGTCAAACAGCCGCAGCATATTGTCGAGTTCATGCCGGCTGATGAAAGCGTAAACCGTTCGTCGCACGTTGGCTGCGTCCGCCAGATTTGTTGACGGGCCGCCAAACTGGGGGTCGAGTCGTCCGGAAACAGCCAGCAGTGCATCACGCCAGGCTTCCACGTCCAGTCTTCTGCGATTCATCCGCCAGAGATACCGATTATCAGCATCGATCTCCTCCGCAGCCGCATCGCGAGTGCTGGCGAGCTGCCAGACGGCCGACTGCAGGATCTGACGATGGAGCCACTTGAGCGACCAGCCGTTGTCCATGAATTTGACGGCGAGGTAATCGAGCAGTTCCGGATGTGTGGGAAGCTCGCCGAGCTTTCCGAAGTTATCCGGAGTCGCCACCAGACCTCGACCGAAATGCTGCTGCCAGACGCGATTGACAATCACGCGAGCCGTGAGCGGGTTTTGGGGTGATGCTATGGCCGTCGCCAGTTCCAGCCGACCGCTCCCCGAACGAAACTGAGGGGGATCGTCTCCTGCCAGAACTCGCAGAAACCGTCGCGGGGCCACTTCCCCTTCGTTTGCCGGGTTACCCCGCAGAAACACTTTCATATCGGCCGGTTGTGCATCGACGATGACGTGAGCGATCGGGTACATGGGCGGTGCTTCGCGGCGAAGTTTTTCAAGTTCTTCGCGACGGCCCGCCAGTTCGGAGCGTTCGGCATCCACGAGGTGCTGTTCGAGTTTTGCGGGGTCGATGGCGAAGACACCTTTTTCGCCCGTGATTTGCGCCAGCAGATCATTCTGCGCAGACTGCAGGTCCGTCGGCGGTTCCGTGTACACTCGAAACTGGACAGTGGCATTGGCACCGCAGTCTCCGCCCTGGTCGGTACCGCTGTTGTCCAGTCCGGCCGTGCAGCGAAATCGCAGCGTACCATCGGGCAGGTCATAGACGATGTGCGATGTCGCATGCGTGCCAATCCCAAATTCCTGCGCATTCCCAGCAATTCGCAACGGATTTCCGTTGACATTGCGATCGATGTTGATCGAGCCGTAGGAGGCGGTGGCCATGCGATATTTGAGCGTTGTGAGACGAACTTCGCCGGTAGCCGTGACCAGCACCGGTCGAGCCCAGTCGGCGTGGTCACAGGACGCGCCGTTGCCACCATCGGTCACCACCAGATGCAGCTGTTTTGCGTTGGAAAGATCGACGTCGATATCGACGGATGGCCGGCTGCGGGTGACGAGGGGACTGCTGAAGCGAGCATTTCCGGCGGGCGTCTGTCGAGCCAGTTCAGCCTCCTCGTCCGCAGTGGCCTGACCGTTGCGGCTTTTCTGCAGCAGCTGCAGGTGCCGCTGGAAGTTGTCTGCTGCCGCGGTGACGGCTGGCGGTGTCGCTGCGGGAACGTCGGTCACCGCCGCGGCCTGTGCTGAAATTGCGGCATCAGCCGGCAGCTCGAGAGTACTGAACCAGGGCTTGAGCTGCGGGTGGCCGGCTTCGGGGGATTTGAGGAATTGCAGCCAGCGCTCGAGGATGCTGGCCTCCAGCTTCCACGCGGCTGCCACCGCAGCGACTTGAGGAGGCTTTGCTTCTGCGGCAGGCTTGTGCTGAATGTGCCATGCTGCCTGAAGATAGCGGGACGTCTCCGACAACCGTCGCTCACGAACTCGCGGGCCAGCGTCGGTGACGAGTTTTTGAATCTGCTGTTCAAGGTCCTTGAGTCGCTGCTGCGTTTGCTGGTGCAGCTGCACCTGTTGTTCGGGAACTAGCGGAGCGTTGTGCAGACGCGAACTGCGGAAGATGCCCGCAAGTGAATAGTAGTCCTGCTGCGGAATCGGGTCGAACTTGTGGTCGTGGCAGCGGGCACAGGAGACGGTCAGTCCGAGGAAGCCACGTGTGAGAGTATCGATGCGGTCATCGAGCTCGTCCGCGGCGGCTTTGGCTGCGTCCGTGTTCTTGTAGTACTGAGCTCCCAGGCCGAAATAGCCGAGCGCCGGCAGATTCTTCAGACGCTGCTCGGGTTCGGCTGGTACTAAATCCGCGGCTATCTGCAGTCGTATGAATTCGTCAAACGGAAGATCCCGGTTGAACGCATCAATGACCCAGTCCCGATAGCGAAAGCCGTTGGTATTGGGCGTCACGCTGAAGGTGTGGGCCTGATCTTCGGAGTAGCGGGCGACGTCCAGCCAGTAACGGCCCCAGCGTTCGCCGTAGTGGGGCGACGCGAGCAGTCGATCGATCATTCTGGCGAACGCGTCAGGTGATGAATCCTGGACAAACGAGGCCACATCTGCGGGCTGCGGTGGCAAACCGAGCAGATCGAAAGATGCGCGACGGATCAGTTCGCGGCGGGTGGCGGCAGGAGCAGTTCTGAGCTGCCTTGCTTCGTGGCCGGCGAAAATGAAGTGATCGATCGGAGTCTGCACACGCCCTGAATCCCGCAGCTCTGGAAGGGATGGAAGCTGAGGATGCACGAAGGACCAGAAACTGCGGCCAGTCGAGAGGTCGATGGCGGGACGTACAGGAGTTGTTCCGCCGGTTCGCGGATCGAGGGCTCCGGCGTCCACCCACGCGGCGAAATCGTCGATTACCGACTTCGGCAGACGACCCTGCGGAGGCATTTCGCCGGATTCATATCGCAGGGCCTGCAGAAGCAGACTTTCGCGGCTGTTGCCAGGAATGATCACAGCCCCCGAATCACCTCCACGACGGAAACCTTCGGCTGTGTCCAGCAGGAGCCCACCCCTGACGATTTTTGCGTCGGCCGAATGACACTCGAAGCAGCTTTGCACAAGCACCGGGCGGATGCGAGCTTCAAAGAATTCCGGACTGGCAGGGTCGTTGTCAGCCAGCGGAGCAGCGAGCAGGCAGCGGCCGGCGATGCTGGTCAGCAGACAGCAAAGAGCACCGAGATAACGGGGGGAAATCAGCGGTCGGCAATGGCAGGTGGACCGGAGCACGATGGAGTCTCCGCAGAGTGCAGGCAGGCGGGGTAGAGGCAGGGTGGGACATGAACCAGGGACGCGGTGAAATGCGTTCGAAGGGTCCGGCGTGAGGATAGCGGTCGAGGGGTGAGAGTGCGAGACTGCATTTGGGTAAGAGCGGGTTTTGGTGCAAAAAAATGAGCTGCCGTCGTTACCCGTTGCTGCGGTTTGAGTTCAGTGAGAAGTTCCCTCATTCTGCTCGGTCAGCACTGACGCAGTATCGGCAATCAGTTCGCTGAGCTGGCAGACCTGCACAACGAGCGGATCATCGGGAACGAAATCCCGCAGGCCGCGGGCAAGTTCCCCGATGTTGGCAGAATCAATGACCCAGCCCTCCACCGGAGCCCAGCCAAACACCACTGCAGCCTCGGCACCGGTCCGATGCACGGCCAGCCAGCGTGTTGTTTCGTCGGAAAAATCGAAGGGAAGCCAGACGAGTTCACCAATTTGCAGCGATTGCAGGATGGAGAGCCATTCTCGCATGAGTCGCTGCAGGGCGGATTCAAGGAGCTGTCGAGGGGGGGCGGAAGTGCTGATATCCTGAGGGCTTTCCGTGGCACCCATTTCAAGGTAATGGCATTCCCCGCAGCGGGATTCCGTACCACAGCGAACTTCAATCTGATTGCTCGAATTGAGCCTGATTGTTAGCGTCCGCATCTGAAGTCCCTGTGTGACCCTGAGCATCCTGAGATCGAGCTGTCAGATGCCGTCGTCGGACGGCGATCCCTTCCGCCTGGAACACCCCTATGATACGCGTTCTCTGTACCGCACTGAATGCCGAATCCGGCCCCCACTTTCAAATCCTTGCTGATGCTGGCCACGAATGCCATGTGGTCGATCGCAGCCTCGATCTGTGGAACCCTGCGGTCCTGTCTCGAGCAATTCAGGACTATGACGCCGTCATTGCCGGTTCAGAACCGTGGCCACCGGATGTCATTGCTTCCAGCGGGCGATTAAGAGTCATCGCGAGAGCAGGCGTGGGCTTTGATGCTGTGAATCTCGCCGCCTGCGATGACCACCGCATCGTCGTGGCCACGACGCCCGGCTGCAACCATCACTCCGTTGCCGAGCAGGCCATCGCAATGCTCATGGCCGTCGGTCGCGGCTTCCCGGCGCTCGATCAGGAAGTCCGCCGCGGCGAATGGAACCGCAATCCGTGGCCACGAGTCTGGGGACGTACCATCGGCCTTGTGGGACTCGGACGCATCGGACAAGCCACCGCCATCCGCGCCAAAGGACTCGGCCTGAAAGTGCTCGCTTTTGACCCCGCACCCCCGACTGCCTTCGCCGCCGAACACGGCGTCCAGCTCGTGCCCCTCGAGATCCTGATCACCCAGTCCGACTTTATCTCCCTGCATCTGCCCGTCACACCCGCCACCCGTCACATGATCAACGACGAGAGCATCTCCAGAATGAAGCCGGGTGTCGTGATTATCAACACATCACGAGGACCGCTGATTGATGAACCCGCGTTGATTCGAGCACTGCAGTCGGGAAAAGTTCGCGGCGCCGGGCTCGACGTCTTCGCCGTGGAACCACTCCCGCTGGACAGCCCTCTGATCAACATGCCGAATGTGCTCCTCAGCGGCCATGTGGCAGGACTTGACAATGAATCCCACGACGCAACCTGGGAAATGGGAGCTCAAATCATCCTCAAACTGCTCCGCGGTGACTGGCCCGCCGACTGCATCCAGAACCTGAAAGGCTGCAACGACTGGAAGTGGTAAGAGCATTCTGCCACCACACCCAGGAAATCTGCGTCTTTTCCGCACATTTCCCCCACCTTTCCCCACAATGACAGCCAGACTTCTGCTGATTTCCCCCCGGAAAACGCATTTCCTGCAAATTACGCGTTTGACAGAATCTCTCAGCCTACGCATCATACAGCAACTGTCTGCAGGGAAGCAGCTCGCCCGAATGGACTCGGAAGCCCCGCCTTACCGCTTCCCATCTGTCTCCGCGCAGTCACCACCATCTTCCCCGCATCTTCCCCACAGCTCACCCAGGCAAACTCGCCTCGCCCCCCCGGCCGCTCCGCGCGCTGCCCCGTGATCGGCATCGTCGGTGGCGTTGGTTCCGGCAAGTCATCCCTTGTTGCCGCACTCGCTGGCCTTCATCTGCAGATCATCGACGCCGATCAGCTTGGCCACCAACAATTGCTGCGGCCACACGTTCGCACTGCCCTTATCGATCACTTCGGCCCGCAGATACTCGCCGACTCCGGCGAAATCCATCGCCCGGCACTCGCAGCACTCGTCTTCGGCGACTCCGCTGCTCAACAAGCCTCCCGCGAAACGCTCAATCAAATCGTCCGCCCGGGAATTCGCCGCGAAATCCTGCAGCAACTCCGCAACGTTCCTCCACAGATCGATGCTGTCGTTCTCGATGCCGCTCTGCTTCTCGAAGCCGGACTCGATCAGCTCTGCGATCTCCTGATCTTCATCGATACCCCCGAACAGCTCCGTCACCAGCGAACAGCGGCCACTCGCGGCTGGTCCGCCGAAGAACTCCATCGACGCGAACGTTCACAATGGCCACTGGAACGCAAACGCGCCGCCTGCAGCCACTCCATCGATAACTCCGGGGCTTTCTCCAGCACCGTCAGTCAGCTCCAGCAAATTCTCCAGCACTTCCTGCATCACCCTAAAACTTCCTCCCCCGCTCCCTAAGCCTCCAATTCGGCTGTCACCGGCAGCCGTCTGGAAACCAACCCCTTCTCAACTCCCCCGGTGACCCCCATCTGTTCTTTCCGGAAACTTCCTGCCCATGTCCACTCGCAACCCCCGCCCTGAAGACTCCAAACTCGGCCACCCACGCCTCCGCCGCAACGAAGATCGCAGCCCAGCATCCGCCACACACTCCGCCAGCCCGGCTCCCGGAACACCGCCCGCAGATGCCGCCGCCGATGATTCCGCAGGCGACTTTGGCAAACCAGTCGCAGATACCTTCGCGCCCCCCGAAGAAAATCGCATCAATATCGCCGAACTCCAGCGCATGCCGATGAAAGACCTCATCGCCATCGCCGAACAGGATCAGCTCACCGAATACCACGGTCTCAAAAAACAGGACCTGATCTTCAAAATCCTCAAGGAACGTACTCGACTCAACGGACTCATGTTCGGCGAAGGGACACTCGAAATCCTTCCCGATGGCTTCGGCTTCCTCCGCAGCCCCGACTACCACTATCTCCCCTGCCCCGACGATATCTACGTCAGTCCCAGCCAGATCCGACGCTTCGGACTTCGCACCGGAGCAACCGTTGCCGGACAAATCCGCCCACCCAAGGAAAACGAACGCTACTTCGCACTCCTTCGCGTCGAAGCCATCAATGGCGAAGACCCAAACCTGCTCACCAACAAAGTCTTCTTCGATGACCTCACTCCCCTTCACCCCCAGCGACGACTCCGGCTCGCAGATCAGTCGGAATTCATGAGCACTCGTGTGGTCGATCTCATCGCTCCCATCGGTATGGGACAACGCGGACTCATCGTCTCACCTCCCCGCGCCGGAAAAACCATCCTCCTCCAGCAACTCGCCAAAGCCACCCTCCAGAACCATCCCGACTCCTACGTCATCATGCTGCTCATCGATGAACGACCCGAAGAAGTCACGGACATGGAACGAAAACTCAAAGGCCCCAACTGCGAAGTCGTCAGCAGCACCTTCGACGAAGCCTCCGCCCGACATATCCAGGTCGCCGAAATGGTCATCGAAAAGGCCAAACGCATGGTTGAATACGGCCACGACGTCGTCATCTTCCTCGACAGCATCACCCGGCTCGCACGAGCCTGGAATACCGAAATCCCCAACTCCGGAAAAACACTCTCCGGAGGTGTCGATGCGAACGCCCTGCAAAATCCAAAACGCTTTTTCGGCTCCGCTCGCTGTGTCGAAGAAGGCGGCAGCCTCACCATCATCGCCACCGCTCTCGTCGATACCGGCAGCCGCATGGATGATGTCATCTTCGAAGAATTCAAAGGCACCGGTAACACCGAAATCGTTCTCGATCGACGACTCGTCGATCGACGCGTCTGGCCCGCCATCGATATCAATCGATCCGGTACCCGACGCGAAGAACTCCTCCTCTCTGAAGACGAACTGAAACTCTCCTGGATCCTCCGCCGAACTCTGAATGATCTCGCACCCGTCGAAGCTATGGAACTCCTCGTCACCAGACTGAAGAAATTCAACTCGAACGAAGACTTTTTGAAATCTCTTGAGGTCGTCAGCCAGTCAGCCAGCCAGCTGTAATGTGTTGTCGTACTAATATGTGCGTTTGGCAGTCACTTTGTCGCCTTTCGCTCTGCGAAAGGACCTCCAACGCCGTTCTTTCGCGGAGCGAAAGTCGACTTTCACCGGCTGATTGACATCGACCGCACGCCTCCATAGTTTTTTCACCTGACGAAAAGAACTTCGCTACCCTCCTCCATCCACCACACACCACACACCAAAAACCACCTCGAGCTTTCCCATGCCCACCGAACTTCGCGCGCAGCTGATTGCAGCCGATGCTGACTTTGCGATTGTTGTCTCGCGTTTCAACGATCTGGTGACTCGTCGGCTGCTCGAAGGAGCCCTCGACACGCTTGCTCGACATGGCGCGGATTCGTCGCGAATTACCGTGGCGTGGGTGCCCGGTTCGTTTGAAATTCCGCTGGCTGCCTCGCGGTTCGCGCGGTCGGGAAGAGTGCACGCCGTGATCTGTCTGGGTGCTGTGATTCAGGGTTCCACGACCCACCACGAATATGTCAACAGTCAGACAGCCTCCGGTATCCTGAAAGCCAGCCTCGACGGTGGCATTCCAGTGGCCTTTGGAGTCCTCACCTGCGAATCGCTCGAACAGGCGCTGGACCGCGCCGGTGGCAAAGCTGGCAACAAAGGGAACGAGGCTGCACTTGCTGCCATCGAAATGGTAAACCTGCTGAAACTCATCTGAACTCGCACCCGGATGCTGAGACGCCGTCCCTTGAAACCTCGCCATCGAAATATTCTCGCGACTGTCACCGGTCTGGTGCTGGGAGCCATCCTGAACAGCCTGCTGGTCAAGCTGGGGCCCAGGTTGATTCCTGTTCCAGCTGGGCTGGATATGTCGTCGATGGAGGATATCCGGCGATCCATGCCGCAGCTTCCGGCCGCCAACTTTCTGTTCCCGTGGCTGGCGCACGCGCTGGGTACCCTGGGCGGAGCATTTGCCGCGTCCCAACTTGCTGCCCCCGGGGCGATCGGCCCTGCAGCCGTCATTGGAGTGTTTTTTCTGGCAGGCGGGATTGCCATGGTGGTTGCTGTCGGCGGCCCCCTGTGGTTCATTTCGCTCGACCTCGGACTTGCCTACCTCCCCATGGCGTGGCTGGGCTACCGCCTTGGATCGTCAAAGTCGTCAAATTGATGACACAATTCGCCGGATTTGGTCAAGCCGCGGTTTTTGCTTGCCGATCACCCGGCTCGGGGTTAGACTTCCCTGTTCGGCGCTGCTCACCTGTAGCCGTCGTTCCTCCCGCAGGACTTCCCTGCAGTTTCAGGCCTACCGGAAGATGTGGGTGTACGTGCCACCCTCAGCATGGTTGCCACCGAAAGCGAACTCCGATGAAAAAGAACATTCACCCTCAATATCGCCCTGTCGTGTTCATGGACACCTCCAGCGGCAAACGTGTCCTGATCAACTCCACCATTAAGTGCAAAGAGACGACTCAGTGGGAAGACGGCAAAGAATACCCGCTCTTCAAAACCGAAATCACTGCTGATTCGCATCCTTTCTACACGGGCAAGATGAAGTTCGTCGACTCCGCCGGCCGTGTGGACAAGTTCATGAACAAGTACAAATGGGGCAAGAAGGACGCTGCCGGAAAGTAGCTCGGGCAATTCAACTGATCGTCAGGGGCGTGCGTGGGTGACCGTGCACGTCCTTTTGTTTTGCCCCGTTATTTGTTTCCGGAGGATTTCATGTTTCCCGTACTGGAACGTCAGGCAGCTCGCTACGCCGAACTCGAACAGCAGCTCCAGGACCCGGACGTGCTCACCAACGTCTCACGGATGCTTGAAATCCAGAAGGAACTCGGATCGCTCGCCAAAATCGCTCTGGCCGTTCGCCGTTTCCATGCGCTTGAAGGCGACATCGAAGCGGCCAAATTCATGGTCGATGAAGAAACCGACCACGAAGCCCGCGAATACGCTCGCGCAGAACTGAACCAGCTCCAGTCCCAGCGCGATACGCTCGCTGTCGAACTGGAAGATCTGGCCACTGCCGGAGATTCCATCACACGCGGTGCCTGCATTATGGAAATTCGCGCCGGCACCGGGGGCGACGAAGCCGCACTCTTCGCTCGCGATCTCTACCAGATGTACGAAGCCTACTGCACCCAGCGCGGCTGGAAAACAGAAGTCCTCGAATACAGCCCCTCCGAACTCGGTGGCCTCCGCGAAGTCGTCTTCTCCATCACCGGCGATGGCGCCTTTCACTCGCTGCAATTCGAAAGCGGTGGTCACCGTGTTCAAAGAGTCCCCGAAACGGAGACTCAGGGACGCGTTCACACCAGTGCCGCAACCGTCGCTGTGCTCCCGGAAGCCGATGAAGTGGAAGTCGATATCCGCCCGGAAGACATTCAGGTAGATACCATGCGCGCCGGTGGACCAGGTGGCCAAAAGGTCAACAAGACCGAAAGCGCCGTGCGACTCACACACCTCCCCACCGGGATCGTGGTCAAATGCCAGGACGAAAAAAGTCAGCACAAGAACCGCGCAAAAGCGATGAGGGTTCTCTGCAGCCGAGTTCTCGAAATGCGACAGTCAAAAGCCGCCGCCGAACGTTCGGAAACCCGCCGTACACTCGTTGGATCCGGCGATCGCAGCGAACGCATTCGCACCTATAACTTCCCGCAGAATCGGTTGACAGACCACCGCTGTAACCTGACACTCTATAAACTCGATCGAATCGTGCAGGGAGATCTGGCAGAACTCGTAACCGCACTGCTTGCCTTTGACAGAAACGAAAGACTCAAGTCTGCGGAAGGCGAACTGAACTAACCGATCAGCTCGCCAGCTGTTTTCAAAGGTGCTCCATCTTCCTCCTTCCACCTTCCGGAGATCATCGTGACAACGCGTGGAGATGTTTTGATCATCGTCGGGGATGCGACGGAAACGCTGGATACGATGTATCCTTACTATCGACTGATTGAAGCTGGATTCAGACCGGTTGTTGCAGCACCAGAAATGCGGCTGTATCAGATGGTGCTTCACGAGGTGAAGCCGGGGTGGACGATCACGAAGGAATGGGAAGGCTACACCATTCATGCGGACATCGCCTTCCGTGACATCCGCGAAGAAGACTACGCGGGCATTCTCTTCTCAGGCGGTCGAGCTCCGGAGTACATTCGTTATGACAGTGATCTGGTTCGCGTTACCAGACATTTCTTCGCTGCCGGCAAGCCAATCGCCAGCGTCTGCCACGGCGTCGAGATTCCGGCCTATGCTGACTGCGTTCGTGGACGTCGCATGGCCACCGTACCCAAATGCCGGTTCGATCTGGAAGTCTGTGGTGGCATCTTCGTAAACGAACCCTGTGTCATCGATGGAAACCTCGTCAGCGGCCGCACGTTCCACGACAACGGCCACTACGTCGGCCCATGGATTAAGCTCCTTGAAGCCGCTGCCGACCAATAGACCACCCGGCCAAACGCAGTCTTCACTGGTCAGCACACCCTCAGCCTGTCGCTCATCGCTCGCACGATAAAAGCCAGGAAGTCATTGTCACGATCTTGTTCCGGCTTCAGCCGTGTGCAATTCTGTGTAACAACAGAAGCTGCTGTGCGCGCTGGATTGCACCTTGAGCATCCCAGTGCAGCGAGCCAGCGCGACAGTCAAGCTGGCTTGCCAGTTCGGCAAGCGGCTGATTGAGCCGCACGAAACCAAGCTGCAGGGCTCGCCGGTGCAGCTCACTCCAGCTGCGAGACTCACATCCCGAAATGCCGGTCAAGGCCAGCTCAGTAAGAGCCCTGCCAAGCTCCAGCTGAAATTCTTCAACCGGCGAATTTCGAGTCTCCTTTGCAGCCAATGAGCCCACGTCCATCGCCGGTTTTGCTGTGTCGGCCAACCCACCAACGTCACTCGGTAACCACGGTTGAATGACAATTCGTCGTTCACCGTCATCAAGAATGATCGCGACCGGACGGATAACGAGTGACCGCGGTGACGATGAAACGTGACCACAGACAAATCGAACCTGATGTCCGCGTTGTTCAAGAATCGCAGCCAGCCCGTTGAAACCAGCCAGCCCGCGTGCGAAAAAGGGATGCTCAAGAGTTGCATGGGTACCGCGAGCATCTCGGATTCGAGCAGTCAGCTTTTGCTGATGCACGTCAAACTGCACCTCATCCACTTGCTCAATCGCCACGACGTGCAGATTGTCAACTCGCCGACGTGGTCGAAGGTATGACGGTGGAAGCGCCTGAAGCCACGCGCTGAGCTGTGCGAAGTCCTCTGCGGCCAGTGGCGGCTTCAGTTGCTCCCACTGGAAGCTCTGAGGATGCACGGTCATGCTGCCGGTGGTACGGGGCAGCATCAGCAGACCACTGGGTGTGCGTTTTCCTGATCTCAGCAACAGCTGTGACGATGCGATCCCGGACAGGGCAACGCCACGCATCAGCACTGTGCTGGCAAGTTCGTCAAAGTCACGAGGAGGCAGGCCAGACTTCGCCTCAGGATCGGGGAACGCGCGTTCGACTACTGACACGGAACCCGAATCCAGATCCTGCAGATAAGCTCTGATCACCGTGTGTCGTTTGTGAATGCGCACTCCCGTTCCCAGGCCCAGGAGTCGTCCGCCCGCAATCTCGGTGGGACGGTCCGACTTCGAGCCTCGAATCAACTGCTGCGGAACAGCCGCGATCCCATTCGAAATGGCCCGTCGCCGTGCGATCAGTTCTCCGAGTATCCAGACGACCTGCTGTGGTTCAAATCGAGCGTCGTGCCTTTGATACATCCCGATTTGCTCAGTAAGTTCCGCAATGAGTTCGGCAGGCCAGATCAGTCCCTCACTCCGCAGTGACTCTTCCAGTCGTGCCAGCTGCCCTGTCAGCACCTCAGATAGTCCACCCAGCCCCATGCGAATGAAGTCGCTGAGCAGTCGGTCCAGACTTTCGAGGGCGGCCGCTGGAATGGGAAGAATGCCCGGCTGCAGATTCAGCAGTCCCGTGAGCCGATCAGCTGGCAGCTCTCGAAAAGCCCAGACCGCAATGGCCACCCAGGTTGACAACTGAGACTCCGCGCAGTCACCACTCACGTATCGCAAATCCTGCGGCACCATGAATCGGAGGGTGCAGCATTCGTCAGGGAACCGAGCCAGCGGTTTTGCTCCCCGAGTCAGTTCCACCAGCACTCCCTGCTCAAATCGCTTCCAAGCCTGCGCGACGGCTGCGTTGCGAAAATGCTTCCGCAGATCTTCATCACTGATCGTTCCAGGATCCCAAACTCCGTTTCCAGGTTGTGCGGGCGAAAGCTCCTGCGGGCCTGCCGATTCCACTTGCTGCACCTGTCCATTCGCAGCATAGAGTTTCTGATAAGCCAGCACCGACCGTACCACATGGCGACTGATACCTGCAAGTCCGCTGGAACAGACAGCCCCCTGAATGGACCGGCCAGCCGGAAAGCGGCAGGTGACTCCATCCGACCACACAACAACCAGATCTCCAACGGGATCATCGATGACTTCCCAGGAGATTTCCGCAGTCTCCAGCTCCTTCCGGGCACGCTTGACAGTACCGAGGTTTGTGAGTGTTGCGAGGTCATCGGGTGTGAGTGCAAGCAGGTCGCGGCGAGGCATCGGGTCAGCTCCGAACTTTTTCGGCCACCCAGGTGGCCAGTTCACCTGGCGTCATCGCTCCCACATGCCACCCCATCTGCACCAGACGAGCAGCTACCTGTTTATCGTAAGAGGGATGCGCCTGTTCATCGAGGGCAGCCAGCCCCAGCGCGGTCACACCGCTCTCCACAAGTTTTCTGGCTGCCCCAAACAATTGCTCCAGCGGCGCGCCCTCACAGAAGTCACTGATCAGCACCACAATCGTGCGACGCGGATTGATCGCAAGACCGAGTGCGTACGTCAGAGCCTGACCGATATCCGTCCCACCTCCAAGCTGAACTTTCATCAGCGTCTCCACCGGATCCACGCACTCGTTTGTCAGATCCACAACAGACGTATCAAAGATGCATAAGTGGACCCTGAGCATCCTCATGCTGTAAAAGATGGCCGCCGTCACGGCCGAATGGATCACACTATCCAGCATACTCCCCGATTCGTCCACCAGCACAATCAGCTGCCACTGATCCACGTGGCGACGAGTCCGCGAATGGAAAAATGGTGTTTCCAGTACCAATCGACCGGGATCGGGCTGATAATTTCTGAGGTTGCGGCGAAGAGTTGTCCGGACGTCGAAGTTCTTTGCCACTTTCAGATTCGAGCGACGCTGGCGATTGGGCGATCCCTGAAACGCACAACGCACCGAAGTTGCCAGTTTCTTCATGAGTTCCTCGACCGCCTGTCGCACGATGTGCTGAGCGGCCCTCAGCACTTCCTGATTCATCAGATGCTTTGTCCTCAGCACTGCCTTCAGCAGCGTTTGATTTGGCTGAGCCCTTGAAAGAATTTCCGGATTGGTCACCAGCTCCTCAATCTGATAACGCTCCAGCGCATCCTTCTCCAGTCGCTCGATGGTCCGCCGCGGAAACAATTCATGAACCTGATTAATCCAGTCGGGAACTGTGAGTCTTGATTCATCGAGCGAGCCTGGGCTGTCGGATGACCGCACGTTGCGGTCGTCTCCATACTCGCGATCATAGAGATAGCCGAGGCACAGCTCGCGAGCCCGATCCTCCGGCCCAGGTTCACCGCAGAGCTGTTCAGAACCAGCCCCCATGACGAGCCGCCAACGCGCCTGACGTGCATTCTCTGTCATCGCGGTTCCTCCAGCCCGTACCGTGTAACAGCTTCGAACAGTCGTTCTTCAAAGGCAAGCGATTCAGCGGCGTCTGATTCGCTGACTTCCAGTCGTTCCAGTGGTTGCAGAGACTTCGATCCCTGCAGCGAAAACAGTGTGGTGAGCATGTGATGCTTCTCCCGAGGTGTGAAACTGGTGAAGGCCAGACGCAGTGAAGGCAGCGCCGCAAGGAAATCGTCCGCTCCAAAATCCAGCAGCAATCGGTCGATCGTCTGCACAATACTCACATTCCGCTGTGCCACTTCACGAGCAAGTCCGAACAAGCCTGCCAGAAAGTCACCGAGCTCCACTGGTCGAGCGAATCCGAGCATGTCAGCGAGAATCTGCTCATCGTCCGCCGCTCCAAATGTCCAGAGAATTCCAGCCGCACTGCCTCGTATCACCGCCGATTTACTCCGATCTTCCTCCACACGTGACATCACCGCCAGGAACTCGTCCCGGTCCATGATCAGCTGGCGATCGCTCTGCCGCACCACTTCAAGCAGTGTCCGCATCCCGCGAATCGATGTGAGCTCCGAGCCCGATGAATGACCGAGCATCTCAAGCAGCCAGAGCGACCGATTGAATGCCTCCATCAGCAGCGAATCGAGCTGCGACAGACGCGCTATACCACTCACCTCGCCACGGAACGAAAGAAACAGAAGATGGCCAAGTGCCACCGTGGCTCCCCCGAACTGCCGCTCCTCCCGTATCAACACTCGCAGCTGCTCCAGCAACTCCGTTGACAGTGATCGAATGCCGGCCTGTGCAGCCTGTAACAGCAACGCAGACGCGGCTGCAGCATCCCGCTGATGTGTGCGAGCCACGTCCACCAGTCGCGCGGTGGCTGCTTCCAGCGTCGATGTGCCAAACCGAGCCGCTTCGATGCACGACGACTCAAACTCCAGACTCGAACGTATCTGCCAAACATCCTGCAACTTCGAAAGATCGGCGCGGTTGAGGAAATCCGTGCCACCCGTGTGTTCAAAACCGGCGATTTCGAGCACTTTCAGCTGATGCAGCAATTGACTCACTTGCAAATCATCCGGCGACAGCAGATTCAGCTCAAGGCGACGATTGCCACCGAACAAATTCAGCCCTGTCGCCGCCAGCTTTCGTTGAATGTCCAGAACCAGCGGTGGCAACCGCGTGCCGGCAGCCAGCCTGCCACGCCGACTGCCGCGAAGAACCGCATGGACCGCTTCGATGAGCGGCGATGCACAGCCAAATTCCAGCTCATCCTTCACCAGTGACGACGTCACCGCGTCCATGAGATCCCGGCGCCACACGTGGCCACGGCCTCTCAAAGCAGCCAGCGCGCGCGCTGTCGTTTCCACCGCAATCAGATCGGCCGTTCCGAGTATTTGCCGGCGTTGACGCAGCTGACGCACCAGATCCGCCAGTAATGGCTGGTGATCAAATGATCGGCCACTTTGAATTTGTCTCCACACGTGATCATAGAATCCCGGGCTGGGCATGCCCGCTTCGTAACCGCTCAGGCTGTCCAGTCGTTCATACGAGTACGTGGTCAGTGCAATTCCGACATCCACACACTCCTGCCCGATAAGCGACTCACTCTCAGGTGGACCATCCTGAATTCCTGGACAGGCCAGCCCATCACAGCGTGCCGCGAGCGCACTGCTGTGATAACCGCCGGTGATGACCAGCATCCTGCCTTCTACCTGCTGGCGAATGGCCCGGATCTGCTGCACCATGAAAGCCTCGCGCCGACGATCCGTGTCTGATACTCTGTCGCCCCAGAGCCGCATATGGAAGCAGAGTGAGTGGACGCGGCGGAGATAGTCGGAAAGGGCCAGCGGATGCTGTGATTCCACCAGCACGTCCCAGAGGTCATCGAAATCTTCAGCATGAAATCGCTCGCAGAGCTTTCGCACACCACTGTTCAGGCGGAGTTCTGAATCGGCGTAACGATGTGTGGCCGTTTGGTTCTCCTGTGCCATGGCTGTCCACGGCAGATCAATAAATCTGACCATCGCACCAGCTCGCCGACCGGCACGCACGGCGGACCATTCCGGTGAATATTCGCAAAATGGATACCACGCCCCACTATGCATCTCTGCCGTGCGAAAGTAACTGTAAATTGCAATCGGCAGTTCATGTTCAAGGAGCAGTTCATCGAGTCGCTCATTGAAATCCGAGGGTCCTTCGACCAGCACTGCAGCCGGCCGCATCTGCTCGATCACATCAGCAGCAAGCCGAGCGGCGACCGGGCTGTGATGCCGTACCGGGAAAAAAACGATCTCCGCCTGCATGTCCACCAGCCGGGCTTCGAGACGCTGGATGTCCATTTCAGTGATCGATGTTCCAGAGCCTTCAGCAAAGCTCGCCGCGAGAGTCATAAAACGCTTTCCAAAGTGTTCCCTCCCGCTTCTTCACCACATGCTCAAAGTAATACTGAATCCGCTTGAGATCGTCCGGATTATCCTTGAGTACGGTGCCGACCATGTGCTGCACAATGTGTTCCGGCCTGACATTGCCATCGCCGTAGAACCACGCGTGAATGCCGGCACCGGCTGCCGTGCCAACGGCCTCAGCCGTACTCAGCACCGTCGTCAACGACTCGATTCCCCGACCATCCGTCGTTCGTCCCTGCCGCAATTCCCGAAAGGTCGTCACCAGCAGTTCGGTGATTTCCGGAGTCATTGCCACCGGCACACCGGCTCGCTCCAGCTGCCGATTGGCCTCGCGCTGCACCAGCTCCATTTCCTGCGAGATCTCGGCAATTGGAGCAACTGTTTCGAAGTTGAAGCGGCGTTTGAGTGCCGCGCTCATCTCATTGACACCGCGATCACGCGTATTGGCCGTGGCAATAATGTTGAATCCCGCCTGAGCAAACAACATGCTGTCGTCTTTTTGAAACTCCGGAATCGCCATCACCCGGTCGCTCAACATTGACAACAGCACATCCTGAATTTCTGCAGGGCAGCGAGTGATCTCTTCAAAACGCACCAGCTTTCCGTGTTTCATTCCAAGAAACAAGGGCGCGGGTACAAGCGCCCGCTGTGTCGGCCCTTCCGATAACAGGAGCGCGTAATTCCACGAGTACCGAATGTTGTCTTCTGTGGTGCCGGCACTTCCCTGAATCGTGAGCGTCGAATCACCACTGATCGCCGCTGCCAATAACTCGCTCAACCAACTCTTCGCAGTCCCCGGTTCACCAATCAGCATGAGCCCCCGATTAGTCGCCAGTGAGACAATGCAGCGTTCCAGAAAAGAGCGTTTGCCGACGAATTTGGCCACGATGCCTCGCTGTTCGTCCCCGAGCACAAATGCCAGCACGGCTTTCGGAGACAAACGCCAACCGGGTGGACGCGGCTCCTCTGCGCCGGCAGACTCCAGCGTTGCAAGCTCGTGCGCATACAACTGCTCCGCGGAAGGTCGCTGCCTCGATGTCAACCTTGTATCGGCCGATGCCGCACTGTTTCTTTTTCCCATCGCTGACAGCCTCATTTTGCCTTGCTTTTCAGGAGCTGCAGATCAGCCACGACTTCACTCACGACAATCGGTGAAACGTCTCCCAGTCTGAGTTTCGACTCTGAAATCCAATGATCACCGAACTGCTGACGCGACCCACGGCTGAAGTGGGCGGACTTCAGGACCAGCATGTTCTCCGGTTCGATGTAACCCATCCCGACCGGCCCCTCGTACCCGATCACCGCAGTCACATCGGCAGCAGGAAAGTACTTTGAATGCTCATCGAATAGCCCGGCATCCATGGTCGGGCCTCGCAACCACCCCAGCTTTTCGAGCGTATACACGAGCGAAGGTGCCGGTATCTCAAGATCGTGAAACTGACTGATCTGTCCCGATTGCTGTTCAGTCGGAGACAGCACATACACGGCGCGTCCCAACTGTGGGAAGGGCGCTGCCAGCTCGTAATCTCCCATGACTTCACCCCAGCGAGAACGCTCTGCTTCGGACAGGTCCAGAGGATGCACAACACCAGCCTGATGGGCGGCCGCAAGGGACACAGCGTTGTCGTCCGCGTCCGCAAAATCACGCTCCTCCGTTACTCGAAAAGTCATGATGCGTTTGCCTGCCTCATCGAAACCGCACCATACCAGCTTCCGCGTCAGATGGATCATCAGCGGATGTGCGACCAGCAGATCAGTGAAGTCGGCGATCTTCCATCGCCGCCCCGTGATCATCGCCTGTTCAAGCCGACCAGCCTGGATCTTAGCAACCTCTCCGATCTGTTTCTTTAACAGCTTCCAGCTGGCGAGAGACTCGGCCGCGATCGACGGATCATCCTTTGCACCGGGCGCCGGCAGGTTCGGGCGCAGTTTGCCCGTCGCGTCCCGAACCATCGGCTTCAGGTCAGCGTCGAGGAAGAACGAAAACGTGCGATTACCGTAAGAAAATTCGCAGCAGCCCTGTGCGTCGAGCCCACAGTCCGGAACAAGGCGATCCTCCAGCTCCTGTCGAGTCAGGCCGCGTTCAGCAGCGATCATCCGGACATAAAGCCCCGCCTTTTCCCTGAGTGCCTGATATTTCAACTTTGCTGCGATTGCAGCCAGCTGCATCAGTGCCGTACTGCTGCCAATCGCCCGCAGGCATTCCAACCCAAGGACCGCCCGAGTGTGCTGGCTCTCGCCCGGCCAGACGCGAATGAATGGTGTGAGCTTCAACACACAGCTGTTGTCCCCAAGATATCCAATCGCCTCCATCGCCCATTTGTGTTTGGAGGGATAGCCGTCGTCCTGCCAGAGCTGAAACAGTTTCCATGCAAATGCATCCCGAACTGATCCGGACACGTGCGTTCGCAGGTCCGCCCACAGCGGATGCTTTTTGACAAGGGATGTCGTCTGAAACAGATACAGTAACGTGCGCAGCTGTTCGTCATTCAGCTTACGTTCACCGACGACCAGCGGTGGCAGCAACGCCGGTGACGCCCACTCCGGCATCGCGCTGGATTTGACGGAGCCCACTGCGGCTAACGCTCGAGACAACCATGGTGGAGTGGAACCCTCGTCGAATGGCAAATGAATTTCTTCGGTCTGATCGAGCACTTCCGTCCTGATTCTGGCCGCCACCTGCGGCCTCGAACTATTCTGCACGGCCTCTTCGATCACCGTCGCAAACCCCC
This sequence comes from Planctomycetaceae bacterium, assembly GCA_046074645.1. Classification (GTDB taxonomy): domain Bacteria; phylum Planctomycetota; class Planctomycetia; order Planctomycetales; family Planctomycetaceae; genus SXXK01. The sequence continues at coordinate 4,773 of JBJTOP010000255.1, read as the reverse complement.
GCCGCCTCACGTCCCGCAGATACTCGTAAATGGCACTCGTCAGCCGCGGCTGCTCACCTGCGACGCCAATCAGCCCCCAGACCGCTCGCCCAACGTTCAGGCTCAGCCATTCCCTCGCAACCGCAGGTGCCGCCGAAGAAATCCGACACTGCAGCATCGCCGACGCCACTGCCGGCGTACGAATCAGTGCGAGGCCTCGCACAAGGGCAGCACAATCCTCCTTGTCGGATTCCGCACGGATCGAATCCAGAATACAGTCGATCGCGGTGTCCTGAGTACATGCAATGAAACCACGGACGTCATGAATTGTTCGCATCCGCAGTTTCAATCGACGCCATTCCGCAGCCACCCGGTCAGCACTCTCAAGGCCAAACACGAGTCTTTCAGGATAGATAAACCAGTGTGCAGCGCCGGGCCTGGAGAATGGTTCGGCATCCCAGTCGGATAACAGACCACTGATCCACTCGTGCATTCCCAGAGCAGCTGCCAGGTAGTACTCGGGAAAAGGAGTGCCGTCGGCATGGATCGGGCTTTGATAGCTGGCGAGCTTTCGGTCGATTCGGCTGCAGAGCGTTTGGCGTTGCTCTGAAGTCAGATACGGGACGACAAATCTGCTGAATCCTTCCGCGAGCCTCGGAGCATGTCGTAATGGTTTTTGGTCAGGCCAACCACTTCCCGGGGCCTTATACACCGACTCCCGCGTAATCAGGTTCACGTACTCGTCCACCGTAAGAATGCTGGCCAAAACCGCACCAAACTCCGGCGGTAAAGTGCCTGGATCACAGTCGAGCTGTTCAACGAACTGGTCGTAAGTCAACTGTCCGTCACAGGGCGCTTCAGACAGCTGTTTCGCAAACTGCCTCATCGTCAGGCGGCCTGTTCTGGATGTCATCGCCACAAACCAGAAATGCGCTTCTTCGCGGGACATGAAAGGCGACAATTCCAGATCACACCAGGGGATGCTGTAATATTTGCGGAAGCTCAACGCCCCGAGCCGGCTCACGCAGTCCTTCAGCAAAAACGGCGACGTCTCGCGTTTGAGCGGCGGCAGTGTGCAGTGGCCCCAGCGAAACCAGTCAAATGGCTCAAGATCGAATTCAGGCGCCACACTCAAATCGGCGTCTGTTACCTCCGATCCTGTCTTCTGCCCACCAGACTCGCGCAGCTTTGATGGCGCTGCCACGGAGATGTTTGCTGGTGCTGGTTTCGGTGTCACCGCTGTCGGTTCCGCTGGAGCTGTCGTCCCAGTGCCTCCCGGTTCCTCCACATATCCTTTTCTCAACTTCTCAAGACGCAGCTTGTCAAAAGCCTTTTGCGCAGCCTCTTCGCTCGCAAACTGCTTCGTCTGAGTTTGCCCGGTGGTGCCCAGGCGCCCAAACGTCACGGTGTGCGAAGTTCCCTGAAGCACCAGCTTCCAGAACTTGCTGGAATGACCGTCAGAATAAATCAGACTGCAGTGATCCTGTGAACGTGTCATGTCGCATCTCTTTGCAGAAAGAATCTGGCCGGATGTTCTATTCGCCAGGTCCGCCGCGACCAAACATCTCGTAAATCTCAGTCGCCTTATTCAACTGCTCAACAGCAATCCATTCGTCCTTTGTATGTGCCTGAGCAATATCGCCGGGACCGAAGACGACGGATGGCACTCCAGCCAGCTCGATACGCGACGCGTGGGTGCCAAACGGAACGCCAATGCAGCGACGCCCGACTTCCACTCGATCGATCACCCGCAGCAGATCGGCAGCCAGCGCGCCGTTACGCGAATCACTCAGACCACAGCTGGCACAGTATGGAGCATCATGTGTGAGCTCGAAGTCCAGCCGCTGCCGCAGCCACTCGATGAGCTCCTCGCGAGCAGCTGCGGCGTCTTCACCCGGAAGCAATCGACGGTCCACATCGATGCTGCAGCCGTCGGGAACAACATTCACGCTGCTCCCACCGGAAATCAGGCCCACACTGAATGTGGCCGGGCCGCAAAGCGGATGCGCTGGACGTGACTCCGGCAGCCATGCAGCGTATTCTTCAAGCAGCTCCAGCACCCGTGCCATCCGGTAAATCGCATTGATACCTTCCGCCGGTCGCGAACTGTGGCAGGCCCGGCCCGCGGTTCGAATCTTCCACCGCACTGCCCCACGGTGCGCTGTGACAATGTCCAGCAGCGTCGGCTCTGCAACAATCGCTACGTCCGGCGGAGTCGGACAAAGCCTGTAAACCGGCGTCCCCGAAATCCAGCCAGCCGTCAGATGATGCACGCCAAGACTGGTAGACTCTTCATCACACGTCATTGAGAACACTACGTCAGGCATCCCCGCAGATGGCGACCGATGCAGCCGCAGCACGGCCGCCAGCATCGCAGCAAGACCACCCTTCACGTCGCAGGAACCACGACCGTAGATCCGACCAGCTCGCTCGATCGGATCAAACGGGTTGATAGTCATGCCATCCACCGGAACCGTGTCCATGTGGGCATCGAACAGCACCGTACGACTGGAACCCGGACTGTCGATGCGCGTCAGCAGGTTGCTGCGACCGGGCACCACATCCACTCGCTCACAAGGCAACCCCGAATCCAGCAGCACCCGCTCCAGAAAATCCGCCACCCCCGCCTCGAAATACTCCGGCCCGGACAGGTCGCGACCCATCGGATTGATACTGGGAATGGAAATGAGCTTCTTAAGTAAATCGACGGGAGACATGGAAGATCCACGGGAAAAGAAAGTGAGAAATCAGGGGCACGAAACGCGGAATGTGCCGGGACAACCGGCCGCCACTCGGCAGTCCAACGGCATTGAAGTTCTCTGCAACACCGTGAAGATACAGAACACGACTCGGAAGGGCGAGGCTGGGATGACGAAACGGTTTTAAGGACACTTGAGATCGTCTATCGGATTTCCTGCAGACGCGCCGCCTGGCATCCTGCTGCAGCAACTCTTTCCTCATGCAAAGGCCCCAGGGCGCAAAGCTGGAAATGTTGGAAATTTGAACCTTCTGTTCTTCCTTTGCGTCTTTGCGCCTTTGCGAGAGACCAACAGTCCCTGCACAAGGGATCGCGGTGAGAGCTGTCAACTGGCAAGCAGAACTGAAAACATCCCAATTCGCCCGAATTCACACCGTTTCGTCATCCCAGCCTCGCCCTCACGGGTTATGGCCGGTCTTTTCAGAGGTTGCAGAGAACTTCAACGCAAATAGGGCTGTCGCCCGTCCGCTGAACTGGTCTTGAACTCTGCTCTACGGCCGGGAGGCGAGTTCCAGAACCTCAGACCCGGCCAGGCAGCGTTCCTGGACCATTACCGGGCCAATCAGTCCCCGGTAGTAATGGCAGTGCAGATAGAAGTATTCGCTTCCCAGAATCAGCGAATCCGGGACTGTTTCCGACACCCCCAGCTTCGCAGTCACTCCCCCGCCGACTTCACGGCCGTCAAGGTACAGCCGCACGCGCCATTGACCGTCACTGGGCTCGCACGTCATGGCCACATGCTGCCATCGTTCCGGCTCTACAACGGCCTCTGTGACCATGCGGTCGTTCACATTGAGCCAGGCGGCAAGGTGATAGGGGGCGGTTTGTCCGTCCAGTCCGAGGATAAAGCGACGCGCTCCGTAGCCGAGGATATCACCACGACCGGGGTGTGGGCCCTGACCCATTTCCGTGGCCGGTCGGATCCACGCGGCCAGCGTGAGCGCCTGCAGGGGACGACCGCCACCATGAAAGCCTCCCAGACCAAACGCTCCGTGTCGATGCGGTTCGTAGTTTGCACGCAGGTTCGGGTGACGCAGCCAGGTATCCAGCAGACCCAGCGGCGGATAATCCGCTCGATCGCGAGGATTTTCGCGGAACTGAAGTGCCGGGCGACCGGAGTTGACGACCCAGTCGACATTTGCAAGCTCCAGCAGGCGATTTTCGGCGGATCCATGGTTATAGACATACAGGCCGGACTGTTCTTCCATCCGCAGGTCCCAGAGCATTTCCGGGGGAGCAGCGGTGGTGGGTGCGGAGGGCAGCATGCTGGATTCGATGCGGCGGTCGGTGTCCAGCGGTTCAAAACGCACTTCAGACAGGAACACGTCTCCGGTACCGGCATTGCCCAGACACAGGGCCAGTCCTCCAGTCCCTTCCGGCACGTCCACCACCAGCCGTTCTTCGCGCCAATCAAAGCTGCCGGCTCCGAACCAGCCGATCTGGCGACTGCTGATATTGCTCTGGTCCATCAGCACAAAACCGTTGCCGCTGGGGTCTGCTTTTTTCAGGCAGAGGACTTCGAGGCGACCTCCGGGGCCGACGGTATTCACAGACCGTACGCGGGCGGTGACCAGCCAGCGGCCAGGGGACGGATCGGCTGGACCAACGGGCGCGGCGGCAAACGCGGTGGGGCCAAGTTTCAGCTGAGCATCCGGATCATCCACGCTGTGGTAGCCGGGGCGAGCATTGTGTCCGGACAGAAACGGTCGCCCGCCCCACCACGGCTGATCCATCGGAATTCGATTTGCAAACGTGAGTCGCGGCCACTGGTTACCGGCAAAGACGAAATGGTGGCTGGGATCGATTCGCGGATTTGGCTGCACTTTGGCCCGCGCGAACATGGCAGCGGTTTCCGTGGCCGGGTAGCCCGTGTAGCGATAGCGGACTTTGACGCGTTCCCCTTCGCGAGCGGTAGCGGGGGCGAGGCGACACCCGTGTCGTAGAAGGCCGCACAAACCGCAGTATTCAGCTGCCGGCGCAGACGCTGCCCCTGTTCCCCTGTCACCTCGATCCATTCCGGCTGAATCTGGTATTCG
>JBJTOP010000254.1:0-3785 GCA_046074645.1 Planctomycetaceae bacterium | reverse complement strand
GTGTAGTTCGTTGATTATGTCGCGATGGAGAGGTACGACGAACAAGACCATCCAGCGCCAGTCCACGACGAAGTCTTGCATCGGCCGTAGCGGACGGTGAACCGATGCCAGCCAGAATTTGCGTCCAGCGGTCGGCTCCTCGGGCGGGGATCCTTAGGCTGGCACAGCCTGAATCAGGCTGCGAGAGAAAACTGCGGTTTGGCAGTTGTTTGTTGATCAGCTTTTTACGAGGCCAACTGATCAACCTCGACACGCCACCCTGAATCGCGGCAACCCAGTCAAATCCGATCGCCCCCGGTTCAGAGACAATCCGCGGTAGCGGATCGTCGGGGAGGAAGTATAGGCGGATGGAGGGGCGAAGGGAAGGGGGAGAGTGAAGGTTTGGGAATGGGGGGCGGTGGCGGTGTTCGCTGCCGGGTTGCTGACAGGGGAGGTCAGGGAGGGGTGTTGCCGAGCGAGGCGTTGAGGCGAGCTCGGAGCTGATCAATTGTGTTTTGGATGTGAGGGGTGGGGTATCCGTTTGTGGGGGAGAATGCGAGCGCTGCCTCGCCGGCGCTGGTGGCAGCCTGCAGGTCACCGATTTGCCGCAGGTAACCGATGTGTCCAAGTGTGTAGTCGAGGAGGCGGACGTGATCGATGAGGGAATGGGGTTCGGCGATGAGCACGCGGCGGAGGATTCGGCAGGCTTCACCGGCGGATTCTGCGGCTTTCCGAATACTCCTGTCTCGCGCGAGTTCGATCGCCGCATTCATGAGCATGCCGGACTGATTTCGCATGCTGACGGTTTGCAGCGGTGAGGGCTGGTCACCAGTTCCGGCCGACTCTGCGAACAGGCCTGCCAGCTGCAGCCACAATTCCGCGGCTCTGGAAAACTCTGATCGGTGGGCCGCAGCCCTGGCACTGACTTCAAGAAAACGGCAGCGCAGATCCAGCATTCCATCTGCGTTGAGTTGTTCGGGCGACATGCTGTCGAATGTATTCGCAATCCGTTCAAGATCGGCGGATTGACATTTGTCGGGATCGAGATGCAGTAGCATTGAGAAGTATCGGACGGCGACGTGCAGATCGCGTGGCCGCGTCATTGTCCCCGAACTGAAGTGATCCATATAATCCCGGTACACCCTGAGTGCGTTTTCATTGAGTCGCCGCAGCTGATCTTCTGACAGCGGCGAACGAAAGGCGTTGGGATTACCGATCAGCTCCATCACTTCGTTCTTGCTGACGACTGCAGCTTCCAGCTGTCGTTCCAGCTTCTCTGTGGTGGCCCGAGATTCATCGTAGGCATTTTTAGCTGAATCTCTTTGGCTATTGGCAATCAACCGGAGCTTGTTTTGTTCGCGTGCAAACAGCAGCGAGAGGGTGATGATGCCGATGAGGAGAGCAAGAGTTGCCGTCAAGAATGTGGCGAGCAGTCTGTTTCGGCGGACCCATTTGATTGTTTTCAGGGTGAGTCTGGCGGGCCTTGCCACAACAGGGCGGCCCTGCAGGAAGGCCCCGAGATCCGCTTCGAGTGCTGGGGCGCTGGGGTAGCGGTCTGCGGGCGATTTGGACAGGCACTTGAGACAGATGTTTTCGAGATCCTGTGAGATGCCTGGTCTGAGCAGGTGCGGGGCGAGGGGGTCGGCATCACGGACGCGGGCAAGGGTGGCACTGGTGTGATCCGTGACGAATGGTGGCCTGCCTGTGAGCAGATGATAAAGGATTGCGCCGATTCCGTAGACATCAGCCGCGGCCGTAATGGCGGATGGCAGTCCCGCTGTTTGTTCAGGGGCCATATAAGCGGGGGTACCAAGAATCTGACCTGCGTGAGTGATCGTGGTTTCGTCCAGCAGCCTGGCAATTCCAAAGTCGGAAATCATTGGTTGCCAATGGCTGTGACTGGTGGTTGAGTCTGCCCCGGTGTCTGTCATTGCCGGACTGAGCAGGATATTTGAGGGTTTGAGGTCTCGATGGATCACGTTGTTGTCGTGTGCGTGGGCTGCGGCAGCGGCAATCCGCATGCACAAAAACGCGGCCTCATTTGGAGGGATGACACGGTCTCGGACATATTCGTAGAGCCCGGGGCCATGCACCATTTCCATCACCACGGCCGGCTGATCACGAGAGAGAATGACTTCGTAGATCCGCACGATTCCGGGGTGGCCCAGTCGTCCGAGTGCAGTGCCTTCCTGCAGCAGTCGCTGCTGTTCATGGATGGCAGCCGAACTTTTGAGCACTTTGATGGCGACAGTTCGATTCAGAACACGATCGACGGCTTCCCAGACACCTCCCATGCCACCAGCGCCCAGCTGTCGTACGATTTGAAATCGGGACGGCAGGATTGGAGGCAGCGTGATGAACGGGGTGCGTTCGACAGGTGCCGAGCTGGTGGCCAGGGTTGACTTGCTGCCTGTTTCTATTTGAGACGGCAGCGGAGTCCGGTCGGTTTGTCGGAGCAATTCCAGCCAGTCGGGAGCTGGAGCGGCGTTGAGTGTGGTCTCCAGCATTTCTCGACACGAAGCGCATTGCGGCAAATGAGCTTCGAAGTTTTCGGCGAGCCGATTATCCGGAGCCCCGTTGATGTAATCCTCGATAAAAATCTGAAATTCGCAGACGGATCCAGTATTCATGCTGATGTGAGTCATGGTGTTGGTTTGGAAGCCTGTCGCCGCAATTCGGCGCTAATGAGTCTTTGAACGCGAGCCCGTGATGAATGCACAGCATCCGCTGTCATGCCAAGGATCTCTGCAGCCTGAGCGCCCGACTGATTGTGCAGTGCTGTGAGGCAGAATGCCTGCCATGTATTTGATGTGACGCGGCGCTGGACAACGGCCATGGCTTTCTGCAGTGTTTCCAGTTGTGCGAGCCGTTCATATTCGGCTTCAAGACGGGCGATGTCGTCGTAGGAGGACTGCAGCAGGCTTTTGAGCGATTCTGCTGTTGCACGGTCGGCTTTCGCCACGGCCCGACACCAGCATCGCCAGGCAATGCCGCGCAGCCAGGCGCGAAGACTGCCGCGCCCCGTACGATCAAAGCCACGAATTTTGTGCATCACAACCAGCAGAGTGTCCTGATGTCGTCGGTGTCGGCACACTGAAGATTGTGCCATCGACACCAGTCCGTCACCACGCTGCGGCAGCGTTCGGAGAATTCGGCCCACGCCTGAGTATCCCCGGCCTGCACGCGGGCAAGCATTCCGGTTGATGTGTCTGCTGACTGGGAACCCATGAAACACCGTAGGCCGCGGAAAATCAAGCTGCTTGGAGCATCCCTTGCGAGTCTACTCAGGAGTTCGGCGAATACAAGGCTGCATTCCAGAGATTAAATACCTCACAATACCAAAATCGTCAAAATTGATTTTTTCAAAAAATTCCTCAACGGATTCGCAGAAGGAGCTGCATATGTTGCCGGATTCCCACGTCGTCAGCAGAAGTGTGACCGCGGCAGGTGGGGAATTCGTGGGTATGGCGGGCGACCACGTCTGCTCGATCAGGCACCTGCCTGCTCTCCGCACGCCATACTGAAACTCAGCAAATCTCCGGATTCACCGAATGTCTCTCAACAAATGGCTCAGGGAATGCTCACGGCTCTGGACATCTGACAAGCAGCGTGCTGCAGTCGCCCGCCTTCGCCGCAAAAGGTTCAAAGCCATCAACGTCCCAGGCGCCCTGCGAGCTGTGCCCGAAACGCTGGAAGACCGCATACTTCCCGCCAGCCTCACGTGGGTTGGTGACCTGAACACGTCGTGGTCAGCCAACGTCGGCGGAAATACCAACTGGTCGGCAGACAGCCTTCCGGTTGATGGG
>JBJTOP010000253.1:0-6140 GCA_046074645.1 Planctomycetaceae bacterium | reverse complement strand
ATACGTCCCATTTGTCCCATGACGCAACGTCAGAACGCCACCGGGGATTTGAATTTTTTGAAAAAATTCGATCAACTGTGCTGCGGGATGACAATTTGGAGGGAAGAGGCTTCTGTCTCGTGTCTGTCGTGGTGCGACGGGGAGGGAAGCGGGAGTGGGGATTTTTTCGGGAGAGAATGACGATGATTAACGAAACGCGTGGACATTCAGTGTTCGGGGTGCGGTGTTCGGCTGTCGTTCCAGGTTCGCTTGGTCGATGTCTGGCGATGCTGGAGCATTCCAATCCCCAGCAGGCGTTGCCGCTGATGGATGCGGCCGAGGAGCAGCTGGAGCGGAGTGGGTTGTCGACGGCGTTGAAAGAGTCGGGGCGGAGACGACTGCGAAACGCGCGGCGGTATTTTGCGAGTGACGAATCGAGTGCGGCGCACTGGGAACTGCAGCAGTTCCGCAGGTCGCTGATCCATGCGGGTCCTCTGTTGGCCTGAGCGATGTGCAGGGCTGTGGGTTGTTGCTGAGTTTTGTTGGTGTTCTTTCAATTTCGATGCAGGAGTTCCGCGGATGTCCCCAAATGCTGTCGCTGCCGATGGTGCAGAGCACGATCGATCGTCGCATTCCATCACTCAGATGCTTGAAAAAATCCGGATTGGTGATCATTCGGCGGTGGATCAGCTGATGAGCCGCCTGTATGCGGATCCGCAATACGGAAAGATGATGCGTTATGCCTATGGAAAGCTCGGCAGCACCGGCAATCAGCAGGACGATTCTGAAGCGGTCATTCAGGAGGCGATGGTGCACCTCGCGGAGCGAGCCAAAAAAGGTCGGCTGGAAACTGTTGACCGGCGTGAACGGCTGTTTGGTCGGCTGCGACTGGTTGTGGCCGAGAAAGCGCGGGATTTCCGTCGCAAGGGGACCGCGCGGGGTGGCAAGCGACCGCAGGTGTCGCTCAATCAGCCCTGCTCAGAAGACAGCGCTGCAGCAGGTCTGGAGGATCAGCTGGGCGACCCCGCGTCAGCGAGCAACGAGGAGCGGGTGGACGTGCAGGATCTGCTGCAGGCGCTTTTGAAACGCATCGGCGAGGACGCACCGGACCCGGAGCTGTGGTGCACCGTGTTTCGTCTGATGCTGGAAGACAAAGGCGTCAGTGGAATCGCGAAGATCACGGAACGCAGCCGAACGCAGATCGACGCGATCATCGACGCCATCCGCAAGTTGGCAAAAGGACTCCGCGGCGACCCCTGAAGATCACTCTCTGCGTTCCACACGAGTGCCGCAGTGCGTCAAAAGAGGCGTTCGGCCGGGCTCCGGTTGCGGATTTTCAGGTGAACAGCGCCCGGCAGCGGGCTGCCGGGAAAAAAAAGCGAGCCTCCGCAGGGGAGGCTCGCTGGTGACAGTCTGATTGACTCAACGGTCAGCGATTACTTGCTGCCAGCGACTGCGGCCTGGGCGGCAGCGAGGCGTGCGATGGGGATTCGGCGTGGAGAGCAGCTGACGTAGTTGAGTCCGATTTCGTGGCAGAAGTAGACCGACTTTGGATCGCCGCCGTGTTCGCCGCAGATACCGATTTTGAGATCAGATCGGACAGCGCGGCCGTCCTGAACGGAGGTTTTCATGAGCCGACCGACACCGGTCTGGTCGATGGTCTGGAACGGGTCTGCCGGGACGATGTCATTTTCGGTGTAGTAACCGATGAACGACTTGTAGTCGTCGCGGCTGATACCGAGGCAGGTTTGTGTGAGGTCATTGGTACCGAAGCTGAAGAATTCGGCGGTGTGAGCAATTTCGCCGCTGGTCATGGCAGCGCGGGGGACTTCGATCATTGTGCCGACCATGTAATCGACTCTGACGCCCTGTTCTGCGAAGACCTGTTCGGCGGTATCGCGGATGATGGCGGTTTGGTTATCGACTTCGGTCCTGTAACCGGCGAGCGGGATCATGATTTCGGGATGGCAGTCGATGCCGGCCTGTTTCACGGCACAGGCGGCTTCGATGATGGCCCGGGCCTGCATTGCGGTGATTTCCGGGTAGACGATTCCGAGACGGCAACCGCGATGTCCGAGCATTGGATTGGATTCCTTGAGCTCATCAACGCGGCGGTGCACCTGTTCTTCAGTGACGTTGAAGGTGCTGGCGAGTTTACCGGCGAGGGTTGGATCTTCGTGCAGGTGATGTTCGGAGAGGAATTCGTGGAGCGGCGGGTCGAGGAGTCGGATGGTGACGGGGCGAGCACCCATGGTTTTGAAGAGGTGGGTGAAGTCGTCTCGCTGGAATGTGAGGAGCTTTGCGAGTGCTTTTTCGCGGTCTTCTTTGGCGGTGGCGAAGATCATTTCGCGCATTTCGTCGAGATGATCGAAGAACATGTGTTCGGTGCGGCAGAGACCGACACCTTCGGCGCCCAGAGCGACTGCGGCTTCGGCGTCGGCGGATTCGGTGTTGGCGCGCACCTTGAGGGTGCGGAACTGGTCGGCCCAGGTCATGAGTTGAGCGTAGCGGCCGTAGATCTCGGATTTCTCTGGGGCGAGCTTGCCCATGAGAACGTCCATGACTTCGGAGGGGCTGGTATCGATGCGACCGGCGAAGACTTCGCCGGTGAAGCCATCGACGGAGATCCAGTCGCCTTCGCGGAGTACTTTGCCGCTGACGGTGACGGTACCGGCTTCGTAGTCGATATTGAGTTTATCGCAGCCGCAGACGCAGGTTTTGCCCATCTGGCGGCTGACGAGTGCTGCGTGTGAGGATGCGCCGCCGAAGGCGGTGAGGATCCCGCGGGCGACCTTCATGCCGCGGAGGTCTTCCGGGCTGGTTTCCTTGCGAACAAGGATGAGCTGAAGGGAGTTGTCGGCGTTCCAGCGTTCTTCGGCGTCGGAGGCGTGGAAGACGATCTGTCCGGTGGCGGCACCCGGGCCGGCGTTAATGCCTTTGGCCAGGAACTGGTCGGACTTGACGGCAGCGGTCTTTGCGGCCGGGTTGAAGATCGGCTGCAGGAGCTGGTTGAGGTCGTCGGCGGGGATGCGGCGTTTTTCGAGTGCCGTGCGGGGGTCGATGAGTCCTTCGTTGACGAGATCGACGGCGATGCGAACGGCTGCGAATCCGGTCCGTTTGGCGTTGCGGGTCTGGAGCATCCAGACTTTGCCGCGCTGGACGGTGAATTCGATGTCCTGAACTTCGCGGTAGTGATTTTCGAGGATTTTGCCGATGTCATCGAGCTGCTTGTGGGCGACGGGCATGTCGCTGGCGAGGGTTTCTTCGATGCGGCGGGGGGTGCGAGTTCCCGCGACGACGTCTTCGCCCTGTGCGTTGATCAGGTAGTCACCGCAGAAGCCGGGAAGGCCTACGGAACAGTTTCGAGTCAGTCCGACGCCGGTGGCGCAGTCGTCGCCGAGGTTCCCGAACACCATGGCCTGCACGTTGACGGCTGTACCCCAGTCGTGAGGGATGCCGTACTGACGACGGTAAACCAGAGCGCGGTCATTCATCCAGCTGCCGAAGACGGCGCCGATGCAGCCCCAGAGCTGTTGCATGGGGTCTTCGGGGAAATCGATGCCGCGATGCTCTTTGATGACTGCTTTGAATTCGGCGACGATCTTTTTCAGAGCATCGACGGTGAGGTCTTTTTCGTGATCGACGCCGGCGGCCGCGCGAGCGTGTTCGAGGATTTCTTCGAAGTGGTCAGGGTCGTTTTTGGATTCCGGCTTGAGTCCCAGCACAACGTCGCCGTACATCTGAATCAGGCGACGGTAGCTGTCCCACGCGAAATGCTCGTTGCCCGACTGGCGGATGAGCGCCTGGACGACCTGTTCGTTGATGCCGATGTTGAGCACCGTGTCCATCATGCCAGGCATGGATTCGCGGGAACCGGACCGGCAGCTGAGCAGGAGCGGGTTGGTGGTGTCGCCGAATTTGGCGTTCATGATTGCTTCGGCGTTGGCGATGGCAGCCTGGACCTGAGCAGTCAGTTCAGGGGGGTACTGTTTCTTGTTGGCGTAGAAATAGGTGCAGACTTCCGTCGTGATTGTGAAGCCCGCAGGCACTGGCAATCCAATGCGACTCATTTCCGCCAGGTTAGCACCTTTGCCACCCAGCAGCGGCTTTTGCGTGGCGTCGCCTTCGGCTTTTCCGTCCCCGAACGTGTAAACGTACTTCATTGACACTGACCCTGTGAGAATTCACTGAGCATTCGCATTTCCTGCCAACGCCGGCGCGCACGACGAACCCGGCTGCGATCGGCAGAGAATGCGGAAGACTACCGAAAGGAGCGAAAAACTGCAAGCGGGACGGGCTGTTCCTCAGATTTGTGGAAAAACGAGAATTGCCCGCGCCCGTTTAACGCGAAAACCAGACGAGCAGCAGGTAGAGCACACCAAGGAACATGATCGTTTTGATGAACATCACCAGCGCAGACCGAAGGATCTTTTCCCGCAGTTCGAATCGTGTGGCGGAGTACACAAGGCAGATGATTGCCGTGAGCGGCAGTGCCTGGCTGAGCAGAGAATAGTCCATGAGATCCTCAATCTGCTGATGATTACCTGCCGGATGCAATGGTCGCCTGCCCGCCCGGTTCCGGCTTCTCATCCGGTTCCGGCTTTTTCTCTGGTTCCTCCGGCTTTTCGTCGCCATAACCATACGCCGGGCCCTGAGCGGCATCCCAGATCACCAGAAGATTCAGAAGACCCGCAATCCATGTGAAGACGCAGGCCACGTCGAACTGACGGCTGAGACTGCCGTTGAGCCGATCCAGTTCGTTGGTGTCCAGCGGAGCCTGGAACCAGTTGACAAAGCTGCGATCCACCGTGCCCACGATCTCTGATGCGGGCGTTTCGGGATCGTCTGAGAGGACACGGCACGAGAACTCTCTGAGCGGTGAACCAAAGACACGCCGCCCGAGTTCCAGCTGGCCGCCGAGGTTGAGTATCAGTGGCTGCCCGGATTCGTCGGTGGTGGTGAGCGTTCCAGTTGCTGATCGACTGCCTTCAGGACGACTGGGGACAATCGACAGTCGACCAGAAATCTGCCGCTGCCGATCGCCTCGGACGGAGTTTTCGACCAGCCGTCCGGTGAAGTCGCTGTTGAGTGGTGCAGCGAGAAAGTTGACTGTGTCATCGTCCCGTCGAAAGCGGAAATCCTGAATCAATGCCGGCAAAGCGGGAATGCCAATGAGCACCTGTGCGGCATACGCATACGAGAAGTTCTGTGGTGGTGCCTTCCGGGAGAGCTGTGGCAGGGTTGAGGAACTGCGGAGGACCAGCTGACTGTAGACGGGCTGACCGTGCCCCAGAACCATTCCCCAGACGAACAGCGTCAGAATGCCGGCCGAAAAAATAACCGCCTTGAACTTCCTGCCCTGATAGAAGTGACCAGCACCCGGCAGCAGAAAGGCCAGCAGGGTGGCGACCAGAGGATTTTTCAGAGGGACTCGCGGATCGGTCATGTGAGTTGCCTGAACACGAAGAGACTGCAGCCGTCGGGCGGTTGCGGTATCGTAGCAGTTCAGGGCGTGGATGTCAGGTGTGTTTCCCGCGATGCAAAAATCGCTGTCGCATCGCCCCGTCGGACGAAAACGCTCACCCACCCACGCGGCCGCTGGTGGAGCAGTCAGATTTCAAATCGAAATCCATGGTTGTCGAGTCCGGAGTGACCTCAACGGTGAGTGTGGACTTGCCGTTGTAGCATTCCGGCACCTGCTCCTGCGATTTCTCTGCCGCTGCCCCCTCGGTCGAGGCTTCTCCCACCTCTTCACCTTCCTCGCCCCGCAGCCCGAGAATCGTCCGTATGGTACTGAATCGGACAAGCTTCTTTCCGGGGGTCACGCCGTCCTTCTCGCTGTCAAACTGCAGCGTGTAACGGCCGCTGGAATTTGTGCGAGCGAACGACATGGTACCCGTTTCCTGATTTTCGAAGGTCACCACGGCACCTCCCAGTGGCTGGCCGTCCAGGGTCACTGTACCGCTCACATTCACCAGCGTGACCTTGCCATAGTCAATCGAATTGGTGGCACTGCAGCCGGCGAGAAACAGGCAGAATGTGATGGCTGAAAACAGCGCGGTGGTGGTGAGGGAGCGGGGGGAAGATGATGGCATTGGAATGGGGATGGGGAATGGGGAATGGGGAATGGGGAATGGGGGGGCGTTTCGCGGAGTGGAACG